>JAGXIC010000120.1 GCA_024635875.1 Pricia sp.
AGATGTGTATAAGAGACAGGAACTGTCCCCATTGTTTGCCTTGCCAATGGAAAGGTCTTGCATAGGAATAGCCTATGCCCTTGAATATGTTTCCGAAATCGTATTTGAACAGGTCCCATCGACTATCGTCGGGTAGTGGTATCGTATCTTGGGAAAACGAAATAGTGGAGAAAATAAGGAAGAATATCGGCACTATTTTTTTCATACGGAGCGTAACAAATTGTATGTATTGTCTGAACAAGAATGCAATCAATTGTGCCCGAACAATAACGTGGCCTTTCTAAATTATTTAGAAGGTCCTATGGGAGTCGGCTGCTTTAAGGTTTTATAAAAATCTGCCAAGATCGACTGCTTGTCAAAATTCTCCCAAAGTACGATGGTCCTTTTATTATCAGGCCTTTCAGTCCATTTGTTGTCTATCAAAATGGGACATGGAATCCGTTTTGTATCGCCCCACTCCGGATTCTTAAGTATGGCCAAAGCGACCATATCGAAAAGAGGGCGCGATGGGGTAACCTGCGAAGTGTTTATGTGATCGAAAATATGTTCGAAAAGGTTGACTCCATAATCGCCAAAAGTGTCGAAAGTGCCGCCGTGCCTTCCTGTAATGGGCTCGGTAGCCTTGGGCCCCAAACCCGGTAGTTTGTCATTTACTTCGGTTTTGGTCACGGCAACGGCATCAGTTCCCGAGGGCTTTCCGTAGCGTACCGTGACCATTTCAAAGGGAATTTTGCTGTTCAATACATAATTCATGGCAATGGTATCGTTGTCTTGGTTGTATTCCCCAGTTTCGGGATAGTTGCTTCCCAGCCATACGATTTTTGTGCGTTGGGCAAACGAAGGGTCTTTTTTAAGGGCGAGCGCAATATTGGTCAATTTACCTACGGCCACCACAATAATCGAGTCTTTTTTGGTTTCCTCGAGAATAAAGTCCACCCCATCTTGGCCGTCATAGGTATCGGGGTCGAAATCAGTACTGATTTCCTTAAAATTTCCTTCCGCGCCTTTCAATAGGGGCACGGCTTCCTTTAGATTACAAAGCTGCATGACACGTTCGGCCTCGTCATAATGCCCCTGAACACTTTTATCGTTTCGTGTGGCGTTTACCGTAATACCTTTAACATCAAAAATGGCACCGTTGAGTAACATATAGGCAAGTGCAAACTGATCGTCGAGTTCGTTGTTGGCATCGGTATCGAAAATCAGTTTTATTTTTTGGGAAGCATTTTCTTTAGAACCAGTTGCCACAGGATTATTATCAGCCTGTTTTTCTTTACAGGAAAATAAAACGCCCAATATAACCAGCGATAACAAATGGACGAATTTTGACTTCATAATAGGACGAGTTTTTAGAATATGTTTGTCGCCATGGTTCTCAATCCCGAAATGTCGGGAGGGTTTCAGGAAATAAATTTTAAATCGTGCTCTTTATCGGGAAACCGTTTCCAAGACGGGAAATTACAAAATTGCCTCGTCTTTCCGATAGGATGGAAGCAAACTGTCTGACCACTAGACAGGTTTCGACCGCAAAACACCTTTTACCCGCCAATTGTAGTTGAATTCGCAATTTCGTTTAAAAGAAAATTTGTTGCGCAGCCCGAAAAGTGTTGGCATGCGCCTCAACAATAGTTTTGATATCTGGGGAGTACCCGCCACCCATACTGCATTGTACCGGAATTTCGAGTTTATTACAGGTTTCCAGCACAAATTCGTCCCGCTGTCGGCAACCTTCGACTGTTAGGGCAAGCGTGCCCAATTTATCGGATGCAATCACGTCTACCCCACAGAGGTAAAAGATAAAATCCGGTTTTTCGGTGGCTATTAATTCAGGTACGGTTTTCTTGAGGATGGATAAATAAGTAGCATCCCCCGTATTTTTTTCCAAAGGAATATCAAGATCTGATTTTTTCTTTTTAAAAGGATAATTTCCCGCTCCGTGCATCGAAAAGGTAAATACGGATGCATCGTTTCGGAAAATTTCTGCCGTACCGTTGCCCTGATGTACATCGAGATCTACGATTAGGATTTTTTTCGCCAGCTTCTTCGCCTGTAAATAACGCGCCCCGATCGCCTGATCGTTCAGCATACAGAAAGCCTCGCCCCGGTTGGTGTAGGCATGGTGCGTACCCCCTGCAATGTTCATGGCAACCCCATAGTCCAAAGCGAATTCGCAACCTTTCATCGTCCCGTCTGCAATGATACGCTCACGTTGCACCAAATCTTCCGTCAACGGAAAGCCGATTTTACGGGCTTCCCTAGGTGGAATCTTCATATGAAGCAAATCATAGAAATACTCTGGATTATGGACTGCCACGATGTATTTATCGTTCGGTATTTCAGGCTCGAAAAAGTTATCGGGCGTACAGGTGCCCTCATGCAGCAACTGTTTTGGCAAAAGGTCATACTTCAGCATCGGAAAGCGATGACCTTCGGGCAAGGGGTGTTTGTAGAGGGGGTGGAAGGCGATTTTGAGCATTACGCTACGATTTGTGTAATTTTAACTGTATTCGTTTTCTTGGAATATCTACGGATATAACTTTTACAATTATTTGTTGATGCAAATGAACATGTTCATTGACATCCTTTACAAACGTATCCGATAGATTGGAAACATGAATAAGTCCACTTTCTTTAATGCCGATATCTACAAAGCAGCCAAAATTGGTGATGTTGTTCACAATACCCGGAAGTAGTTGCCCGTCCCGCACATCTGAAATACTACGAATGTTTTGGTCAAAAGTAAACACCTTGGCCTTTTCACGACGGTCGAGTCCTGGCTTTTCGAGTTCTTCGATGATGTCCTGAAGGGTCGGGAGCCCTACGTTTTCCGTTTGGTAGCTGCCCAGATCAATTTGTTGTAGCCGTTTTTTATTTCCTATTAAATCGGATACAGTTATTCCGTTGTCTTTGGCCATTTGTTTAACAATGCCATAGCTTTCCGGGTGCACGGCGGAATCATCCAATGGGTTTTCCCCGTCTTTTATCCGAAGAAATCCAGCGCCTTGTTCAAATGCTTTCCCACCCAAACGCGGAACATTCATAATACGGGTCCTATCCGTGAAAGCCCCATTTTCAGATCGGTAAGCAACAATATTTTCCGCTAATTTCGAACCGATGCCAGACACATAGCTCAACAATGGAACGCTGGCCGTATTGATATTTACACCCACGGAATTCACACAGCTTTCGACCACGCTATCCAGCGAAGTTTGCAGTTTATTTTGGTCTACATCATGCTGGTATTGGCCTACCCCGATAGATTTGGCGTCGATTTTCACCAATTCCGCCAAAGGGTCTGCCAAGCGCCGTCCGATAGACACGGAGCCGCGAACGGTTACATCGTAATTCGGGAATTCTTCCCGGGCTATTTTCGAGGCGGAGTAGATCGAAGCCCCCGCCTCGCTTACCACGAATACCTCAACCGGATTTTTAAAATGGACCCGCTTTACCAACCGCTCGGTTTCCCTTGAAGCCGTTCCGTTACCGATGGCTATGGCTTCTATTTTATAAGCGTCACAAAGCGAGCTAATTTTTTTAATGGCCTCGGTACTTTTGTTCTGGGGCGCATGTGGATAAATGGTCTCGTTATGTTCCAAGCTTCCCTGGGCACTCAAGCAGACGATCTTGCAACCGGTCCGGAAGCCCGGATCAATGGCCAAAATGCGTTTTTCACCCAAAGGTGCCCCTAAAAGCAATTGTTTCAAGTTTTTGGAGAATACCTCTATGGCTTCGTCATCCGCTTTTTCTTTGGCGGATTTCAGTATTTCGTTGGATAAGGATGGAAAGAGCAACCGCTTGTAGGCATCTTCAATGGCTAAACGAATATGAGGCGCACATGAATTGTTCGATTTTATGATGCGGTCCGCTATTTTGGATAGGATATAGGTATCGTCGATTTCGATCTTGACCCTTATAAAGCCCTCGTTCTCCGCTCGGAGTATCGCCAATAATCGATGGGATGGAGCACGATTTAAGGCCTCGCTCCAGTCAAAATAATCCCGATACTTCTGCGCTTTTTCTTCTTCTTTTTTTGACGAAACGGCTTTGGTCGTGAGCATGGCCGAACGGTCCAGCTGGTTTCGAATCTGGTTCCGGACCGAGATTCTTTCATTTAGCCATTCGGAAATAATATGGCGCGCGCCCTCCAAGGCTTCCTCTTCGTTTTGAACCTGTTTGCTCAAATATTGGGAAGCTACCTGATCGATATGATCATGATTCTGGGCCATGATAATTTTCGCCAAAGGCTCCAATCCGTTTTTTCGGGCGGTCTCCGCTTTGGTCTGGCGTTTTTTCTTGAAGGGAAGGTAGAGGTCTTCAAGGCTCGTCAAATCTCCTGAACCCTCAATTTTTTGGCGAAGCTCATCCGTTAAGGCGTCCTGTTCTTCGATAGCCTTTAAAACGGTCGATTTTCGTTTTTCCAAGGCTTCGAATTCGGCCTTGAACTTGACTATGTCCCCGATCTGGACTTCATCGAGATTGCCCGTTTTTTCTTTTCGGTAGCGGGATATAAAAGGCACGGTACAGTCTTGGCCGAGGAGTTCGACCGTGTTTTGGATGCTTTTTTGGGGGAGTTGGGTGTTTTTAATTAAATATTTTACGAGATTCATCGACGATATGCTTTTTGTCTGGTCGAGCGCAGTCGAGACCAATTTGTATTCCTAAGCTCTCGACTACGCCCGAACTGCCAGTTATCGAAAATTAAGGTTTCAATTTATTCCTTCCCCGTTACCGACCCCGTTTTCATCAGGGTTCATAAAAACCAACTTTCCATCCGTATTTTCCGTCATCAAAATCATGCCCTCACTGTCAACACCCCTTAAAGCGCGAGGCGCAAGATTGACCAAAACGGTTACTTTCTTACCAATAACTTCTTCCGCAGAAAAGCTCTCCGCGATTCCTGAAATAATGGTTCGCGTGTCGAGTCCGGTATCGACTTTCAAGACCATCAATTTTTTGGTCTTGGCCATTTTTTCGGCTGCGACGATAGTGCCTACGCGTATATCAAGTTTGGTGAAGTCGTCGAAGGTAATGGTGTCTTTTTGGGGCATCAGCGTCTTGTTTTCGTTTGCGTTGGATTTTTTTGTGGCTTCCAATTTATCGAGTTGTTTTTGAATTTCTTCATCCTCTACTTTTCGGAAGAGGAGTTCGGCTTTGTTGAGTTGATGGCCTGATTTTAGGAGAAATTCATTTTTGTAAACATCTTGCCAGCCAGGCCCTTCGGTTTCGCTCATGGTGACATTGAGAATATTCTTTAGCTTTTTGGAAGTAAATGGTAAAAACGGCTCGCTCAAAATTGCCAATCCCGTTGCGATTTGTAAGGCTACGAACATGATGGTCTTTACGCGCTCTTCATCTTCTTTGATTACTTTCCAAGGCTCTTCGTCGGCAAGATATTTGTTGCCCAAACGTGCTAGGTTCATCAGTTCTTGGCCGGCCTCCCGAAAGCGGTAGCGGTCGATGGAACTGGAAATGGTTTCGGGGAATTTTCGGAGTGCTGCCAGCGTTTCGGTGTCGACTTCAGTGAAATCGAAGGGTTCGGGCACTACGCCATCATAATATTTATGCGTCAGAACGGCCACTCGGTTGATAAAGTTCCCGAAGATGGCGACCAATTCATTGTTGTTGCGGGCCTGAAAATCTTTCCACGTAAAATCGTTGTCCTTGGTTTCGGGAGCGTTGGCAGTTAATGTATAGCGGAGAACATCCTGCATATCGGGGAACTCCTCCAGATATTCATGTAGCCACACCGCCCAGTTTTTAGAGGTTGAAAGTTTGTTGCCCTCTAGATTGAGGAATTCGTTGGCGGGTACATTGTCTGCAAGTATAAAATCACCATGTGCCTTTAAAATTGCCGGAAAAATGATACAGTGAAAGACGATATTGTCCTTTCCTATGAAATGTACGAGTTTGGTACCTTTATCTTTCCAATACGGTTCCCAATTTCTGCCTTCGCGTTCGGCCCATTCCTTTGTAGAGGAAATATAGCCGATGGGGGCGTCGAACCAAACGTAGAGTACCTTTCCCTCGGCACCATCGATGGGCACTGGAATGCCCCAGTCGAGATCGCGGGTTACCGCACGAGGCTCGAGACCGCCATCGATCCAGCTTTTACATTGGCCGTAGACATTGGGTTTCCAATCGTTTTTGTGGTCTTCGAGAATATACTTCCTTAAAAAATCCTCATATCTGTCCAAGGGCAAGAACCAGTGTTTGGTCTCTTTGGTGGTCGGCACACTTCCCGTGATGGTAGATTTAGGACTGATTAAATCGGTCGCATTCAATGAAGACCCACAATTTTCACATTGGTCGCCATAGGCTTCCTCGTGCCCGCATTTGGGGCAGGTTCCGGTAACAAAGCGATCGGCCAAGAACTGCTTGGACTTCTCGTCGTAAAGCTGGGCGGTGGTTTCTTCTATAAAATCATCCTGTTCGTATAATTTTTTAAAGAAACCGGAAGCTGTTTTGTGATGGATGTCCGACGAGGTACGGGAATAGTTATCGAAAGTTATCCCAAAATCCTCGAAAGACTTCTTGATGATGGTATGATACTTATCTATAACTTCTTTTGGGGAGACACCTTCCTTTCTGGCTTTCATGGATATGGCGACCCCATGCTCGTCACTACCCCCTACAAACAGCACATCTTTGCCCGTAAGGCGTAGATAACGGGCGTAAATATCGGCGGGGACATAGACACCGGCCAGATGTCCGATGTGAATGGGGCCATTGGTATAAGGCAGTGCGGCAGTAATCGTATAGCGTTGGGGATACGTTTGTTTCTCGGCCATTAAGTTTAAATCAGGGCACAAAAATAATACTTTTTACGGGTCGTCAGGTACCTGTGTTGAAAAAGCTCGGTTGGGAAAGGAGACGGCAGGGCCGTCATTGAACAAGCAATCTGAATTTTCATTAGATAAAAGTCACTAAACTACCTCCGCGACGTGACACACCTATAGAAGTCGTTTAGACTTTTTCTTTAACCTGCGCTATTCACATTTTTCGCCCTACTTTCCTCTTTTTTATGTTCTGTAGCTTAGGCTATGCCACTGAAAAACGACTTCATATTAAATATTTCTTAAATTCTAGATATCGATTAAACCTTTCTTAAAATTTAGAATCATATGACGTCAGCTAACCGTATAAACTAATCCGTTCAGTGCAAATTTGTATTTAAGTAAGGCGTTTACGTTTTAATAAGGGTTATCTAAATGCTTATTTTGATGGATTTCCGAAAGATATAAAAGATTTCGATCGAGACTGTCGATTAAAAAATGGAGGTCTATCGTTATGGTGAATAGTGTTAATTTGACGTTGTGGTAGTACCTTTGAAACCGCTTCGAATTTTATGCCGTGCCAATAAGAGCAAGAGCAGTCCATGAAAATAAAATACATTGTTTATACTCTTTTGATTCTAGGCCTATCAGGTTTAGTAGCCTTTCGTATCCTTACAAATTCCGAACAGGGCAACTCGGACACAAAAATTAACGATTCCGTTACCACGGTTTCCGGAATGGTCGTCACTCCAGAAAAATTCGAAGACTACTTATCCTTGTCGGGCTCGCTCGAAGCCAATGAACAAATAGACTTGCACAGCGAGATTTCAGGCGTAGTGGAAAGTATCAATTTCGAGGAAGGCCAAAAGGTCAAAAAAGGGCAGGTACTGTTCCGCGTAAATGATATTGAACTCCGGGCCCAACTTTCACAAACGCAAACTGCCCAGAAGCTGGCGGGAGAGAATGAGCGACGTGCCAAACTGCTTTTGGACAAACAGGCTATCAGTCAGCAAGAATACGAAATATCAAGCGCGGATTTTCAATCGTCGCAGGCCCAATCGCAACTGATGGCAGCACAGCTTTCCAAAACCGTAGTAAGGGCCCCCTTTTCCGGAACCATAGGACTGCGCGAAATATCAAAGGGCACGTACGTTACTCCCCTTACCGCCATTGCCAAATTAGTAAACACCGACCAGTTGAAGATAACTTTTGCCATTCCCGAAAAATATGCTTCGCAAGTTTCTATTGGTAATACACTTACTTTTACGGTTTCAGGTTCCGATGAAAAGCACACCGCTACAATTTATGCCATAGAGCCCGAAATTGAACTGGCCACCCGAACCTTGAGAATGCGTGCGATTGCCGAAAACAACGATGGCAAACTGTATCCAGGCATGTTCTCTAGTGTGAGGTTGCCTTTAGAGATAGTTTCTGATGCGCTAATGGTACCTTCTGAAGCTTTGATTCCCATTCAAAACGGTAAAATGATTTTTATTGCTGAAGGAGGAAGGGCAAAAGAGATCGTTGTCTCGACCGGGGCGAGAACATCGAAATCGGTACGTGTCCTTTCTGGATTAAAACCTGGAGACACTATTTTGACCTATGGCGTAATGTCACTTAAAAACGGCACCCCCATAAAGGTGAATTTAGAGAACGAGGCAAAAATAGGGGGGGTACAATGAACTTATCGACACTCAGCATAAAGCGACCGGTTCTGACCATTGTCATGAACATCTCGTTGATTCTTTTCGGAATCATAGGCTATACCTACTTGGGCGTGCGTGAATTTCCTTCCATCGATCCTGCACAGGTTTCGGTAAGAACCAATTACTCGGGGGCCAATGCCGATATTATTGAATCGCAGATTACCGAACCGCTTGAGAAATCCATAAACTCCATAGACGGTATTCGAAATATTACGTCCTCTAGTATTCAAGGGTCCAGCCAGATAAGCATCGAATTCAATTTGGGCAAAAACCTTGAGGAAGCCGCCAACGACGTCAGGGACAAGGTGTCGCAGGCCGGCCGCAATCTACCGGATGACATTGATGCTCCCCCGGTGGTCACCAAAGCTGATGCCGATGCCGATCGGATTCTTTCTATGACGGTGCAAAGTGATGGTAAGAATATTCTTGAACTTTCCGATTACGCCGAAAATGTAATTGCACAACGTATAGAAACCATACCTGGTGTAAGTAGCATTCAGATTTGGGGGCAACGTAAATATGCCATGAAATTATGGATAGACCCCATAAAACTGGCTTCTTACGGCGCTACGGTTTCAGACGTGCGAAATGCCTTACTGGCGCAGAACGTAGAGCTTCCTTCCGGTAAACTGACGGGCGCAAATACTGAACTTAGCGTAAAGACAATTGGGAATCTGGCGACCGAAGAAGATTTCAACAATATCATTATTTTGACCGACGGCGCGAAGGTTGTGCGACTAAGCGACATTGGAAGGGCAGCCCTAGAGGGTGAAAATATGGAAACTAAAATGAGCGATTCTGGTCAACCCATGGTCGCAATAGCAGTAGTTCCCCAGCCCGGCACCAATTATTTGGAAATTGCCGATGCGTTTTATCTCGAATTCGAAAAGTTGCAAAAAGACCTTCCCGAAGGCTTTAAGCTTAATTTGGTTATTGACGATACCGTATTTGTGAGGCGCGCAGTAACCGAAGTGGCGGAAACGCTATTAATTTCTATCGTGCTCGTCATTTTGGTCATTTTCCTTTTCTTTAGAAACTGGTCCATGGCCTTAAGGCCGCTTATCGATATTCCGGTATCCTTGATCGCTACTTTTTTTATTATGTGGATTTTCGGTTTCTCAGTAAACGTGCTTACTCTTCTCGCCATTGTACTCGCTACCGGTCTTGTGGTTGACGATGGTATTGTGGTAACCGAAAATATATATAAAAAGGTGGAGGAAGGCATGCACCCAATACCAGCGTCCATCAAGGGGGCCAATGAGATTTTCTTCGCCGTGATTTCTATTTCCATTACCTTGGCCGCGGTATTTCTTCCCGTTATTTTTCTAGAAGGTTTCGTAGGTAGGCTGTTCCGTGAATTTGGTGTGGTCTTAGGAGCTGCCGTATTGATTTCAGCCTTTGTTTCATTGACGCTCACGCCTATGCTCAACGCATATCTGATCAAGCCGGGTAAGCAAAAACAATCTAAGTTTTATGAGCGTACCGAGAAGTATTTCGTGCAGATGAACAAAGCCTACGCCGACTCTTTAAACGGGTTTATGCAACGGAAATGGTTGAGCTTTCCCATACTTTTCGTTTGTATCGCCTTCATCGGCCTTTTTTATACTTTGCTAAAAAAGGAGACCGCGCCGTATGACGACCGTAGTTTTGTTCGATTGAGTGTTACGGCGCCCGAAGGCTCGTCTTATGACTATATGGACCAGTATATGACCCAGATTACCGAGCTTATCAACGATTCTATACCTGAGAAAAAGGTGAGCCTTGTGCTGACTTCACCTGGTTTTGGTTCTTCTTCTGTCAATAGTGGCCGCGCGAACATAGCGTTGGTGGAACCAAAAGATAGGGAACGTTCACAAAATGAGATTGCCACCGACCTTGGCAGATGGTCAAAGGCGTATGTGGGGGCAAAGACAAATGTTTCCGAGCGCCCTACCATATCGGTGAATCGTCGTGGCGGGCCGCCCATACAATATATAATACAGGCACCCAATTTTGAGAGATTGGAAGAAAAAATACCTGAATTCATGGCGGAAGCCGAAAGCGATCCGACCTTTTCCTTTACCGATGTGGACCTCAAGTTTGACAAACCGGAAATTTATGTGACCATTGACCGTGAAAAGGCCGAAAGTTTAGGGGTATCTGTACTTGATGTGGCGCAAACCCTTCAACTTTCGCTGAGCGGACAGCGTTTTGGTTATTTTTTGATGAATGGAAAGCAATACCAGGTGATGGGGCAGTTCGATAAAGAAGATCGTAGCGCCCCTATTGATTTAACATCCGTATTCGTCAGAAATAAGGAAGGAACGTTGATCCAACTTGATAATTTTGTAAAAACTAGCGAACATAGCAGCCCACCACAGCTTTTTCACCATAACCGGTATATGTCGGCTACGGTATCAGCGAATCTGGCACCGGGCAAAAGTATAAAAGATGGCATCGACGCCATGGGGCGTATCAAAGAGAAGGTGTTGGATGAAAGTTTCACTACGGATTTGGGTGGCGAGTCCAGAGATTTCGAGGAGAGCAGTTCAAACACACTTTTTGCGTTCGGTCTGGCACTTTTACTTATTTATCTCATCTTGGCCGCACAGTTCGAAAGTTTTATCGACCCGTTCATCATTATTCTTACAGTGCCCATGGCCGTGGCAGGGGCCTTGTTCTCACTATGGCTTTTCGGACAGTCATGGAATATTTTTAGTCAGATCGGTACGATTATGCTTATCGGTCTTGTTACCAAAAATGGTATTTTGATTGTAGAGTTCGCCAATCAACTACGTGAACAGGGCATACCGAAAGAGGTCGCAATTTTAAGAGCTTCAGAATCCCGTTTAAGACCTATACTTATGACAAGTCTTACCATTGCATTAGGGGCATTGCCTATTGCGGTCGCGCTTGGGGCCGCTTCTACCAGCCGCATCGGTATGGGGGTGGTTATAATTGGCGGTACCATGTTCTCATTGGTTTTGACTTTGTTCGTAATTCCTGCCGTCTACGCCATGTGGTCCAAGGAAAGGAAGCATCGCCCCGAATTTGATTACCTGGAAAAACATCAACATGAATTGCAGCATTCGTAGGTTGAAAAATGCCATACTTCTTCTTTTTATTATTTTTGGGCAAACGGTACACGCACAACAAATTTTAATGGTCGAGGAAGCGGTACGCATCGCCCTAGAAAATAATTTTGAAATACAGCTGGCCAAAAATAACCTTAGTATAGATCGAAATGGTGTCAGCTTGGGTAATGCGGGTTTGCTTCCCAAAGTTGAGGCGACCGTTACTGATAACAATAATGTTCAAAACCTTTCCCAAGTCAGATCGGACGGAAGTTTCGTCGAACTTTCAAATGCCAAGAACAATGCCCTTGGCTATGGGGTTGGTCTTGATCTGGTTCTTTTTGACGGCTTTGCCATGTTCGCCCGATACGAACAGCTTAAGCAATTGCAAGATTTGGGCGAAACCGAATTGAATCAGGCTATCTTGGACAGGGTTGGTGATGTTTTGAATACCTATTACGAATTAGTCCAGCAAAAACAGGAACGTGCCGCCTTAGACACTACGTTGATCATTTCGCAGCAAAGGGTGCAGTTGGCCGAAAACCGTTTTACGATCGGAAGGGCCTCAAAGCTTGAAGTGCTGAATGCTCAAGTAGATTTGAATACCGATCGGGTATTACTTTCGAGACAAAAGGAGCTGTATGCCAACACTAAGACAAGGCTCAATCAATTCTTAGCACGGGATACACAAACCGATTTCACCGTTATCGATGCTATGGTTGTAGATGAATCACTTTCCATACAAGAATTGCAAACTTTGGCCAAAGAAAGAAATCCTGAATTAATGGCCCAGCTGATCAATAAGCGCATTGCGGAGCTGGAGCTGAAGCGGGTACGTGCCGCACGATATCCAACGATTATCGGTAGTACGGGATACAGTTTTAACGAAACGGAATCCAGTCTTGGGTTTACTACCAGTTCTAGCGCCAATGGTTTTAATTACGGGTTTAGTGCTAGTGTCAATGTTTTCGACGGCTTTAACCAAAAACGTAACGAGAACATCGCAAAAATACAGATAGATAACACAGCGATTTCCATTGAGCAGCAGACCCAGGCACTTCAGGCCCAGTTAGAGATGGCCTACCAAACCTACCTGACCAATGTGAGCCTTATCGAAGTGGAAGGGAACAATGAGACCATAGCCAAGGAAAATCTTGATATTACCTTAGAAAAATTTGAAATCGGTACGATACCTGCCCTAGAATTCAGAACGGCGCAACTTAATTATATCAATGCTAAAGTGCGTTTTAGCGAAGCCACCTATGAGGCCAAACTTTCAGAGATTTTCTTAAAGCAACTTTCGGGCAACCTCGCTCTTTAAAGTTTTCTGAGATATAGTTCGTAGGCCTGACCAGTAGCGGTAAACATTATAAATCAGTATTAAGTCCAGGCCATTGTAGCGGACGTACCCATAGCTCACCAGCGCCTTGTACCAATTGTTTTGTATTCGGCCTAGCCCATCATGACAGACTTGCCCATACCACCCTCTTACTACTAACTTCATTAGCGTTATTCATCTAGCTCATCATGACAGACTTGCTCATGGAACGCTCCTGCACCCGAATACGGTAGATATATTTACC
>JAGXIC010000121.1 GCA_024635875.1 Pricia sp.
TAAAAAACAATTACTATGAATTCATTACTTCTTTTCGCCGATGTAAGCAGCAAACTAGATCCTACCGATTACGTGGGATTTACCTTTTTTGTAGGCAGTATGGCCATGATGGCCGCTTCTGCTTTCTTTTTTCTTTCCTTAAGTCAATTTGATAACAAATGGAGAACCTCCATTCTGGTATCTGGCTTAATTACCTTTATAGCGGCCGTACACTATTTTTATATGCGGGATTATTGGTTTGCCAACGTCGAGTCGCCGACGTTTTTTAGGTATGTAGACTGGTTATTGACCGTGCCCTTAATGTGCGTGGAGTTTTATCTTATCCTTAAGGTGGCCGGTGCCAAAAAATCGCTGATGTGGAAATTGATTTTTGCCTCCGTTGTAATGTTGGTCACGGGGTATTTCGGTGAGGCCGTATTCATGAGCCAAGCAGCTCTGTGGGGCGGTATTTCAGGTATAGCTTATTTTTATATTGTATATGAAATCTGGCTCGGAGGCGCTAAAAAACTTGCAGTTGCCGCGGGTGGAGATATATTGAACTCACATAAGATTTTATGCTGGTTCGTACTCGTCGGATGGGCCATATATCCGTTGGGATACATGCTAGGTACCGACGGTTGGTATACCAGTATTATAGGGACCGGTAGTGTCGATGTTGTCTATAATATTGCGGATGCTATCAATAAAATCGGTTTCGGACTTGTTATATACGCATTGGCCGTTAAAAAACAAGTAGTACATAGTTAAAAAAAATCATGTTGAAAAAGGCGTGATTCTCTCATAATGGGGGGGTCACGCCTTTTGTTTTGAGGTTCGGAGAATATTTTTTATTTGGATAAACGAAAACGGCTGTAAAAAAACGGATGTAAATCCCTTTGGAATCTACCAGCACAACTTTAGGAAACCTCCAGAGAACAAATGTATTGTCAATTTCTCTATTCCCATTGCGTGGAAATAGCCAGAACATCCCCTTGAGGAGGAAGAAAAGTATGTTAAATTCTGAATGACATTGTAGTGGTTGTACTAATTTTAGTGTCCGAATGTCAATAAAAGATGTGAACTGCCGTTAAGTACATTCCAAAAAACGGACATTTTGTTACTAAAAAATAATAATCACTTTTCGGCCACGTTGTATCCTTTAAAAGGATATAATGAATCTCCTAAATTTTCTGAACAGTAACCTAGTCTTACCAATTTTGGCTCTTTTTGTACTTGTGATTTTCTTTATAAACCGCCAACGGTTGCGAAGGAAATATAGGCGATAGAAGTAAAGTCGCTCATCTTCTTTCCTAGAATCGCTACCTTTGCCTTTCAACCGAAATACATGGGCAAAATACGAATTACAAAACAGTTCAGCTTCGAGACCGGCCACGCCCTTTTTGGCTATGACGGTAAGTGCAGAAACGTTCATGGACATAGCTACAAACTTTCCGTAACCGTTATCGGTACGCCGATTACGGACACCTCAAACGTAAAATTGGGCATGGTCATCGACTTCGGCGACTTAAAAAAAATTGTAAAGGAAGAAATTGTGGATCAGTTCGATCACGCTACTGTTTTTAACAAAAATACGCCCCATATCGAATTGGCCAAAGAATTGATGGATAGGGACCATAAGGTCATTTTGGCCGATTATCAGCCCACCAGCGAAAATATGGTCATCGCTTTTGTAGAAAAAATTAAGGCGAGAATACCGGAAAACATTCGATTATATTCCCTCAAACTTCAGGAAACCGAGACCTCGTATGCGGAGTGGTTCGCCGTTGACAACGGTGCTCTCTAGCACCCTTTAGAGGGAGATTTTCACCATCCGTTTCTTATGAATGAAAGCGTTAAACGCTGCTTTTCCCTATATTTGCCGTCAATGACGACGATTAACATTTCGGAGGGCAAAAAGGTTTATTTTGCCAGCGATAACCATCTAGGAGCCCCAACTCACGCGCAAAGTCTGCCACGAGAAAAAAAATTCGTAGCCTGGTTGGACGAAATCAAACACGATGCGGCCGCCATTTTTTTATTGGGTGATCTTTTTGATTTTTGGTTCGAGTACAAAACCGTTGTTCCAAGAGGTTTTACCAGAACCCTTGGCAAACTGGCCGAAATATCCGATTCAGGCATTCCTTTGTTTTATTTTGTGGGCAATCATGACCTTTGGATGTACGGGTATTTTGAGGAAGAGCTGGGTATTCCTGTGTTTCACAAACCCGAGCAATTCGAAATAAACGGAACCTCCTTTTTTGTAGGCCACGGTGATGGACTCGGCCCCGGTGACAAAGGCTTTAAACGGATGAAAAAGTTCTTCACCAATCCCGCGTCAAAATGGTTTTTTCGATGGATACATCCTGATATCGGGGTTCGATTGGCACACTATTTTTCCGTTAAGAACAAACTGATTTCCAATGACGACGATGCCAAATTTTTGGGAGAGGAAAAAGAATGGCTTGTGCAGTACGCCAAACGCAAACTGGAAACCCGGCACTACGACTATTTTGTGTTCGGCCATCGCCACCTTCCTTTGGAAATCGACCTAAACGGCAACTCAAAATATATCAATCTGGGGGATTGGATACAGTATTTTACGTATGCGGTTTTTGATGGGAAAAGGTTGTTGCTGGAAAAATTTAATGCGTAGTCACGTATATTTTGATAACAACGCAACCATTCGTTGATTTTGCATCTTTAAACAAAATTAAAGATGAAAAGAAGTACCAAAGCATTGGTAAATACGTTTTTTCTTTTTGTTTTATCTGCTGTACTAATGACGATACCCTTTCCATTCCTTATAGGTCTAACGCTTTAAATCGCACTTGGCATCTAAAAAGTTACGGAGGAGGATTTTCCAGCCAATTTGTTGAATACAGAAAAAATGATGTTATTTGGAATTTTGATACAATCAACAACACAATAGCAATTCGGAACAACGTCGACTACTTTGGGCCCGACAGCGGAGTTTATCCTTATGAAATTCGACAGGATGATGAAAACTACGTTCTGTTCCTAAACGATTCAGTTCAGGGAATACTGTACGTTGACGATGATACGCTATTTTTTGACCAGGGTTTAATATCCACTTTCGAAAGATAGGAATAATAGCGCTAAGCACTTTCTTCGTGTTCCTCTACATCTTTCTGCAAATCCAACTTTCTAAAGGTCGGCGAGACGAAAGCCGTAATACCAACCGTTATTAAGGTCATCGTTCCCCCGAAAACAACTGCCGTTACCGTGCCCATTAATTTGGCGGTCACCCCGCTTTCAAAAGCGCCCAGTTCGTTCGAAGACCCTACGAACATCGAGTTGACCGAGGCGACCCGGCCCCGCATATTATCCGGTGTTTTCAACTGTAGAATGGTTTGACGAATAATCATCGAGACCCCGTCCACCCCACCGCTCACAAATAAAGCAACGACGGAAAGCCAAAAAGAGGTCGAAAGTCCGAATACAATAATACAGATGCCGAAACCGAATACGGCCAATAGCAATTTTTTTCCGGCATTCTTATGTAGCGGAAAACGGGTCGATCCGAACATCATCAATGCCGCCCCGACCGCTGGGGCCGCCCTTAAAATCCCAAAACCTTCCGCCCCAACGTGTAGGATATCTTGTGCGTAAATTGGTAATAGCGCTATGGCCCCACCAAAAAGTACGGCAATCATGTCCAAGGTCAACGCCCCAAAAATAGCTTTAGAACCGAAGACAAACTTTAAACCCTCCTTTAGGCTCTGAAAAACAGGTTCGCCAATTTTTGGGTTCATGATCGGCTTCTTAGATATTTGGAAAAGGAAAGTCAATGCCAAAACGGAAAACCCGAAAATTAAGCACATTGACCAGTGCACGCCGAACCAGCTGATGGAAAATCCTGCTAAGGCCGGACCCAGCACTGCGGCGAGCTGATACGTAGTGCTACTCCAAGTCGCCGCGTTCGGATATATCCGTTTTGGAACAATTAGGGCAATCAACGAAAAAATAGTCGGACCTAAAAATGCGCGTACGATACCCCCTAAAAAGACCAAGAAATAAATACCGTAAAGTATGTTTTGGGTCGCCGTTTGGGCCAGAATGGAAGGCAGGCTTAAGATAAAGAGTCCGAAACTGATAACTGAAAAACCTAGGATACATTTTACCAAGAGGTTGCGCTTTTCCTTTTGGTCGACGATATGTCCCGCAAAAAGGGCTGTCGAGACTGCGGGAATCACCTCCATCAAACCGATAACACCCAATGAAAGTGGATCTTTGGTCATCGAATATACCTGCCATTCAATAACGATAAACTGCATCGACCAAGCAAATACCATGGCAAAACGGACCAGCATGAAGATGTTGAATTCCCGGAATCGGAGGGCGGCGTAGGGGTCCATGTATTACTTTCTCGTAAAAAATTGGATGCAAAGATAGCGTTCACGTCTATGAGAGCCCTCCATACTAATTTTTCTTTTGACCCGCTCTGATTTTTTGGCAATCGACTGAACGGTCTGTTTTGGCCTCTTTGATAAAGACCGTAGCAGGTGATTTAATCGATAAACGGTACTCTTAAATGACCGGAATGATTAAAATAAGGTTTATCTCATTAGATTCGACCCGATAACAGACCGGGTGGTTTATTGGAGGGGTTCTTTAGCTTAACGGACTTTAGGTTTTTTATGAACGCTCGAACCAAATAAGAGAGATTATTACCCTCAAAAGATGATATTACGGAAGCCATCGGTGTATTTGCAAACATCTCATCATCGCATTACTTCAGATCCCGCATTTTCAACTGTAAACTAACATTACCTTGCCATTGGTTCTCATCCAAAGAAAAAATGGCACTGAACTGTTTTCGGTGAGCGACCAGAGGTAGCTTGTCTCCAAGATTAAAACCGATAGCCCCAATCGGTCCGATGCCATGTTGGGTTATGGAGAGTTTCAAATGCGCGCCTTTCTCCCCTACAGCTTTGGCATATCCGGTATCCTTTAAATGTTCGCCCATAAAAACTGGAGCCAGATTCCCAGGACCAAAGGGCGCGAACTGACCGATAATCCGCAGTAGCTTGGGTGTAATCTGACGGAACTCGATTTGGGCATCTACCGCAATTTCAGGAGTAAGCAAATGGGGTTCGATACTTTCGGAAACCACTTTTTCAAACTGAGCCTTGAAAGCTTCGAACTGTTCTTCAAGCAAGGTCAGGCCCGCAGCGTACTTATGGCCCCCGAACTGCTCGATACAATCGGCACAGCCCTGAAGGGCGTTGTACACGTCAAAACCCTTTACCGATCGGGCGGAAGCAGCCAATTTATTACCGCTTTTGGTAAAAACCAGCGTGGGACGGTAATAGGTTTCCGTCAAACGGGAGGCGACGATACCGATAACCCCTTTGTGCCAAGATTCGTGATAAACGACGGAAGTAAAACGTTCTTCTTCCTTATTTTCTCGAATCTGAGTCAGCGCTTGTTGTGTGATTTCTTTATCCAACCCGCGCCGATCGATATTGAACTTTTCAATTTTGGCGGCAAAGACTTTGGCCCTTTCCATGTCGGTTTCCGTCAACAGGTTTACGGCGTGCTGGCCATGCTCCATACGGCCGGCAGCATTGATACGGGGGGCAATGATAAAGACCACATCGGTAATGGTCAGCTGTGGCTTTTTGATTTGGTTGATAATAGCTTTGAAACCGATGCGGGGGTACGTATTGATTACCTGTAGACCGAAATAAGCCAAAACTCGATTTTCACCGGTCATGGGAACAATATCCGCACCGATAGCCGTGGCAACCAAATCTAGATAGGGAATCAAATCGTCGATGGTCTCCCCTCGATGCGATGCCAGTGCCTGTATCAGTTTAAAACCGACGCCGCAACCGCATAGTTCATCAAAAGGGTATAGACAGTCTTCCCTTTTCGGGTCGAGAATGGCCACAGCATCCGGCAGATGTTGGCCGGGCCTGTGATGATCGCAGATGATGAAATCGATATCTTTTTCCTTGGCATAAGCGACCTTGTCGATAGCCTTCACACCACAATCAAGCGCGATTATCAGCGTAAACCCATTATCCTCGGCAAAATCGACACCTTGAAACGAGACTCCATAGCCTTCGGTATATCTATCGGGAATATAGGTGGCAACATTGGGATAGTAGCTCGATAAATAGGACGAAAGCAAGGCAACGGAGGTCGTGCCATCCACGTCATAATCGCCGTACACCAGAATATTCTCGTTATTGGCAATCGCCGTTTCGATGCGGTTTACAGCGACATCCATATCCTTCATTAAAAAAGGATCGTGCAGATCGGAGAGTTGGGGACGAAAGAATTTTTTGGCAGTATCGTAATTGGTGATGCCCCGTTGTAAAAGTAACTGCGCAATCAGGCCAGTGACGTTCAGGGCCTGTGAAAGAGCGTCGATATCGGCTTGGAGCGGTTTTGGTTTAATGGTCCAGCGCATTTGGCAAATACAAATTCAAAAGTCAAACACAAATTCAAATATTTGCTTTAACCTTTATTTTTAATTAGTGTGGCAATCATTTTGATGAGCTGTTCAAATTCATCTAATAGATAGCTTCTTTTTGAACCTATACCGTAGTCAATCTTAGTTAGAATTCTTAAATTCATTCTAGATTCTTCGAGCTCTTTCAAAGAAATGGTAGCCTTGTTCTTAAAATCCTTGTCCGATTGTACACCTTGCATTTCACCAAAGTTAAGTGCCGAACTTCCGCTCGATCGCAATAATTGGTTGCCATACTAATGACCTGTAAAATCACTCGGTATATCACGACAAAAAAGGGCGGCGTCTGCCGCAAAGTTAACCAGCCTTTCTTCCAAATTATACGGCTTATCGGCCATAGTTTTGTATTTGTGTTTGACCTTCGTATTTGCGTTTTAAACGGAATGAAATTCCGTTTTAATTTCCATTTCCGCGAACTGCCGAAACATCTCCATTACACCGCAATACTTCTCAACGGAGAGATCAACTGCTCTTTGCAATTTTTTTTCATTGAGATTATTGCCGTGAAAATGATATTCGACAACGACCTTATCGTAAAATTTCGGGTGCTCGTCCGTCAAATTGGCAATGGTTTCGATATGGAAATCGTCGACCTCAAGTTTCATCTTTTTTATAAGTCCGGCGACATCCAGACCCGAACATCCGGCCAAGCCGGAGAGCATTAGCGCTTTTGGACGAAATCCACTGCCTTCCCCCCCATCATCGGGGCCTGCATCTATTTTCAGGTCCAAACCTGACGGATTGTTGCTTTGGAAGGCCATCTTGCCGAGCCATTTGGTAGTAATATGATTTGTGGTGGACATAATTTTTCGTTTCTTGTGTGTTCCAAAAATACAATAATCTAAACTGTCATTTCGAACGCAGTCGAGAACTTTGGAACACGCATCTCGACTTTCGTTTGTCTTGTGCGAAGCCGAAAGGCTCGATATAACAGAACACGTTAAATCTTCAAATCATGCCTTTAGTAAACCCTCTTGCCTCCGGCCACAGCCCAGAGACCAAAAAACTCGCTGAATTCTTTAACGAGACGCTCGGTTTTTGTCCGAATTCCATATTGACCATGCAGCATCGGCCTGCCATTTCGATGGCTTTTATCAATCTCAACAAAGCGGTGATGGCGAACGAAGGCCGGGTGACATCCGCATTAAAACGCATGATTGCCTGGGTAAGCAGCAACGCCACGGGATGCCGATACTGCCAAGCCCATGCCATTCGGGCCGCAGAACGGTACGGAGCGGAACAGGAGCAGCTCGATAATATATGGGCGTACCGCACCCATCCCTCATTCTCGGAAGCAGAACGCGTCGCGCTAGATTTCTCCCTCGCCGCCTCACAAGTGCCCAATACGGTCCATACCGAAATCAAGTCACGATTATATGACCATTGGAATGATGGTGAAATTGTCGAAATGCTCGGAGTAATATCGCTATTCGGATATCTTAACCGCTGGAACGATTCGATGGGGACGTCACTAGAAGATAGCGCCGTCGAAAGTGGTGAGCGGTATTTAGGGAAATATGGCTGGGAGAAGGGAAAACATGGCTGAAGTAAGTATTACATCTGAAACCTTAAGTTTAAAATTAGAGAAGGCGGTGTATTACTTTACAATACCACTGATTTTTCAATAAAAACCCGCCAGCAGGCGGGTTGGTTATATCTGAAGAAAAAGATGATATATTACTGCTCGTTATTATAGTAAAAACGCTCATGGGTTATTTTCTCACCTTCCCAACGTTGAACAGCCACCTGCTCCATTTTAGCTCTTTGCCCGCCTTTAAACGTAACATCCATCACAGATTCGATAAAGGTTATGGCCTTATCTTCATTCGAAGCCAAGTTTACGATTTCTAGAGAATGAAATTCTTCGATGCTAGCTAAAAACTCTTCCTCATACTTTCGACATTCGGCCTTTCCCTTTCTAGTACCGCGAGGTTCAGTCATTACAACATCATCTCCATAGTATTTATCAAAGGCATCCAATAGGTTACCTTGTTGCAGTTGTTCATAAATGTCTTTTGCTTTTTCTTTATAATTCATGTGTTTATTTTTAAATGTTTCCTAAACATACGAACATAATTCCAATTATACTTGTATATACAAATGTTTAACTTTTAATTGGCAAGTCTTAAAGCGGAAACCATGAAAATTATCCTGTTTATTACTATAACTGAGTGTAGCGAAATAAAAAAAGGAGCGAAACCCCGCAAAGTGACCCCTCGTGATTTTGGATACAAACTAAGGTTATTCCGATACGTTTCGTGAAATTCCGGACATAAAAAAACCCTCCTTTTGGGAGGGTAATTTCATCAAAGTAGGTTTAGGGCAATCTGTTTGGGTTCGTTTTAAGCCTCGTAGGTTAAGTGTCAATTTTGGGTAAATCTTCACTTCGGCGCTCGGTTAAGTTCTGTATAATCGGGTCGTGGTCATGTAGGTTTGGGAGCAACACTCGCACTTAATTACAATGTAAATCTACGGCAGTTCTTCGATTTCCCTAAATTATTGTTGTGAAGTACAGCCAGCATGTTGTGAAAAATACGAACAGTCATTTTAAACGATAAAAGGTCAAGGTTCGCGCAGAGCAGCATGTACCAAGGCCTTAAGTTTGGGCACGACATCGGCTTCGAACCATATATTTTTGACTATCCAAAAACGATTAACGGGTGAAGGGTGTGGTATTGGAAAGTATTCCGGTAAAAAGTCGGCATGATGAGCGACGTTTTCGGTCAGATTCTTCCTAGACCTTTTCCCTAAATATTCATCTTGGGCGTATTTACCAATCAATAAAATCAATTTTACGTTGTCCAATTTTTTCCAGACGGCCTCGTGCCATAAAGGCGCGTATTCCTTTCGGGGCGGCAGGTCTCCCGATTTTCCTTTTCCGGGATAGCAAAACCCCATCGGGAGTATTGCAAAATTGTCAGGATTATAAAATTGTTCTTCGGTCACACCTAGCCATTCCCTTAGTTTTTTTCCGCTGGGATCGGCATAAGCCTTGTTTTGTTCATGGGCTTTACGGCCCGGTGCTTGACTGACCAATATAATCTTTGAGTTTTGGCTACCGGCTAAAATCGGTCGTGGACCTAAAGGCAGATTTGCCTCACAAACCAAACAGCCTCTTATTTCGGAGAGTAGTTTTTGCACTTTTCTAATTTAAAGGTACTAGAATGTTTACGAGAATAACCACTTCTATCCCATTATCGTTTTGCATATAAACAAAGTAGCACGAATGTCTGACAGATATGAGATAGAAATCCCGAAAATATTTTATTTCTTGCCTCCAACGACAACGACAATTTCTCCTTTGGGCGGCTTCTCGTTATAATGTCGCAACACCTCTTCGGCAGTACCTCGCACGGTTTCCTCATAAAGCTTACTGAGTTCTCGGGAAACGGAGACGGACCTATCCGCGCCAAAGTATTCTACGAACTGGGCGAGGGTTTTGAGCAATTTGTAAGGAGATTCATAGAAAATCATCGTTCGGGGCTCTTCGGCCAAAATTTTCAATCGGGTCTGTCGGCCTTTTTTAGGGGGAAGAAATCCCTCGAACACGAATTTGTCGTTCGGAAGTCCGCTATTCACTAAAGCGGGAACAAAAGCAGTAGCTCCGGGAAGACAATCCACTTCGATTTGATGCTCCACACAGGCTCGGGTCAACAAAAATCCAGGATCGGAGATCGCCGGGGTGCCTGCATCGGAAATCAGTGCCATGGTCTCCCCGGCCTGCATGCGTTTGACCAGACTGTTTACCGTCTTGTGTTCGTTGTGCATATGATGGGACTGCATCGCCGCAGCAATCTCGAAATGTTGCAAAAGCTTGCCACTGGTACGGGTGTCTTCGGCGAGAATGACATCGACCTCCTTTAATATTCGGATAGCCCTTAAGGTCATATCCTCGAGATTGCCGATCGGAGTCGGCACTACATACAATTTTCCCATTGAACTGGTTTGTACTTTTTGCATTTAAACGAAAATTAGTCATTTTTTTGCCCATTTGAAGTCTTTTTTGAGTTGCATAGAAGGGCTACCGAACAAGAAAAAAGGACGCTTCGCGAATTAACAGATGCAAATGGTTAAATTCGTTCATCAACGAAAATAAGAAGCCGGAAATCGATTGAACGACTTCCGGCCCTATATTTTTGAAGAAAAGGACTATTTGAAGATTATCTTTACGAAAACCTCCGCTCTATCAAGAACATAAACCGTTGTTCGTACTCCTCTTTGCCCGCCCAGTGATTGTAATCCGGTTTGACCATATTCATTATAAACGAAATCGAACGTTCGTGGCTATCGATGGTGTTCAGCTGCGAAAGCACCCGATTGTAATCTTCGGTGCTTCCGTTGAACAAGTGCTTTACGAAAGCCAAGCGGTTGTTCAGGTCGACCTTGAGCTGTTTGTTGGTCACCTTTTCATTTAGCGATTTGGTGCGTAAATCTTTCCGCGCAACGGCATCTTCCTGTGGCATAAAGAGTTCTTTATCGTTCTTCATGTATTCCGGTTTTGCCAGAAATTCCGCTAAAACCTCATCTACGGGTATATTTCCGGGCATTTCGGATACCATATCCTTGATGGTGTCGATACCAGGTATCATAATATCTTCTTGATGAGGGTTGCTCTCGGGTACGGACGAGTTTTCACTGAGCACCGCATTGGCCATCTTTTCGAATTTGGCGGCGATGACGTTTTTGGATGCATCGATTTCCAAATGGTTCAATTCTTCTTCGATAAACCGTAAAACGGCCAACTTTTCGTATAGATTTTTGGCGTACTCATACAGCTCCCCAATCGTATCCATATCGCGCGAAGTGATGATGTCGGTGGATAATTTCCTCAGCTCTTCCTTCAGCCTTTTCTTCATGGTTCAATTTTTTATTCCCATACCTTGGATAAATGATGGTATGTATATCTTTACTAACTTTAGCATCCTATAACAACTAACGAAAAACCTAGTATTTTCGTGTAAGAGACCGTTTTAAAATCTATCAATTGTTTTTTTATATCTCTTTTAGCACATAATTTCGTTAAAAAATTAAAAGCTAGCTCTGCTATGCTTGACTCTAAACGGTAGGGGTTGCCCTATTCTGTACAAAAATAATCAATAAATCCCGAATTTTGGGGCACTCATAGACTTCAAAACAGTCTTTAAAATTACAAAATGTTTCTCGAAAATACTGTTAACGCCAAGGAACAATTCGGATGGATCGAGGTCATTTCCGGCTCTATGTTCTCCGGAAAGACCGAAGAGCTCATCCGCAGATTGAAGCGTGCCAAATTCGCCAAGCAGAACGTTGAGATTTTTAAACCTATTGTCGATACCCGCTATGATGAGGATAAGGTAATCTCGCACGATGCCAATGAAATCCGGTCTACCGCCGTTCCCGCTGCTGCCAATATCCGCATTTTGGGGGACACCTGTGATGTTGTCGGTATCGACGAGGCCCAATTTTTCGATGATGAGATCGTGACCGTTTGTAATGATTTGGCCAACAAAGGTGTTCGAGTGGTAGTGGCCGGCCTTGACATGGACTTTAAAGGAAACCCCTTCGGCCCTATGCCCGCCCTGATGGCGACCGCCGAATATGTGACGAAAGTACACGCCATCTGCACCCGAACCGGTAATTTGGCCAACTATAGTTTCCGGAAATCGAACAATGACGACCTGGTGCTTTTAGGAGAAACGGAATCGTATGAGCCCTTGAGCCGAGGGGCCTTCTACAAGGCGATGTTAAAGGAAAGGGTAAGCCAGTTGGATGTTGACATAGAGGATGTTACCGCAGGCATAAAAAAATCGGATGGCTAAAGCGACCGAAACCGTTCTTGAAATCGACCTTCGGGCCTTGGAACACAACTATCTGTATTTAAAAGGGAGGTTACCGCCGGAAACCCAATTTTTAGGTGTGGTTAAAGCCTTTGCTTATGGAAGCGATTCGGTCACCATCGCCAAAAAACTGGAAGCCCTGGGGACGGATTATCTGGCGGTCGCCTATGTAAGGGAAGGCGTGGTCCTGAGGGATGCCGGCATCCGGACGCCCATTTTGGTACTGCACCCCTTACCGGTCAGCTTTGATGAAATGATCGAACGCTGTCTGGAACCCAGTCTATATTGCCCAAAAATTCTCAAAAAATTTCTGGAAGCTGCGAAAAGCCAGGCCCAAACAGCCTATCCCGTACACTTAAAATTTAACACCGGCCTCAACCGGTTGGGTTTTGCTGACAAAGATATGGATTATCTCGCCGAACAGCTGAACGGTCGGAAAGAACTTAAAGTGGCATCCATCCTTTCCCATCTAGCGGCCTCCGAAGATTTCAATGAAAGAGCGTTCACTCGAAATCAAATTAAAGCTTTTGAAAAAATATCCCTTGAAATCCACAAAAAACTTAGAGCCCGTCCCTTTCGTCATTTGTTGAATACTTCGGGCATTATCAACTATCCCGAAGCCCAATACGACATGGTACGCAGCGGTATTGGCCTTTACGGTTTTGGCAACGATGCCAAAATCGATAAGCAATTACGGCCCGTTGTTACCTTAAAAACCGTGATTTCCCAAATCCATAGCATTGCGCCCGGTGAAAGTATTGGCTATAATCGGGCCTTCGTCACGCAATCCCCTCGGGTCACGGCGACCCTGCCCATCGGCCATGCTGACGGTATCGGACGTCAATATGGCAACGGAAAGACATTCGTGACCATACAGGGAAAAAAAGCGACCATCATCGGTAATGTCTGTATGGATATGATTATGGTAGACATCACCGATATCGATTGTCAAGAAGGAGATGAGGTCATTGTTTTCGGAGGAAACCACACAGCAGATGGCTTTGCAAAGAACGCCTCCACCATATCTTATGAACTTTTAACAGGAATTTCCCAACGTGTAAAAAGGATTATTCTAAACGAATAAACATGAATTAACATTTCGTTGTGAACTTTTTTTTTTAGTACATTGCATGCATTAAACAGTTAACAACTAAATAATCAAAAAAAATGTGGAAAGAATTTAAGAATTTTATTATGACCGGCAACGTCATAGATTTAGCCGTTGCCGTATTATTAGCAGGGGCTGTCGGTCTTGTTGTTAATGGGTTTGTTAACGATATCATGATGCCTATTGTAGGGTACTTTACCGGAGGCGTCGATTTCTCCGATCTTTTCTTTGCCTTAGACGGCGAGCAATATGCCACACTGGAAGCGGCCAAGGAAGCTGCGGGATCTGTAGTGGCCTGGGGTAATTGGGTCAACTCTATCATCAACTTGATAATTGTCGGTTTTGTACTCTTTATGATTGTTAAATCATACAACAAAGTACGCGAGCCAAAGCCAAAGCCAGCCCCTAAAGGACCTACTGCCGAGGAATTACTTGCAGAGATCCGCGACGAGTTAAAAAAGCAGAAATAAATGAAATAGCGTTTCTATTCCGGTCTCATCGGAATATCACCGCTATA
>JAGXIC010000122.1 GCA_024635875.1 Pricia sp.
GAAATCAACTTGGCCGGTGGTGATCTCAGTATTGAGGACATGATACCTGATGAGCAGGTCGTCATCACCATTTCACATGCCGGATACGTAAAAAGAACACCATTGTCGGAATATAAGACCCAGAATAGGGGCGGGGTAGGCCAAAAGGCATCCGCGACACGGAACGAGGATTTCTTGGAATATCTTTTCGTGGGCACCAATCACCAATATATGCTCTTTTTTACCCAAAAGGGAAAATGTTTCTGGATGCGGGTCTACGAGATTCCAGAAGGCAGTCGGACCTCTAAAGGAAGGGCGATACAGAATCTGATCAATATCGAACAGGACGATAACGTAAAGGCTTTTATCTGTACCCAAGATCTGAAGGACGAAGAATATGTCAACAGTCATTATGTCATCATGGCTACCAAAATGGGTACGGTGAAGAAGACCTCTTTGGAGCAATATTCGCGGCCCCGTCAAAACGGAATCAACGCTATTGGCATTCGCGAGGATGATGAGCTGCTGGAAGCCAAATTGACTACGGGTACCAGCCAGATTTTTCTCGGGCTTAAATCGGGCAAGGCCATACGTTTTGAAGAAGGCAAGACACGACCGATGGGACGAAATGCATCCGGGGTACGGGGCATTCGTCTTGCGAACGACAAAGATGAAGTCATCGGGATGGTTTCGGTGCATGATTTTGAAGAGGATATTCTCGTTGTTTCCGAAAATGGATATGGTAAGCGATCTAGCATTGATGACTATCGAATCACAAATCGGGGCGGTAAGGGTGTCAAGACCATATCGATCACCAAAAAGACCGGTGGACTGGTCGCCATCAAGAACGTCTCCGATTCCGATGATCTGATGATTATCAACAAATCGGGAATCGCCATCCGTATGGGTGTAGAAGATCTTCGGGTCATGGGCCGTGCCACTCAAGGGGTGCGCTTGATCAACTTGAAGGACAATGATTCTATTGCTGCTGTTGCCAAGGTTATGAAAGACGAGGATGAACTTGAAGATACCGCTATAAAGGATATCGAGGTGAGTCCCGATGAGGTAGCTCCCGATACTAATGGCACGGACCTTGATACGGATGCTACCGATGAGGTCAAAGAATAGTGCAATATCATTATAGTATTTCCATAAAAATTGTATTTTGCAGCTAGAACCGGAGAAATTTGGTACCTCCGAACTTAATCATTAATTAAATGTATACGAAAATGAAAACTAGATTTTTAATATTCGCAATGCTGTGTTTTTCCATGGTCGGGTTTGCACAGAAAAAAGAAATGAAAAACGCTGAAGACGCATTGGAAGACGGTAACGCGGCGGAAGCTAAGGGATTATTACAGGGCATTGAAGGTGCCATGGCCGGGGAAGACGAGAAGACACAGGCCGAGTATTATCTTATTAAGGGTAAAACCTATGCTAAATTAGCTAAAGACGGTGATAATAGTGCCTTTGACGTGGCGCTTACCTCTTTACAAAAGGTGAGCGAAATAGAGGAGAAGAGCGGCAAGGCCAAATTTGGCGATGAGGCTCAGCAAAATTTGCAGGCAATGACCGCCGATCTGGTGAATTCCGCCGTTGAGGACAATGGTAATCAAAAGTTCAAGGAAGCTGCCGATAAACTTTATACCAGCTATAAAATTAGTCCGCAAGATACTTCCTATCTGTATTATGCCGCAAGCAGCGCCGTAAACGGTGGGCATTATGAGCAGGCACTGAAATTTTATGAAGAACTACAGGAAGTAGGTTACGATGGTAGCGGAACAGTGTATAAGGCGACAAACGTTGAAACCGGTGAGGTGGAGGAAATGGACAAGACCCAACGTGACCTGATGGTTAAATCAGGAACTTACAAAGACCCACAAGACGAAAAGGCCCCTTCCAAAAAAGCAGAAATCGTTAAGAATACCGCATTGATATACACGCAATTGGGTCAGGACGATAAAGCTTTGGAAGCTTATAAAAAAGCAAGGGAAAGCAACCCTGAAGATGTAAACCTTATTCTTAACGAAGCCAACCTATATTATAAAATGGACGATAAGGAAAAGTTCAAGGAACTCATGGCGGAAGCTACTGCAATGGCACCTGACAATCCCGACTTGCAATATAACATCGGGGTTATCAATATGGAGCAAGGCAATATGGAGGCAGCCCGTGAGTCTTATAAGAAAACTTTGGAAATCGATCCAGGGTACACAAATGCACAACTGAACCTTTCTACCACCTATGTAAACGAAGGCAACGCCTTGATTGACGATATGAACGCCCTGGGCAATTCAAAGGCCGACATTGCGAAATATGATGAATTAAAGCAGCAAAAGGACGATTTGTTCACGGAAGGTGCCACCGTTTTAGAAGACGCCTTAAAAACGAATCCTGGGAACCAAGGTATTCTTACACAACTTAAAAATATTTACGGTGCCATGGGGGATAACGACAACTTTATGCGCCTTAAAAAATTATTGGAGGAGGCAGGAGCCGAATCCGAAGACGCCAACGAAGGCGAGTAGTTCGTCAAACTATATCGAATAGTGTACAAAATCCCTGAGCTTTACCGATCTCGGGGATTTTTTATGCTTCGCGGTGAACAGTCACTTATGCAAATCAAATTATCCTTTTGATTACCCGCAGCTGGTGCGAATATTTACCCATATCGGCATTGAAGATTCCGGTATGGTCTAAACGGTCGATACGGACTTTTCCATCAACATGAATGACATAGTTATTGTCCATAATAAGACCGACGTGATGGATCTCTCCCTCTTTGTTGTCAAAAAAAACAAGATCCCCTGCTTCGCTTTCTTCGATAAAACTTAGTGGGCCGCCCTGTTCCGATTGCTCAGAAACCTTTCTTAGCAGTCTGTATCCATTAATTTTGTAGACCATTTGGGTAAAACCCGAGGCATCGATACCAAACGGAGTTTTGCCGCCCCAAAGATAAGGTGAGTTCAAAAAGAGTAGCGCTGTTCGAACAAGATTCCCCTTATTGCTTTTATCCGTGGACTGGTTTCCGTCGAACCTATGTGTTAAAAGAGAAGCGTTTTGCGGTGAGGACCCCAATACAATGGGAAGTAAAATAGATTCCTCGGTTTCTACGAAGGAAACAAGTTCGTTGCTATAAAGGGGATTTTTTGTCCGTTCGAGGTTATGGAAGGTATGCTGTTCTATGAATTTGATTTGGCGGTTGATTGCCCATCCTTCACAACCGTCGAAAGCGATACGGATTTTGCTCCAAAATTTGTGGCATTCCAAAACTTTGAAATGTTCCCCGTATAAAATTTGGGAAACTAGTTCAGAAGTGTCATCGGCACTCGATCGGACGGAAACGATACTTAGGGGACAAATACCAAATTGCATGGGCGAGGTTTACAAATATATTTTAGTTAGTAATTGCAATTATCGATAGAACCATCTAACAATCATTTCCAAAATTTTTCCTTCTTGAGGTTGCAGTAATTGTGGCAGTATTAGCTAACTGCAACTGGCTACTCATGGTTTTTTGCAATGGGATGTAAACCAATGTGTTTTTTGTATACATCGCAATAATTATCTCTCGACAATTATTGCGGAAGCCCCGCCACCGCCATTACAGATGGCCGCCGCCCCAAGCTTGGCATTGTTCTGTTGCAGTACACCGAGCAGTGTAATTAAAATCCGGGCGCCCGAACAGCCCAAAGGATGCCCAAGGGAAACGGCACCTCCGTTCACGTTGACATTTTTATCCGTGAGTCCCAATAATTTCATATTGGCAAGGCCAACTACGGCAAAGGCTTCGTTGAACTCGAAATAATCAATGTCCTCTATTTGTAATCCCGCTTTGGCAATGGCTTTGGGAAGGGCCTTGGCTGGTGCCGTGGTAAACCATTTGGGCTCTTGCGCGGCATCGGCATAGCTTCGGATGGTTGCCAAAGGCTCGAGATTCAATTTCTTGGCCATTTTAGCGCTCATAAGTACAAGTGCCGCAGCACCATCGTTTATGGTGGAGGCATTGGCCGCGGTTACAGTTCCATCTTTCGAGAATGCAGGTCGCAAATTGGAGATTTTATCCATTTTCACATTCTTGAACTCCTCGTCTTCCGAAACCACTACAGGTTCGCCGCGACGCTGTGGCACTTCAACGGGAACGACCTCATTGTCAAACTTTCCATTTTTCCAGGCTTCCGCTGATCTTTTATAGGATTGAATGGCATAATCGTCTTGATCTTCCCTACTGAATTGATGTTCGGTAGCACAGGCATCGGCACAAACGCCCATGGCATTTTGATCGTAAACATCGACAAGACCATCCTTTTGCATACCATCTACCAAGGTAGCCGGGCCGAATTTTTGTCCGTTTCGTAAATGCATATAATGTGGGATAAGGCTCATATTTTCCATTCCTCCTGCAACTGCGACCGAAATATCACCTAGAGCTATGGCCTGAGCAGCCTGCATCACCGCTTTCATACCCGAGGCACAAACCTTGTTGATGGTGGTACAAGGTACAGAATCGGGAAGCCCCGCAAAAATTGAGGCTTGGCGCGCAGGCGCTTGGCCCGTGCCCGCTTGCACGACGTTGCCCATAAGCACCTCGTCCACCAAATTTGGGTCTAGATTGATTTTCCGCAAAGCGCCCTTGATTGCGACAGCTCCCAATTTTGGTGCGGGAACCGTTGATAAAGATCCCATAAAACTTCCTATCGGCGTACGTGCCATCGATACTATTACCACCTCGTTCATGTGTTTTCGGGTTTTGTCCGTAAAAATAGCAAATTCAAAATTAGGAAATTAATGTGTTATTCAGGATGCCGGTTTCAAGCTTCCCTATAATCCATTTGGCCTGAATCCTATCCGAACGTAATAAAAACGCTTTAAGACATATGCGGATAGCACGTGTAAATGCTATTGCCCCTTAAAAATTTCAGTTTTTTTCCATTTCTTTTCCCCTTTGCTCCCGAAGTGTCGGGATTAAAATCAGCAACCATAACTACGGCTATGCTTGAATCCCAACGCTTCGGGATTGTCTAGGCAAAAAAAACAAAGCTGCCCATGTCCGACAGGCGTATTTGCCAAAATCCCTGAATTTCCAATTGTCACGAGTATATTTTCTATTTTTGGTGCAGATATCGTTTCCATGCAAAAATATTTGGATCGGCTTTTTAGAAATCAATCCCTCATATATAAATACTTTCTATATGTGGTATCGGTCGCTTGTATCGTTTTTTTCTTTCCAAAAGGCGGCAAGTTTAAATATGAGTTTCAGAAAGGGAAGCCTTGGCAGTATGAAAATTTGTACGCCCCCTTCGATTTTTCCATTAAAAAAAGCCGGAAAGAGCTTAAGAGTGAGCAAGATTCGGTGCAGCGTAACAGCATCGTATATTTTCGGTATAACGATTCCATCCAAAAAGCGGTCTACACCAATTTTGAAAAGGAATTTTCTGATGTTTTTTCCACACAAGACCACAGTGCCGACGCATGGAAGGTTCTTAAGAAAGCCGGGAATGAAATTTTGGATAGTCTTTACTTCACCGGAATCCTGGAAAAGACCTACGGCAAGCAGTCCCGAAAAAATATCTATCTGGTCAAGAACAATGAGGCCAGCCAGATTCGGTTCAAAGAGTTGGTCCGTATTCAAAATCTGGAAAGTGTAGTAAAGGTATTTTTGGAAAAAAACAAGCTGACGGACTTCTATGAGAGCTATCAACAGTTGTTTTTCGACATCGTAAAGTCCAATGTGTTCTATGACAAGGGTGTATCGGAAAAAGGTTTGCAGGATGAACTTTCTAAAATTTCAACAACTAGGGGTTCCGTCGATGAGGGCAAACTCATAATCGCCAAAGGCGAGGTTGTGGAGGCCGAAAACCTGAAAATTTTAAATTCCCTCAAAGCGGAATACGAATCCGAATTATGGGCAGCGCACAACTACTATTTCATTCTTTTCGGATATACGGTCCTGGTGGCACTGGTATTGTTGATGCTGTTTCTATTTCTCCATAAATACCGCCCCGAGATTTTTGACCATAATACCAAGGTAACCTTTATATTTTTTAATGTTCTGTTGATGGTTTTCATCACCACCTTAGTGGTTAAATACGAAGAAAACTATGTGTTCGTAGTTCCTTTGTGCATCCTGCCTTTAATACTAAAAACATTTTTCGATGCCCGACTGGGTCTTCTGGTGCATGTACTAACCATATTGATTTTAGGTTTTGTGGTACCCAACAGTTTTGAATACATCTTTTTACAGATAATTGCTGGTATTGTCACCATATTGACCGTATCCGAACTGTATAAAAGAGCCAATCTGTTCATAACGGTAGGGCAGATTACCTTAATTTACGTAGTAGGATATCTTGCCTTTCACATCATACACGAAGGTAATCTTGACAATATCATGTGGTTTACTTTGAGCCTCTTTTTATTGAACGGGATGATTACCCTATTCGTACAGCCCCTGATCTATGTCTACGAAAAAGTTTTTGGTCTCGTCTCCGACGTATCCTTATTGGAATTGTCGGATACAAATTCAAAACTTTTGAAGGAGCTTTCGAATAAGGCACCCGGAAGCTTTCACCATAGCCTTCAAGTTGCTAATCTTGCCGAAGCGGCGGCCAATGAAATCGGGGCCAATGCTATGCTCGTTAGGGTAGGGGCCCTGTATCACGATATCGGAAAGATGCTTCACCCGAGCTACTTTACCGAAAATCAGATTACCAACGTCAATCCACATGACGAATTAGTGCCGAAGGATAGCGCAAGGATAATTATAGATCATGTAATCGACGGCATAGAAATCGCCCGAAAGAACAATTTGCCCGATAGGGTCATTGATTTTATTCGGTCACATCATGGTACTACATTGGTCTATTATTTTTTTAAAAAGCAGCAAGATTTAGAAGAGGATGTCAACGAAGCCGAGTTTAGGTATCCAGGACCCTTACCTTTTTCTAAGGAAACTGCCATCCTGATGATGGCCGATTCGGTCGAGGCCGCTTCCAAAAGTTTGAAGAACCCGACTTTTTTGATTATCGACGAGTTTGTCGATAAGATAATCGCCGGTCAAATGGGGGCCGATCAGTTTATAAACGCCAACATCACCTTCAAAGAAATTGAGCAAATCAAGAAAGTACTGAAGCAAAAGTTGACCAATATCTACCATTTACGGGTAGAATACCCAGAATGATGGACACTACAAAGTATATCGGTTCTTTTTAGGATATAATGCCATCAAATGAACAGTATCGGACTAAATTTCTGAGAAAAAAATCAAAAAAATAGTTGCTTTATAGTATTGTAAAAATGTACATTTGCAACCGCTTTCGAGCGATGTTCATTAAAAAATTAGGAGAGGTGCCTGAGTGGCCGAAAGGAACGGTTTGCTAAATCGTCGTACCCCAAAAGGGTACCCAGGGTTCGAATCCCTGTCTCTCCGCTAGATGCTGCGAGAGAGCAGTATTGAAGTTGATAACCGATTCGGGGTGTAGCGTAGCCCGGTTATCGCGCCTGCTTTGGGAGCAGGAGGTCGCAGGTTCGAATCCTGCCACCCCGACTTGAAAATCAGAGGTTTATGAATTAATTTTCATAGACCTCTTTTTTATTTGCACTCAATTTGCACTCATATATTGGCTTTATATGGTCTTATATAGATCGATTTAATGGCTTTACCTAAAAAGTGAAGTAC
>JAGXIC010000123.1 GCA_024635875.1 Pricia sp.
TCATCGGTGAAACCGATAGGAACATCACCTTGCGCGTGGTAGGCCAGGAACCTATCAACATCAGCAAATCTCAGATCCTTACCAAGGATGTTTCCGAAAAATCGATGATGCCGGAAGGTCTTTTGAACAATCTGAACGATGAAGAGGTTCTGGACCTGTTTGCCTATTTAAAGAAATTGAAAGCGTCCGAAGCACTTTGATCAATTAACTATTTAAATTATCCCAGGATAAAGAGAAAAATCATAAATAACAATTGGTGGCCTCGGGTTCGGGGCGTAATTCATACCCAAATACCAAAAACATCCCAATGTCGAAATGGTGGCTATTTGTCAACGTAGCAGCACTAAGGTGAACGATATCGGAAATGCCTTTGGTGTCAAAAGAAATATTCCGACTATGAGAAATTATTTAATGATTCCGAATCCTCCGGAAATATCAATACCTCAATTTCCAACCATGCAGGACGGTCAATTGCCGCTTTAGGAGCGGGCAAGCACGTGGTCTGTGCCGTATCCATGTGGACCACCGTGGAGGAGTGCAAACAGATCGTTGAATTGGTAAGGGACACTGGGTTGTCCTATTTGATGATGATGGTTCACTGTTTGCCATTGAAACTTTAGGCTAATATTCACTCTTTTGCCATTAATAGTTATTCGGGCATAAAGGCTGGCCTGATTATTTTTTGCCCTTTTAGAATAGGCCCAAATCAGGATGGAAAATGATAGTGAAGTTCTCATGTTTTCGTCTATTTAATTTTACAATTAGTGAGACGAAAGTCAAATCTGAAGTATGAGGGTATCGTACGAAAGTTACGTCAAGATATGCAACTGTTGACGATTAAAAAAAAACGTTGACGATTTGTGAACCTTTAATATGAAATGATATGAATTGATATGAAAATTCATTAATCAAAAAACCCTGTCAATCATAAGATTAGCAGGGTTTTGGGTTAAAATGATAACCACTTAAGTGGGCAATGAGGGATTCGAACCCCCGACCCCCTCGGTGTAAACGAGGTGCTCTGAACCAACTGAGCTAATTGCCCGAAAAGGTGGCTGCCCGACCTATCTGAGATTTGCCGTTCGGGCGGGTGCAAATATAGAACTCTTTTGGTAATGCCAAAAGAAAATAATACAAAATATCACACGACCTCTGCCACCGTAAAGGTACTGCCCCCGATAAAAACAAAATCAATGGTTTCGGCGTTTTGTAGGGCAGCGTCGTAAGCTTTGGCGACGGACGTATAATGTTTTCCATTCATTCCGAATGCTTTTGCCTCTTGCTGAAGTATCTCCACATCTAAACCACGGGGAATATTTGGACGACAAAAGTAATAATCGGCATTTTTTGGAAACAATGGCAAAATGGCATCGAGGTTTTTATCCTTTACGAATCCAAGAACGATGTGCAGCCTGCCATAGTGTTGTTGGCTGATTTGCTGTAAAACTATGGCCAATCCTTCACTATTGTGCGCTGTATCGCAAACTACCTTTGGTTCGGTGCCCAATATTTGCCATCGGCCCTTCAGGCCGGTGTTTCGGGAAACATTTAGAAGTCCATCTACGATATGCTCCTCTCGCACCTCAAAACCCTTAAGTTCCTTCAAAACGGTGACCACCCCTGTTAGATTTTTGGATTGATAGTTTCCTAAAAGTGATGTTTTGTACTTCTTTTGAACGGCCCTTTCGGCATATATCAGCTTTGCATTTTTTGCATTCGCAACCGCTTCAAAAGTTTCAGCGGTATCCCTTTGATATTCGCTGATGACGATCGGAATATTTTTTTTGATGATCCCCGCCTTTTCGAAGGCGATTTTAGACAACGTATCCCCAAGCATATCCACATGATCTAACCCGATATTGGTTATCAGGGCGACTTCAGGAGTAATGATGTTCGTAGCGTCTAATCGGCCGCCCAATCCGACCTCAATGATGGCAATATCGACCTTTTCCCTAGCGAAATAATCAAACGCCATACCTACCGTCATTTCAAAAAATGAAAGTTGATGTTCTTCAAGAAAAAACAGGTTTCTTTGAATGAAATCGATGACAAATTTTTCGTTGACCGGTTTCCCGTCAATTCGGACGCGTTCCCTAAAATCTTTTAGATGTGGGGAGGTGTAGAGTCCGGTTTTATAGCCTGCTTCCTGCAGAACGGAAGCCAACATATGACTACTGGAACCCTTTCCATTGGTACCTCCTACATGTACGCTCTTGAATTTTTTTTCGGGATGATGGAGGTGGGCAGCAAATGCAAGGGTGTTGTCCAGTTTATCTTTGTAGGCAGATTTGCCCTTTTGCTGGAACATCGGAAGTCGGGCGAACATCCAATTTAGAGTCTCACTATAGGTCACTCCCCCAATTTAAAATTGACTACCACAAAGCCGACCTGCTGGCTGGGCGCGTTGGCATCTTGGTTCCATTTGTGCTTGAAGGCGGTCTGTTTTGCAGGTTCCAATAAACAGGGATTGTTGTTGGTGGTGCCTTTCACGCCTGGTTGGGCACTTACCACATTGCCATTTCTATCGACCACGATCTTGACCACTACCCTTCCCTCTTCGTTACATTCCTGTTTGACCGCGCCTTTGCTGGACAGGGAACGGCCGTTCAGGCCATACCCGCCTGTACCGCTTCCAGATCCGGGACTACCATAATAACTCGTCGCATAAGGGTCGCCATCGGGAGAACCTTTGTCTCCGGCCCTGTTGTCATCGCCCTCCGAACCGGAGGCGATGCCGTCCGATTTGTTAAGACCGCCCATAAGCTCGTCCAATTTTTTCTTTTTGGCGTCTTGTTCTTTTCTGGCCTTTTCTTCGGCATCCTTTTTTTGCTGGGCGACCCTTGCAGCCTCTGCTTTCTTCTTTTTCTCGGCGTCTTCGGCTTTTTTCTTGGCAGCTTTTTTGGCATCCTCTGCCTTTTTCTTGGCCTCTTCCGCTTTTTTTATCTTTATGGCTTCCTCATTTTCTTGGGTAAGTACCTTCTCGGCAGGCGCTTCCTCGGCCACGACTTCTTCGGGGGCTGACTCTTCAACAACCTCCTCCTCAACAATTTCCTCAACGACTTCCTCTTCTTGTTCGACCGGTTCAACGGGAGGCGTATCCATAGGTTCGGACTGTATCTTTTCTTTGGGCTGAACGTTACCGCTACCAAAATCAGTGGTACCAAAATTAACGGAGATTCCGTTTTCAATCGGGGGGTCCATGTAGGTCATTCCGATATGGAACAATATCAGCAACAGCACGCTTAAAAGGAAAGTGGTCAGCGTGAAGGATTTCTTTTTGTGTTTCGTGTCCAAGTACGGCATAGTGCCTATTTAATTTTGATCTTTAGTTTGCTTAGCACGATTCATTGGCTAACGTGAAGTTGGCCCTTTGCTTCTCGCGGTGCTCCCTTGCCTTCATTCAGTGCTGCATATAGGACCAATTGAATTATAATAACAGGCAATCAATGTGCCAAAGTCTTACTTTAAAGTATGAAACAAAGCTCCTTAAAACCCACGATCAATTCGGTCTCACCGCCAAGATCACCTTGTAACTGTTCCGGTTGGCGATATCCATAACATGCACTGCCTCTTTGATGGCAACGCTTTCTTCGGCTCGTAGAATAATGGTAGGCTTATCTTGTCCTGCCAAAGCTTTTTTGAGTTCGACTTCTATAAAATCCCCGTTGATCCGCTCGTTGTTTACAAAGTACTGTAAATTCTTATCGATACTTACCGATACGTTTTGTGTACTGGTAGACTTTCCCTTCGCTTTGGGCAATAAAAGATCCAACGCATTGGGAGAGTTTGCCGTAAGCATAAAGAATATCAGCAACAGGAAAACAATATCCGTCATCGATGACATACTAAAATCGGGACTCACCTTATTTCTTCCCTTTAATTTCATGGTATCGAATTATAGAGGTTCGTTCAACAAGTCTAAAAACTCAACGGCATTGGCCTCCATCTTATGCACGACCTTATCGATCCGGTTGACCAAATGGTTATAGCCGATATACGCTATGATACCTACAATAAGGCCTGCAACCGTTGTGGTCATGGCCGTATAGATACCGGATGCCAACGAGCCCATTTCCGCTTGGCCTCCAGCGGAGGCCATTTCGTGAAATGCCAAGATCATACCGATTACCGTACCCAAAAATCCAATCATGGGGCCTGCGCCGGCGACAGTGGCCAGTACGCTTACATTTTTCTCGAGCGCATAGACCTCAAGCGTTCCTGCATTTTCAATGGCCGTGTTGATATCGTCTAAAGGTTTTCCGATTCGGGAAACTCCTTTTGCCGTCAACCGCGCTACGGGAGAATCGGTTTGGGCACATAAAAGTTTGGCCGCCTCTAATTTACCGTTCGTAACGTGGTCACGGATCTGGTTCATAAAATTACTATCTATTTTCGAGGCTGCCTTTATGGCGAAAATACGCTCGAAATAAATGTATAGTGCAACAAAGAGCATTATGAACAACACAGAGATAATAAGTACACTACCCGTACCGCCGTTGAAAATAAGATCGATTACGGAAAGGGTCTTTTCTTCTGACATAACATCCCCTACTTGAGGATCTTGCGCCACATCTTGAAATAGCATCATAGAATTCATTAATTATTTAAACCCTAAAATAGGGTATCAGTGTTGCCTCTATAACGGTAGTTTATCGATTAAATTATACGTTCAACAGAAAATTTCGCAGTAAAACAAAAGTAACCGCACCACCAATGAATCCCAAGAATGCGAGCCAAGCTATTTTTTTAAGATACCAAAAGAAATCGATTTTTTCCATTCCCATGGCAACGACACCGGCAGCAGAGCCAATAATCAACATACTACCGCCCGTACCGGCCGAATAGGCGATAAAATGCCAAACGGGATCGTCGATGGGCACGGAGAACATTCCCATACTAGCTGCCACCAAAGGTACGTTATCAATTATGGCAGAACCAACTCCTAGAATCAGTACAACCAAATCAGACACAATACCCACCCTAGCCTCGGTACCAAGTGCAGGCATTGTACTATCCAGTGTCTCCGCAAAATGAAACAGCATGCCCAAAGATTCCAAGGCTGCTACCGCCAATAATATCCCCAAGAAAAAAAGAATACTTGGCAATTCTATTTTTGATAGGGAAGCATGTACAGGACTATGGTGGCCAACAGTATCATGCCCTTCGCCATTCACAGCCGAAATACTAAATTTTGTATTACTATAAATCTCGGCAAATGTAGCTACTACAGCCAATGATAACATCATACCGACATAAGGAGGCAGGTGTGTTATTGTTTTGAAAAAAGGTACAAACACGATGGCTCCCAAACCTAAGTATAACATGGTCGCCCCATATTTCGATTTTGGTTCGTCCAACTCCTCCGGGTCAGTGATTATATTTCCTTTAAAGGCCTTGTACCTACTAGCTACCCAAACAGGAATAACCATACAGACGATCGAAGGTATGAAAACATGTTCTATAAGAACTAGTGCCGTTACCTTGTTACCAATCCAAAGCATAGTGGTGGTAACATCACCAATGGGCGACCAGGCACCACCGGCGTTGGCTGCAATGATGATAATACCAGCAAACCAAAGTCGTGTGTCCCTTTCTTTAATAACCTTCTGTAAAATGGTTACCAATACGATGGTCGCGGTAAGGTTATCGATTATGGCGGAAAGCACAAAAGCCAAAATGGAGAACAGCCATAAAAGTTTTCGCTTGCTCTTAGTCTTTATGAAGCCTTTTATCGTTACAAAACCGTTAAAATAATCGATAATCTCTACAATGGTCATCGCCCCTAACAAGAATACGAGGATTTCAGCCGTTTTCCCGAGGTGATGCAATAGTATTTCATCGATATGGCTGGGTTCAAGCTCCTTTAATTCTGCGTTCACCTCGAAAACATCCATATGGGTCAGGGCGATGATTGCCCAGAGAATGGCCATCATGGCAAGCGCGGGAATAAGTTTATCAATTTTTAGATTGTGCTCTAGGGTTATCGCCAGATAACCCAAAACAAATACGATGATAATAATGGTCTCCATACTCAATTGGTTTTTAGTGAAGTCGTTTAAATTAGTTGTTTAAATTCATTTTCAAACAGATCCGGTCGAGATTATTACCGGACGGATTTTTTTTAAAGATATTCAAAATTGCCCTTCTAAGGGTATCGGATGTGTCATTAA
>JAGXIC010000124.1 GCA_024635875.1 Pricia sp.
TTGCGAGCGTGTTGATGTCGATGTCGAAAATGTTGGATGCGCGGGACTTTCAGGTGGCGGACTGCGAACCGTTTATCTCGGTGGAATGGACCACCGTATAAAATGTGCCGTCTGTGTCGGTTTTATGACGACCTGGCGCGATTTTATCCTCAATACATCCTTCACCCATACTTGGATGGCCTACACCCCCTTGTTACCGAAATTCCTTGAATTCCCGGAAATTTTGGGATTGCGTGTACCACTTCCCGTCATGATTCAGAACAATAATCAAGATGCTTTGTATACGCTGCCCGAAATGGAAAAGGCGGATACCATTTTAAAAGAGGTGTATGACAAAGCAGGGGCTTTGGATAAATACCTTGCAAAATTTTATGAGGGAGTTCATAAGTTCGACCAGCGAATGCAGCTCGATGCGCTCGCATGGTTCAATACTTGGTTGAAATGAAAATTTTGACATTTTAAGGTTTCCGTCAATTTTCACTTATAATTAACAATTTTGTTCATCCGAATATGCGATTATCATCCTCAAAAATCGCAAAAAGACCCGTATTTTTGCATCCTGAAAACCAATTCAGCTGCTGATGACAGATCTGCTCAAAAAAATTTTCTTCTCCACCCGCCTAATGGCTGTCCTTTTTATTGTTTTTGCCACCGCAATGGGCTTTGGCACATTTATCGAAAGTAAGTATAGTACGGAGACCGCGCGAATTTGGGTATATAATGCCTGGTGGTTCGAGGCTATCATGGTCTTTTTTGTCATTAATTTTATGGGAAATATGTTCCGTTACCGGCTTTTCAGATGGGAAAAATGGCCGGTACTTACTCTGCACCTCTCTTGGATATTGATTATCGTCGGTGCTTTCGTTACCCGCTATATCAGTTTTGAGGGCATGATGCCCATTCGTGAGGGGGAAACCGAAAAAGTGTTTTATTCCGACAAAACTTTTTTGACCGCCTATATCGATGGGGAAATCGATGGACAGCCAAGACGCAAAACCTTACAAGAAGACCTGATTGTTACCGCAGAGGCACTCAAATCGAATTTACCATGGAGTTCGGATTATAACGGACAGCCATTTACGATTTCGTACGTTGATTTTATCGATGGCGCCAAAGAAGGCTTAATTCCCGATGAGAACGGTAAAGAATATCTTAAAATAGTCGAGGCCGGCGATGGTCAGCGGCACGAACACTTTTTAGAAAGCGGACAAGTAGCCAGTATCCACGGCGTGCTTTTTGCCTTGAATACTACTAGGGATACGGACGGAGCCATAAACATCATGTCGACGGACAGTTCCTATCAAATCACATCACCATTCGAAGGTAGTTTTATGCGGATGGCAGACCAGTTTCAAGGTCAAGTCGTTAAAGATAGCCTACAAGAATTTCAGTTGCGGTCACTTTACACTATGGCAGGGATGCAATTCGTTGTTCCCGACCCTATCATCAAGGGTTCTTACGATGTAGTCAAAGTGCCTAAGGAAGAGATGGAAGAGTCCACTCCAGATGCCCTGATAGTGGAAATTTCCACGAATGGAGAAAATGTGCAAAGGAAATTAATTGGCGGTAAAGGTACGGCGGATTTTTCAGAAAAAATCTCTCTAGGCGGGCTCGAATTTAGCTTGAGTTACGGGTCTAAGGTTTACGAGTTGCCATTCGGCATCAAATTGAACGACTTTATAGCTGAAAAATATCCAGGTACGGAACAGGGCTATAAATCGTTTATGAGTAAGGTTACCATTGAAAACGAAAGGCCTTACGACTATGATATATTTATGAACAATATTCTCGATCAGGGAGGGTATCGCTTTTTTCAGTCCAGTTTCCATCCCGATGAGAAAGGCACTGTACTTTCCGTTAACCATGACCAGTGGGGCACTTGGATTACCTATTTGGGATACTTCCTTTTATACGCAGGTCTTATGGGGATTATGTTCTTTGGAAAGACCCGTTTTAAGGACTTGGGCAAATCGTTGGACAAATTGAAGTCCAAAAAAGCGGCGTTGACCACGGTCCTAATTTTAATAGGATGCCTTGGGATGCAAGCACAAGAACCCCAAGAAGCTACGGCGGGCAGCGAACCGGAGCAGGTGCCCATAGAGCGAGCGGCCGACTTGCAAGAACATGCGGTCGGTGACGGTCACCAGCACGATGCCATGACACCAACGCAGGCTCAGATCGATTCATTAATAATGACCACCATCGTAACTGAGGAGCACGCCGAAAAATTCGGCAAACTAGTGATTCAGGACGAAGGCGGGCGTATGAAACCGATTCATACTTTCTCTTCGGAACTGCTGCGCAAGCTGAGTTTAAAGGATAAATACAAAAATATGAACGCCGATCAGGTGTTTCTGTCCATGATGTTGAGTTCGCCTGCATGGTACAACGCAGAGTTTTTGGCCATCGATAAAAAAGGAAAGAACGATAGCCTTCGGCACGTTCTCGGGCTACCCGAAGGTCAAAAATATGCAAAGGCCACTGATTTTTTCAATGCCGATGGCAACTATAAGCTAGAGCCCTATCTCAGGGAGGCTACCACTACGAACATCCCCAATAAATTCGAGCAGGACTTTAAGGATGCCAATGCCCGGTTAGGTCTACTTGATCAGGCCCTTAGTGGCCGAATTGTCAAAATCTTTCCCTTGTTGAACGATGAGAACAACAAATGGATATCCGCACTCGAATTTCGAAGTGGACAATATCAGGTAGCTGATTCATTATATGCCAACTTTATCAAAAATTCCATTCCCTATTATCTTATGACCCTGCGAACGGCGAACGAAACCGGGGATTATACCAATGCCGATAAATTGCTGGAGGCCTTTGGCCAGAATCAGAGAAATCATGGCAGTGAGGTTTTACCATCCAAAGAAAAAATTGACACGGAGATTATCTATAATAAATTGGATATTTTCAATCAGCTATGGAAATGGTACCCGGTAACGGGATTGATATTGTTTTTCGTGCTGATATTCCAAATTTTCAAGGACCGTTCCTTTTGGAGGGTTTCGGTGTATTTTTTGAAAGGAGTGATCGTCATATTTTTCCTATGGCACACGGCCGGGCTGGTATTGCGGTGGTATATTTCAGGTCATGCGCCTTGGACGAATGCGTATGAAAGTATTCTCTATGTCTCTTGGGCCACTATGGGTATGGGGCTTTTATTTGCAAGAAAGAGCAACATGACCCTAGGTGCCTCAGCCTTCGTCACAGGAATTTTATTGTGGATCGCCCATCAGAACTGGGTCGATCCGGCAATTTCAACACTCGTTCCGGTACTTGATAGCTATTGGTTGATGATTCACGTGGCCGTAATCGTTGCGAGTTACGGGCCGTTGATTGTTGGGGCGATTCTCGGTATGGCATGTCTTATCCTGATGATACTCACCAATAAGAAAAACAAGGCCAAAATGGACTTGAACATAAAGGAATTGACCATCATCAACGAAGTTGCCCTTACCGTTGGCCTGATTATGCTGACCATCGGTAATTTCTTGGGCGGCCAATGGGCCAACGAGAGCTGGGGCCGGTATTGGGGCTGGGATCCCAAGGAAACTTGGGCCCTGATTTCCATCATGGTCTATGCCTTTGTCATCCATACCCGTCTAGTCCCCAAACTGCGGGGAAAATGGACCTTTAACTTTTTAAGTTTGATCGCCATCGGCAGTATTATGATGACCTACTTCGGTGTCAACTACTATTTGGTTGGACTCCACAGCTACGGCCAAAGTGGTGCCGCGGCCATTACCCCCGATTATATTTGGTACATTGCCTTGGGTGCTTTAATTTTAGGGGGAATCAGTTTTTGGCGGTATCGGGTTCATTATTTGAAGTAAATGCTATTCGCACACGATAGGGGCACCATCCCAACTCGAGGTTTGATTTGAAGTTTTAATTGAAAGGTGATTCTAGAGATACTGGCTTGAACATATTATCGAACCCAACTTTCGCATGACAAGACTATTATTTTTACTTCTGCTTTCGACACTTTTCGCTCATTCCCAACAAAAAAATCAGCTCCGGTTCTTCCAAACGGATTGGGGAAGGAACGTTTCTTGGGATGCGTTCTGCGAAAAAACCAAGGCTGCCGGATATGACGGTATCGAGACTTGGTTTCCCAAAAAATTGGAAGACCGATTGGCTGCGGACAAAGCTTTGAAAAAATACGGTCTTCAGGTCATCTATTTGGCGGGAGCGGACAAGACCGTCGATTTTGAAACAAGTTTAATACGGTACACGGAAGATTTGATTTCTATTGCATCCTCAGCTCCAGTTGCCATAAACTGCCACACCGGAGGTGACTTTTTTACTTTCGAACAGAACAAGGCCTTTATCGATGCAGCGAACAAAATCGCCAAAGAAAATGACATCCCCATTTATCACGAAACGCATCGGTCACGGTTCAGTTTCAACCTCCCGGATACCGAACGATACCTGAAAGCAATTCCCGATCTCAAATTAACGCTTGATATCAGCCATTGGATGGTCGTTCACGAATCGCTCTTGGAAAGCCAAGATAAAAATTTAGAGGAAGTTATCGACCGCTCCTACCATATTCATGCCCGTGTCGGTCATGCCGAAGGTCCACAGGTCAACGACCCCCAAGCCCCTGAATGGCAGAACGCCTTGAAGCGCCATTTGGATATTTGGGAAACGGTAATCCGTAAAAGGTGGAGCGAAAACGACAGACCGGTTACGATCACCACCGAATTCGGGCCACCTAACTACATGCCGACCTTGCCGTATACCCAAGTTCCGGTAGCGGACCAATGGAAGGCGAATGTTTTCATTATGAAGGCTTTGAAGGAAAGGATGACGGGGGAATGAAGTACGGGTTAAGAAATACGGGTACGAAGAGATGGGTTCAGCCTTATGATTGGCAGTTATCAGTTTGACACAAGTGCAAACAAAAAAATGCAATTTCCTAAACTCCTAAACTCCTAAACTCCTAAACTCCTAAACTAATAAACTACAGTATGGAAATGACTAGCATTTTAATTTCCGATTAACCTAAATTGTTACATGGACGTATTGAAACAACTCATAGGCCGTTTACATCCGTTGATCGTGCACCTTCCCATCGGGTTTATCCTTTTGGGTCTTCTTTTGCAATGGCATGACAGAAAAACCCGGCAGTTTCGTAAAGTATTAAGCCTCATTTTTCTTTGGGCGGGCATCAGTGCCGTTCTGGCTTGTAGTACGGGATATCTGCAATATTTGGGAGAAGGCTATGCGTTCGATACCGTGAAATGGCATTTGTGGTCCGGTATCGCAACGGCGCTTTTTTCGTTCGTAATGTACGCCCGCATCCGGAAATGGGAACCGGTGGATTTCCTTTCCAAGATTCCCATGGTCGCATTTTCCATCCTCCTATTTGTATTGATTTCATTTACGGGACACCAAGGTGGGAATATTACCCACGGCGCCGATTATTTAGTGGAACCTTTGCCCAACTCCATAAAATCAGCTTTGGGCTACGAGACTTTCGAAGAAAAGAAAATCGTGCTGAACGAACAAAATTGGGAAGAAGCGCTACTTTACGAAGAGGTAATCCATCCTATTTTGAACAACAAGTGCGTAAGTTTCCATAATCCCAAAAAAACAAAGGGCAAATTGCTTTTAAATTCGGAGGAAGGCATTTTGACAGGAGGTGAAAACGGCGAGGTGGTCGTGACCAACAATGCTTCCGATAGTGAAATTTTTATCCGTATGAACCTGCCCAAGGATAATGATGACCATATGCCACCGGAAGGCAAGACCCAGCCCTCAAAGGAAGAGATCGCCCTGATCGGTGCCTGGTTGGATGCCGGGCATCCCTTCGGCGGAACCATTGCGGAAAGCGGTTTGGAAAAAGAACTGTTCCGTCCATTTTTTCCCGTAAAGGTGGATAACGATTATCCCAATGTGGATATCGCCGAGGCATCCCAAGACAGTATCGATGCCATTAAGGACAAGGGCATCCATATCGATAAGATCAGCAAGTCGGTTAATTTCCTTAAGGTCTCCTGCCTCAATAAGCCCTCATTTTCCGACTCGGATTTTGCCCTTTTGAATCCTTTGAAAAAACAGATAGCTATCCTAAACCTGGGCGGAACCCAAGTATCCGACGCCATCTTCGAAAAGTTGGCAACGCTCCCCCATTTGACGATTTTAAGTTTGGATGATACGGAAATCACCGGAAAAGGTATCGAAAAACTGGCCTCGGCATCCGAACATCTAAAATCCATTAACCTCACCAATACCGAATTTCAAAAACCCTATCTGCAAAAACTGGCGGATTTCAAAAAATTGAAAAAAGCCTATGTCTTCAATACCCAACTGGATGCCAACGGTACCAAAAGCCTAAATGGCGGACAGATTATTGTCGATTATGGCAATTACGAACTGCCGGCGATCGCCTCCGATTCCATTGTGTATTGAAAAGGATTCGGTGATGTATACTGGACTCCGGAGTTCGATGACTCACTATTATTTATGGATAATCCAAAAACCGATAGGCTTTAAATTGGTCGTGCACAATCACAAAGTCATTCCATATGCTTCGAACTTTTCACTAAATTCGTTCCAATATTTTCAAAAAGAGTGATTCGACTATGAAAAACACGCTATATTTTCTTTCATTCCTGTTCATAGTCCATTTCACGAACGCCCAATCGGAAACACCCGATATCGTAGTTTATGGAGGAACCTCCGCTGGGGTAGCAGCCGCGATTCAGACGAGTAGAATGGGCAAATCGGTGGTGCTGATCGAACCGACACAACGCATTGGGGGATTGACTACGGGTGGTCTGGGGCAAACCGATATCGGAAACAAGCAGGCCATCGGGGGAATTTCAAGGGAGTTTTATGGGCATATCAAAAAGTATTACGATAATCCCAAAAATTGGAAATGGGAGACGGAATCCGAATATGGAACCAACGGCCAGAGGCGCAGCGAAGTAGGGGAGGCCACCATGTGGACTTTCGAACCCTCGGCCGCCCTTTCAGTATATCAGGAGATGATGGCCAAGGAAAATATCGTGTTGGTATATAACGAACGGCTCGACCGCAAGAAAGGAGTAAAGAAAACGAATGGAAAAATTACGGTCATCGAAATGGAAAGTGGCAAAGTCTTTTCCGGGGCCGTATTTATCGATGCTACCTATGAGGGAGACCTAATGGCGGTGGCAGGGGTTTCTTATACGGTGGGTCGCGAAAGCAACGACCAATACGGCGAAACCCTGAACGGAGTGCAGGCGAATATTTTGAATACCTCATTGACGGGGATAGTCTCAAGAAACGCGTACAACCATAATTTCGTTCCCGGAGTAGATCCATATATCAAAAAAGGGAATCCGAAAAGTGGCCTTTTGCCCAATATCATCGAGAAACCTGGACTTGAAGGTGCGGGGGACCAAAAAATCCAGGCCTATTGTTTTCGGATGTGCCTGACCGATATCCCAGAAAATCGTATTCCCTTTAAAAAACCGGAAGGTTACGATGAGATCAATTATGAATTGTTGATTCGTAATTACGAGGCACGTAAAGGACCGATTCGGGAGATGTACAGCTACGGAAATTCTTTATTGCCCTGGATCAATTCCGCTATGCCCAATCATAAAACCGACACCAACAACAAATTCGGATTTTCTACCGACTATATCGGTAAGAACTATGCCTATCCCGAGGCCTCCTATGCCGAACGGGAAAGGATTGTCGAAGACCACCGAAAGTACCAGATGGGCCTAATGTGGACGTTGGCGAACCACCCCAGAATTCCGAAAGAGGTCCGTGATGAGGCTTCGCGATGGGGTACCACCAAAGACGAGTTCGAAAGGGCCGACGGTTGGCAACAACAACTATACATACGGGAAGCCCGGCGTTTAGTGAGTGACTATGTAATGACCCAATACAATTGCGAAGGAATTTACGTTCCTGATGATGCCATCGGTTTAGGTGCCTACGGTATGGACAGCCATCATATTCAACGCTATGTAGATGCCAACGGGTTCGTACAAAATGAGGGCAACGTAGAATGCCATGTAGAATCCCCTTATCCGATCAGTTATAAATCCATCGTTCCAAAAAAAGAGGAATGTGAAAACCTGATAGTCCCCGTTTGTTTAAGCGCCTCGCATATCGCTTTTGGGTCCATCCGCATGGAGCCGGTATTCATGGTTTTGGGGCAATCCGCGGCCACCGCAGCGGTTCTGGCTATTGATGCCGATATTGCGGTGCAAGATGTACCATACCGGAACTTGAGAAGTGTCTTGTTAAAGGATGGCCAGCGGTTAAAGTAAACTTGAAGACCAAAGACTTCATGAAACCAAACTACACTGAATTTATGAGGAGACCAAAAACAATTCTCCAGACAATCCCAATGATTTTACTGCTCCTTGCAATGACTTTAATTAGCTGCAAGCAAAAAACGGGGACAGCAACTGACGAGAACACTGCGGATATTATCATCTACGGGGGCACTTCCGCGGCTGTTACGGCGGCCGTGGAGGCTAAAGAATCAGGCAAGTCGGTTATCGTCGTATCTCCGGATAAACATTTAGGAGGCCTGTCATCAGGTGGACTTGGGTGGACGGATACCGGGGATAAAAGTGTAATCGGTGGCCTTGCAAGGGAATTTTATCACCGGGTATGGCAACAGTATAGCAGCGATTCCGCTTGGCAATGGCAGCCAAGAGAGGCGTACGGCAATAAGGGACAAGGAACACCTGCTATGGATGGAAAGAATCTAACCATGTGGATATTCGAGCCCCATGTAGCCGAAAAAGTCTTCGAGGATATGGTAAAGGAACATGAAATCCGTGTGGATCGCGACGAGTGGCTAAATCGCGAAGAAGGGGTCGAAATGAAAGACGAAAAAATTATATCCATTACCACTCTAAGTGGGAAAAAATATTCCGGAAAAATGTTTTTGGATACCACCTATGAAGGTGATCTGATGGCCTCGGCAGGCATAAGTTATCACGTAGGCCGGGAAGCGGCGGACCAGTATGGGGAAACGTGGAACGGCGTGCAAACTGGCGTATTACACCATAAACATTGGTTCGAATCGGATATTTCGCCCTTTATAACGCCGGGCGACCCATCGAGCGGGCTTTTACCGAAGGTAAGTGACGCCGATCCTGGAGAAAAATATAGCGGCGATGATAAAATACAGGCCTATTGCTTTCGTATCTGTATGACCAACCATGAACCCAATAGACTGCCCTTTCCCAAACCTGAAGGCTATGACCCCATGCAATACGAACTTTTAGGACGTGTTTTCGATACAGGGTGGGACGAGTGGTTCGACAAATTCGATAGTATTCCCAACCACAAGACAGATACCAACAACCATGGTCCGTTTAGCAGCGATAATATAGGTATGAACTATGACTACCCGGAAGCATCCTACGAAAGAAGAAAGGAAATCATCAAAGAACACGAACAATACCAAAAAGGACTTTTGTGGTTCGTGGCCAATGATCCGAGGGTGCCGAAACCTATCCGAGATGAAATGTCAAAATGGGGCCTTTCAAAAGACGAGTTTACCGATAACGGCAACTGGCCCCACCAGATTTATGTCAGGGAAGCACGAAGAATGATCGGGGAATATGTGATGACGGAAAATGAATTGTTGAAAAAAAGATTGACACCCGATCCCATAGGAATGGGCTCTTATGGCATGGACTCCCACAACGTACAGCGCTATATCAACGATGACGGCTTTGTACAGAACGAAGGAGACATCGGGGTTGGCACAAATGGCCCATATTCCATATCTTACGGTTCTTTGGTTCCCAAAAAAGGGGAATGTAAAAACCTTTTGGTGCCTGTCTGCGTATCGTCGAGCCACATCGCTTTTGGGTCTATCCGAATGGAACCTGTTTTTATGATATTGGGACAATCCGCAGCGGCGGCAGCGGTTCTGGCCATTAACAATAACAATAGCGTTCAGGAGGTACCCTATGATTTACTGAAAACAAAGTTGGAGGAAAGGGGACAGGTATTGGAATGGAACCTGGATAAACCAACATACAATTCAAAATGAAACGAAGAAATTTTATAGGAAACTTGACGGCTGCCGGGGCGGTGATGGCCTATCCTTTTTCGGCACATTCTTCCATCTTTCCAGAATCTGGGAGAAGTATAAGGCTTAATGCCACATCCAATAGCCTGACTGCCGATTTAGTAATTGTCGGAGGAGGTTTAGGGGGATGTGCCGCAGCTTTTGCAGCACTAAGAAACGGCCTGACCGTATTACTGACCGAGGAGACCGATTGGATCGGTGGGCAATTGACCCAACAGGGCGTTCCGCCCGATGAACATCAATGGATAGAGACCCATGGGGCGACCGAACTCTATCGGAGGTTACGAAAGGGCATTAGGTCATATTATCGGCACAACTATCCCTTACGTGAATCGGTAGCCGCCAAACCCCATTTTAATCCCGGTGGAGCGTCGGTGTCCGCCTTGGCCCATGAACCCCGGGTAGCGCTTGCGGTATTGGAAGATCTTTTTGCACCCTATATCAGTTCAAGGCAATTGCTTATACTTAAGGAATACAAGGCCGTTTCCGCCGAGACTAGGGGAACCAAGGTTTTGGCATTGCAGGTAAAATCTTTAAGAACGGGAGAAACAAAGGAGTTAAAAGGTCCCTATTTTGTGGATGCTACGGAATTGGGGGACCTCTTGCCCATGACAGGCACCGATTACATCACCGGCGCGGAGTCCAAAGAACAGACAGGTGAACTGCATGCCGCCGATACCCAGGAACCAAACAATAATCAGTCCTTTACCCATTGTTTTGCAATCGATTATGTCAAGGGAGAGGACTGGACCATAAAAAAGCCGGAAGATTACAAGTTCTGGAGGAACTTCAAGCCAGACATGGAGCCGCCCTGGTCAGGGAAGTTGTTGGAACTTATCTATTCCAATCCAAGAACCCTGGCCCCCAAAAAACTAGGTTTCCATCCCGAGGGAATCGACATGGGTGACATCCTAAACCTTTGGAACTACCGACGGATCATTCATAAGGATAATTTTGAACCGGGGTCTTATAAAAGTGATATTACAATTGTCAACTACCCCCAAAATGATTACGTTTTGGGTAATATTGTAGATGTTGATCAAAAGGAATTCGAAACCCATATCAATCAGGGCAAGCAGCTTAGCCTCTCCCTGCTGTATTGGTTGCAGACCGAGGCACCAAGACCGGATGGCGGAAAGGGATGGCCGGGCGTTAGATTACGGTCCGATATCATGGGTACGGAAGGTGCGGACGGTCTGGCCAAATACCCATATATCCGGGAATCAAGGCGTATCAAGGCTTTGTTTACCGTATTGGAACAACATGTCGGCAAAGAGCAGCGTTCAAAAATCACCGGGCTGCAAGGTAACGGGCTCAAGGCCGAGACGTTTACCGATAGTGTGGGGGTAGGATATTATCATATCGATCTGCACCCCAGCTCCGGAGGTGACAATTATATTGATTTTGGGTCGCTTCCCTTCCAGATTCCGTTAGGGGCATTGATTCCGGTAAAAATGGAAAACCTATTGCCCGCGAACAAAAATATTGGCACCACCCATCTGACCAACGGCTGCTACAGACTTCATCCCGTGGAATGGAGTATCGGGGAAGCTGTCGGAATGCTCGTCCCTTTTTTAATGCATAAAGGGGTCGGACCGCAGCAGATGTACAAGAATTCAGATTTAATACGGGAGTTCCAGGCCCTCATTCGTCAACAGGGTGTTGAAACGGAATGGCCAACGAATCAGGGGTAGTATATAAAAATCACAGCAATATGATATCATTTTTGGCTTCCATCGGTGTACTGATTTTGGGTTATTTCACCTATGGTAAATTTATAGAGAACCTGTTTGGGGTGGAAGAAAATCGGGAGACCCCTGCGATTCGCCTAAGGGACGATATCGATTATATGCCCTTGCCGACATGGCGGATATTCTTGATTCAGTTTTTGAACATTGCCGGGCTGGGTCCTATATTCGGGGCTATTGCGGGAGCCATGTTCGGCCCCGCCGCCTTTCTATGGATCGTACTGGGCAGTATTTTTGCCGGGGCCGTCCATGATTATCTTTCCGGAATGCTTTCCGTACGCCACGATGGCCTGAGCATTAGTGAGATTACGGGAATCTATCTGGGGAACAATATGAAGCAGGTGATGCGGTTTTTTACCATTGTACTGCTGATTTTTGTGGGTACCGTTTTTCTGATGGGCCCTGCAAAGATCATCGATGGCATGACCGAAAATGCTTTTGGGGTCTGGATTTGGGTAGGCATTATTTTAATTTATTATATCCTGTCCACGCTGCTTCCCATAGACAAGCTCATCGGTAAACTCTATCCCGTTTTCGGGTTGGCAATGCTGCTGATGGCGATAGGCTTATTGATTGCCCTTTTTTTTGGGGATTACCACATTCCCGAACTGGTTCCCGCAAACCTTCGAAATATGACGACCGACCCGGGGGCCACCCCGTTGTTCCCCATCCTTTTCGTGACCATCGCTTGTGGGGCGATATCCGGTTTTCATGCCACGCAGTCCCCTTTGATGGCGCGATGCATGAAGAACGAAAGATTGGGAAGGAAAATATTCTATGGTACCATGATTACCGAGGGTGTTGTTGCCCTGATCTGGGCAGCGGCGGCGATGACTTTTTTCGGGAACGTCGGTGACCTGAATGCGGCTATGTTCGCCAACAATAACAA
>JAGXIC010000125.1 GCA_024635875.1 Pricia sp.
TATTAGGATCGATGCCCGAACGGGTGGGCTGTGTACGGAAATAGGCCCGGACGGTTTTCGTTGCGACTGGGGGCGTGTTACGCAATATACCCATGGGGAATCCATCAGTTTTATATGGCAGATCGGGCCGAACCGGGAACCTGTACCGGATCCAAAAAAGGCGAGCAGGGTCACGGTCGATTTTTGCAAAAAAGGAAATGATAGGACCGCGATCGAACTAAGGCACTTCGATTTCGGAAAACATGGGGACGAAGCATCCGACTATTGCAAAATGATGGGTTCCGATGAGGGATGGAAATACATTCTTGACTGTTACAGAAATTACTGTTCGAACAGATAACTAACCGATTTAAAAGTTCAAATAAACGATGAAAAAAAGCCAATCTTGCAGATTGGCTAATGAGGGAAATTTGGTATAAAACTGTAAGATAAATCATATATTTAAATTATACAAGTAAATATTCAGAATTTTGAGATTTAGAAATGGTGATTACCGCCAAATCAAGAATTATAACGTATAAAGTTTAAAAAAAGGATAATCTCATCGACTGTAAGAAACTAAAAAAATATATTGTTATCTGGGATTATTAAGGTATAAATGCATATCATTATTGTGGTATGACGAATTGCCATCAATTTCACAAAAATTGAACAATATTGTTGAACACTAACCAAGAAAAAACCAAAATGAAAAAAAATTATTTTTTATTATCACTAACATTTTTAATACTAACCAATTGCAGCAGTACGAAAACACTAAAGTTTTCACAGAAAGCGGATGATGTTATCAGAACAGAGTCGCTAAGAGAGTTTTTGCAAGAGAACAAAAAGCCTAAGGTAGTGCTAAGAGTTAACGAATCTTCAATGAACGTGACCGAAGGAGAAAACAACGACTATCTGTTCAATGCTATAGAAAATCAACTTTTGCCTAGTGGATTTGTAGTTAGAGACAGGCAATTGTTTAATCAAATTATAGGGAACGACGAAAACAATATTGACTACCAACAATTAAGAGAAAAGTCTGATACCGATTTAATTATTGAGTTAACCAAACTAGACCATCAAGTACTATACGAAACGAATAAATATTACGATAAGAAAAATCGTGAAAGAATAGTACCCTCTTATGCATACCAAAAATATGGTGCTTCAGTCGAATTTAAAGTAGTATTGATTAATTCCAACGAATTTGCAGGAGTTTACAAATTTAATTACACGCCATGTGTTGATGGTTGCATAATTTCTAAGTCCTTAAGCGAATTACAACGGGAAAGGAAAAAGAAAATGCAGGAGGATGAAAAAGGTTACGAAGGTGTGGAAAGAAATGAACTAGAAATTTTCATAAAAAATGCCACTCAAAAATTGGTAACAGAAATGCGTGATTAAAAACTAATGGCAACACAACCTCCTATGAAAAGCCTTAGTCCAGTTCTCCAAAGTTCAAATAAACGATTATTATTTCGCCAAAACAAAATCAATCAATATCGAGAAAATAGTATAACAAATCCTAGCAAGGACGAAGACGAAATGAAAGTAAAAACCAACAACAATAGCCAAATTTCTCCAATATTACTTTTCATAAGTATGGTTTCGGCCTTTTATATAAATGCACAAAATCCCGAAGCCCCCTATAATTGGAAGCTTGGAGAACATAGTGAAATATTTTGGAAAATAAACTCGCATACCGTACTGCCCCATAAAGACCACTTAGCCATGAGCGGGCAGTCCGTGGATATGATCTTGGAATGGGGAGTGGACGGTCTCGGGAGCTTTTACGCTAACCGATTGATCCGTTGGCCAATGTTAAGGACCCTGCCCGACGATACACATGCGAGCTTACAAAAAAGACTGGGGGACAGCGCGGCATCGTCACCACGAATCGACGGTAAAAAGCTGTCGATCGGAACGGTAAAAACGATATCCATTCGCGGCGCACTTAAGATTTTCAGCGAACATAGGGAGGGCTTACAATCGGAACGTATCATATTTCCAAGTGTATTGAATCCTACGATCATTGACCGAATTAGATTGACCAATACAGCGGACCGAGCCATAGAAATAACTGTACCGGATTGGAAAGTCGAGGAAACTACTAACGAGGAAAACGGACTCTACGGAGTTTATACTATTGACGAATTTATTGAAGGAAATGGTATATATCGTTTGGCACCTCGGGAAAGCATGACCTATGCCGTAATCAGAACGGCCAGAAAATCGGATGACGCTCCCTATTTTGGTAATTCCTCCGCTGAATGGGCAGCTCGACAAGACTTTATTAACCGTTCTTCCGAGAACTTGGTGCTGGAAACACCGAATCCTGTTCTCGATCGATTGTTCGATTTTTCCAAGATAAGGGCATCGGAAAGCATTTTTTCGACCAGAGGGGGCCTGTTGCACGGTCCCGGGGGTTACAATAAATACCTTGCTGCGATTTGGGCCAACGATCAGGCCGAATATATCAATCCCTTTTTTCCATTTCTGGGAAATCCTGTTGGCAACATAAGCGCACTCAACAGTTTTCGGCATTTTGCGAGCTATATGAACCCTGAGTACAAACCCATTCCAAGCTCCATTGTAGCAGAGGGCCGCAGTTTCTGGGGCGGGGCCGGCGATCGGGGGGACATGGCGATGATTGCCTATGGGGCGGCACGGTTCGCATTGGCTTCGGGAAATAAGGAATATGGCAAAGAACTTTGGCCTTTGGTTTCATGGTGTTTGGAATATTTGAGGCGAAAGGAGCTTCCAAATGGTTCCATAGCGTCCGATTCGGATGAGCTAGAAGGAAGGTTTCCGGCAGGGAAGGCCAATTTGAGTACCATATCCTTGTATTACGATGCTTTGCTGTCAGCCGCCTTTTTGGCTAGGGAGCTCGGTTTGGATGCCCAATTGGCCACAACTTATGAAAAACAGGCGGTCAAGCTAAGAAGGACGATAGGTGAAAATTTCGGGGCAGCCGTTGAAGGTTTCGACACCTACCAATATTACGATGGAAATAAAGAATTGCGCAGCTGGATCTGCTTTCCGCTGACCGTTGGCATTTACGATAAGGCAAAAGGTACCGTAGATGCACTTTTTTCGCCAAAACTGTGGACCAAAAGTGGTTTACTTACCAAATCGCGGACTTCGACCGTATGGGATCGTTCCACCTTATATGCCCTTAGAGGGGTTTTCCAGGCAGGATTCATGGATCGTGGATTGGAAAAACTTATAACCTTCTCCCAAAACAGACTATTGGGAAGTCATGTACCCTACGTCATCGAAGCTTATCCGGAACAAAATCAAAGTCATTTATCCGCGGAGAGCGGCCTATACTGCAGGATTTTCATCGAGGGTATTTTTGGGATCAGGCCTACGGGGTTTTCCAGTTTCGAATGTACTCCAAATCTCCCTTCGGACTGGGACGATATAAGTTTAAAAAATATTCATGCCTTTGGAATGAAATGGAATATAGAGGTATATCGCAATAACGATCTGATAGGGGTCTCAATTCTCGATGGCACAGGGAAATCGATTTACAAAAAAGAACTTTCTAAGGAAGGCGTTCACCATATTGACTTTGACATACTTATAGATTGATTTAAACCATTTAATATCAGTTAAATGAGACTTTTTTGATGTTGATTCATTTGTCATCTTGTGCTCAGGTTTTAGGTCAAGATACGGATAACGGCTATGATATTATTATCGATCATTCTTAATAACTTACCAAAATAGTTCGGAAGCTAGGATACTCTAACTTGAAAGTTCAAATAAAGGATTATGATATGTTCAATTCAAAGGAATCGTTTCCATTATCCATAGATAATTAAGGTAATAGAAGCTTTGGACAATTGTTTGGGTGGAAGCAAAAAACAAACGCGATTATAATTATATATTTCTGGAATGAATAAGCACTGTAATATCATTATTGCCGGGGCTGGCGGTATTGCCGAAGCAGCTGGTCTGCTCCTTATGGAATGGAGTGCAGTGCCGCCTACCATTTTTATCGGAAACCGAACACTTTCAAAAGCATTAAAGGTGGCTAGATGGATTGAGGAGGGTACAACTAAACCCTGTTCCATAACCGCATTTCATCTCCCTGAGGAAGGAATCACGGCAGAAATGAAAGAAATCCTGGGCCAGGGTGAAATACTCCTGGATTGTCTCCCTGGTAGCTTGGCCCCGAAAATAGCCAAGCTGGCCAAAGACTTTCACCTGCACTATGCAAACCTGACCGAGTATGTCGCAGAAACCACTGAAATAATGGCATTGGCAAAGGATGCATCAACAGGTTTCGTGCTTCAAACCGGTCTCGCACCGGGCTACATCAATGTCCTCGCCAACCTACTCTTCCAACAGTTTTGCAGCGATTTTGAAGTCGACAAAGTGGATAAGCTGGAGTTCAAAGTAGGTGCCCTTACAGACCATGCCGTTGCCCCACATTATTATGGATTCACCTGGAGTCCGGTCGGTGTAGCTACCGAATACCTAAAAGATACCGTGGTGCTTCGGGATTTTAGAAAAACAACACTTCCTTCATTGTCAGAAAGAGCCCTCATAATTATCGATGGCATTGCCTATGAAGAGGACCTTACTTCCGGAGGTGCGGCCGACTTGCCGGATGCCTTAGCTAAAAAAGTGGGTTTTCTCGACTACAAGACCTTGCGGTATCGCGGTCATTATGCATGGGTAGAACAACAACTCGTCGGTTTGGGAAATACTCTTGAAGATATCGCCACCTTACAGCACAAAATGGAAGCGTTGATTCCACACATCGAAGAAGACAAGATCATTTTGTATGCAGCTGTGGAGGGCAAGGATTCAAAAGGGACTTTGTACAGGCGGGAGATTGCCAAACGAATACAACCACAAACAGTGGGAAGACATCAATTGCGGGCTATCCAAATAGCCACGGCGGCGCCATTGCTTCAGTCTGCTCAACTAATGTTCGAATCACATTATAGTGGGGTTGTCCTTCAAAGCCAAATAGATCCAAAGCGATTTTTAAAAGGGAATTTCATTGTTTCGGTTTTTGGAAAAGTGTAAACACTCTAATAAAAGCATACTCTGTTCAATTGATGAAAATACTTAACTGTTTTAAAAGTTCAAATAAACGATGGTTTTCATAAAATTTTTAAACTTTCTTCGTTGAATACATCGACGGCTCTGCATTGAGGATTATTTATTGTCCATTTCTATATGTAGAATATTTGATAGATTGCTTGATGAGCTCAAACCCAAGCCCCTGGGAAAGTAGGCACCCCCTTGAGATCTAATCCTATCCAGCGAACCTGATCTACCGGTCCGCTCCGGGAAATTTCCCCGCTCCAATTTTATAGA
>JAGXIC010000126.1 GCA_024635875.1 Pricia sp.
GTCAGATAATCGTCGGCGCCCAGGTCCATGCCCTTTCGGATTTCCTTGTGCTCGGTCTTGGCCGATAAGAAAATAAAGGGAATATGCTTAGTCTTCTCGTCGGAGGAGAGATCCTGTAGCACCCCATAACCGTCGATTTCGGGCATCATTATATCACAGACAATGAGGTCGGGCATCTCGCCCTTGGCGGTTGTGATGCCAATTTTCCCGTTCGATGCGGTCACTACCCGATAGCCTGAAAGCGCTAAGAGCTCTTCGGTATTTTCGCGTAAAGCCTTGTCGTCTTCGATCAAAAGTATTTTTTTCATTTGCTAAACTTTAATAGGTTCCAGGGGGAGGCGTACAACAAAGGTAGACCCGACGTTCTGCTTACTGCTAAATTCCAAGGTGGCCCCTAGGTTTTCTAAATGCTGTTTGGCAATATTAAGGCCGATCCCCGTACCTTGGGTCAATAGGGCGTTCTCTGCCCGGAAATAGCGGTCGAAAATGTGCTTTTGTTCGGTCGCCGGTATCCCGATGCCCTGGTCGATGACCTCCAACACTATCGTGTCCGTTTTTTTCGAGACCACCAAGTCGATGGTGGAGTCTTCCGGAGAGTATTTTATGGCGTTGTGGATGAGGTTGGATAGCGCCAGTTCCAAAGTCTTTTCATCGAATTCGATGACGATATCGTCTATATCTTCGGGATATCGGATTTTTTGTCCCGTTTTGAGCAGCATATTGGCATCATAAACGACTTCGTTGATGACCTTGCTCAAAGGGAACATTTCCAAGTTATAGTTCACTTTTCCGGAATCCAGGCGTTCCACGGACAGAAAATCGTTCAGTATGGTATCCAGATATTTTACCTTATTGCGGATAGTGGTTACATGCTTGTCCCGCTTTGTCTGTTGCTCGGTCTGGGTGTATTTGCCCAACAAGGTTATGGAAGTAAGGATGCTGCTCAGGGGCGTTTTGAACTCATGGGAAACCAAGGACAGGAAACGGGTCTTGAGTTCGTTGAGTTCCTTTTCCACCGCCAGGGCCTCGGTCAGCTGTTTCGTGCGCGATTCTACCGTTTTCTCCAATTTTTTGGTATAATTCTTACGCTCGGTAATGTCTAGGATAATGGCCACAAAAACTTTCCTTTCGCCTATTACGGACAACTGAAGGTGTACTTCGACGGGATATGTCGAGCCATCCTTTCTGCGATGTATTGTCTCTAACTTTACTTTTTCTTTCTTACCGGTTAACAGCGGGTCAATCAAATTTTTGAATTTAGGCATGTTGAATTCCGGTATGATGTCCACGGGTGTCATGCCGATCAGTTCGTCCATTTCAAAACCAATGTTACGCCGTGCCTCATTATTTACATTTATAAAGTGGAAGGTATCCCCATCGAAAACAAAGATTTCGTTTAGCGATTCCTCGAAAATCCGGGCCCAATGGCTCAGTTCTTTTTCCTTTATCTTTCGCTCGGTAATATCGATGACTAATGCCATGACGTAGGTAGAACCGTACAGCTCGAAAGGGTTTAGGCCCGCCTCAACCGGAAATTCTTCCCCATTTTTGCGAATGCCGTTTAAATCGCGCCCGTGGCCCATCTGGCGTTTTTCGCTTTTTTCGATAAAATGTTCCACATGCTGGTCATGGTGCTTGTGATACCGTTGGGGGATAAGCGTATCCAATGGCTTTCCTAGGAGCTCGTCTTGGCCGTATCCGAACATTTCCTCGGCCGAAGAATTGGTAGCAACGATGTCTTGCTTAGTATTGACCACGATAATGCCCTCGGAAACCCCTTCTGAAAGCAGATTGAAAATGTTACTATTTTTTTGAAAGACCTTCATGTATCAAAAATAAAGATTCTAAACTGATTAATATCATAGCAATCGTGTATGGCACCAATTAATTTTATCCTATTAACGCCGAAAAAAACAAAAATGAAGAATACTCAAAAAACGATGAACGAGCTTTACGAGCATCTGGGAAAACTATTTTATGCGATCGCCATTAGCGATGGCCATGTTCACGTAAAGGAATGGGATAAGGTCAAAGAGATCGTAAAGTCCGATTGGCTGTATGTCGACGATTTTACCGACCGGTACGGCACTGATGCCGCCAACCAAATCGAGATCGTTTTCGACGGTCTCATGGAATACGGAAAGACCGGCAAGGAGTGCTTTCAGGAGTTCAAGGATTTTTACGAAGATCATCCGCATGCCTTTTCAAAGGAAATCAAGTTTCTAGCCCAAAAAACTGCAAGTAACATCGCCAATTCCTTTGCCGGAAAGAACAAATCGGAGCTGATCATGCTGTCCAAACTAGAATTGTTGTTGACTGATTGACGGGTTGAAGGAAAAGGCTTCGGTCGATGTCGAAGTAATCCTATATACCCGTCGTCAAAAACTGTCGAACAGCATCCCTTAATCCAACTTGCTCAAAGCTCAAACTTTAAAAGTCAGTACAGGTAAATTGGCATGGTTGGCGACATCTTCCCCGATACTTCCCAAAAGAAAATGGGAGAATCGTTTTCGCCCATGCGTAGGAATGGAAAGCAGGTCGAACTTGCCCTTCTTACTGTAGTTCATTAGGCCTTTTTCAATGCTGTAATCATTATAGATGGTCACTTTTTGTTCGGGGTCCCCTGCTTTATAAAGAAAATCGGAAATGCGTTGCTCGATTTCCGAATTGCAGATAAAAGCCTCATAGGGCGTATTTACATAAACCAATTGTAGTTTCGCCGAGAACAGTTTGGCAAACTCCTTGGCGTTTTTGAAGGCCAAAATCGCCTCGTCCTCAAAATCACAGGCGAACACTATGTTCCTGATCTTAAAATCCGGCATCGGCGCTTTGATGACTAGAACGGGTACATCGGAGGTGCGCACCACTTTCTCGGTATTGGAACCGGCGAAGACCTCGTTAAATCCGCTGGCACCATGTGAGCCCATAACGATAAGCGCTATATCCTGTTCTTTCGCAATAGTGTTCAGCTCTTTGAATATCTTATAATTCTGGACGATTTCCCTGATTTTGATACCCTTCAGATAGGGTCTGTCCAAAAAGGTTCGAAAGCGTTTTCTGGCCAGTTCCATGTAGTATTTGGCCTCTTCATATTCTTGGCTTTCGTCTTTGGTCAGCACCGCTTCCGAGAGTCCCAGCATGTGCAGCACAACGATTTCCGCCTGTTGTAGTTTGGCGATTTTTGCGGCTACCTCCAAGGCGTAGGCCGAGGGTTCCGAAAAGTCTACGGGAACAAGAATTTTTTTCATGGCTATATCATTTTTTTACGTTTTCCAAACTTTTCCTTACGCTTCCTGAGCTGTCTTTCCAAGTCGCTCAAGGTCTCCGCCGCCGCCTTTTCAAAATTATCCTCGGTCGATTTGGCGAATATTCTAGGCCCGGGCGCGCTTAGTTCCACCTCGCAGATCTTGTTGTCGCCATCCACGGCGTTTCCCAATTTAAAAATAGCATTGGCCCGAATCAAGAACTGATATCTATGAGCCAATTTTCTCAAATTTCGGGTAAGGATTTCGCTCAACGATTCGCTCTCCGCCATTTGTTGGTATTGAATATGTATCATCATGGTTTTGCTTTTTTAGGATGGATCAAAACTAGGGATGAATTTCTTTTTGCAAAATGATATAAATCATTTCGTGTCCTTTTATGAATTCTAAACTTTACGGCTGACCTAAAGAATAAAAGACTATGGAACGATTAAATGCTAAAGTAGCCATCATCACTGGTGGAGCCGGTGGCATAGGAAAAGCTACGGCGAAATTATTCCTGGAACAGGGTGCCAAGGTGGTTATTGTGGATATCAGTAAAGAGATGTTGGAAAAAACCAGCTCAGAATTAGACCATGAAAACCTTTCCTATTGCTTGGCCGATGTCTCAAAAGCGGACGATAATGAAAATTACGTGGAGCATACTTTAGAAGTGCACGGCAAGATCGATATATTTTTCGCGAATGCCGGTATCGAGGGTGTTTCAAGGCCCATTGCGGAGTATCCCGAAGAAACATTTGATAAGGTCGTCGCCGTGAACCTTAAAGGTGTTTGGCTGGGCTGTAAACACGTTATTCCCAAAATAAAGAAAGGGGGTAGCGTGATCATAACTTCCTCTGTCGCCGGGCTGAAGGGCTTTGCGGGTCTTGGGGCTTACGTGGCAACCAAACATGCTGTAATCGGTATTATGCGGGTAGCGTCCCTGGAAAATGCCGAACGGAAAATTAGGGTAAACACCATTCATCCCGGTCCCGTTAACAACGACATGATGCGGCGGATTGAAAAGGATATGTCCCCGCAGAATCCGAAGCAAGTACTGAAAAGCTTTGAATCCGTGGTGCCCTTCGGCCGCTATGCAGAATCAAACGAGCTCGCCGAAATGGCTTTGTTTCTGGCCTCGGACGAAAGCAAATATATTACCGGATGTACCCACGTGGTGGACGGGGGCATGTTGATTGCCTGAAAGCAAAGGATGGCCATCGGTAAATTTAGGAACGGAAAATGAAAACAAAAACACAGCTTATGGTCGAACTTTGCACGGAGGCCAGAACACGGTTCACAAACCAGCTCGTAAACCTCACGCAAGAAGATTTGACGAAAAGGCTTCCGCCTTCTGTCAATAGCGTCGGTTTTCTGATGCGGCACATCGGCGATGTAGAACTGCTCTTTGCCAAAAACGTTTTTGGTGCCAAGAGCGTAAAGGTCATTGCCAAAACGGTCATTGCCCAAACGGATACCGGCGAATGGACGAATCTCCGAGAACTGAAAACCTATGTGACAGATTCGTTCGAAACTCTGAAAGCCATAGTAGCGGAACAATCCGATGCCGACTGGGAAACGACTCTTACCACCAACGAATTCGGCACCAAGACCAAAGCAGAGGCATTCGGCCGAATCATATCACATACCAACCACCATGCGGGGCAGATGGCGGTAGCACTGAAGTACGGTTCTTCACGAATGGAATAAGGATTTTTTCAAAGTTCAACCATCATTCTCCACTTGCCTTATTGCCTTCCTCCTTTGGAGGGTAGGCAAGTTTTCATGGACCAAAATAGTAGCTTCTTCCATAGGTATCCCCATTTTTTTTGCTTTTTTGATGCGCTTGTCGATTTTCTGTTCCAATGGGACGCCGTGTTCGGTAAATCTGCCTTTTTGATAACAGAAATGACAGTATTCTGTGTTGACTGTATCGTCTCCGTTCGTACCGAAATCGGCCAAATGGTGCATGGGGGTTCCACAGTTTTCGCAGATATTGGTGCCAAGATTTTTCATGATGTTTGTTTTAAATGATGGTAAACTAAAATCGAAACTATGGAGGAGATAGTTTTCTTATTGTTCCTTTGAAATGATTGAAATAAGTACATGGCGATGTAAGTAAGGTTGCCATTATTTGTTTTGCGGATGCATTAGGTATTCATCCCCTCCTCCAGTCTCCGAATAACGTTCTGAAGTTTCTCACGTACCGTTTCCGCCACTTCGATAAGGGCATCATTTTCCACTGCCTGCATCGATGCCGCTGGATCGACAGCAGCGATTTCGATGGTTCCTTTTTCCTTTTCCTGAACGATGACGTTACAGGGCAGCATGGTACCAATTTTATCTTCGGCCTTAAGGGCTCGATAGGCCAAAGGCGGATTGCAGGCTCCCAAAATTTTATAATTGTGGAAGTCCACATCCAATTTTTTCGTTAGGGTCGCCTTCATATCGATTTCCGTCAGCACTCCGAATCCCTCTTGGCTTAGGGCGTAAGTAGTCATTTGGACGACCTCGTCGAAACTTTGATTTTTTAATTGTGCTGAAAAATAATAGTCCATAATGTTCACTTTTTTTATAATTTCTTACCTATCACGTATGAAGACCTTTTCAGGCGTTCGCGCTTACGGTTTTCGTCTTTTGGGATTTCATCCACTTATAGATCCGCTCCACGGGCATTCTGAATCGGTACTGCAGGATATTGATCGTATCGGTAACGGCCATATTTTCGCGGGTCCACCCTTGAATGGGGATTACCTTTTGCCACATCCTGCTTTTTTCCAATAATGAGGTCAGATGAACACCCAATGGACCACCGGCCATAAAAAGGCATTGTGAGGCTCCCCCCATGCCATTGATTATGCGGGATACGTTGATTCCCCCACCACCAGGTTCGAATATGGGTTCCGAACACCGAAGTTTTCTGGTTGGTTTGATGCCGTTTACAGTGGTGCTTTTATCTACGGATGGATTGACGGTAAGGGTAATGATCTTTTGCATTTTCAATGTTCTTTGCTGACATTATTTTTCAAATGTAACTGTAAAGGCATCGGCAGAAAATGACCAATGTCATTGTTAGAACCCGCGTCCTCGAATACCTTCGGTCAAAATTTTTGGAATGAAAGGTTTTTTGGTATTGGGAAAAGTAGCGGGAATAAAAATCGAGGAACACTGGGCCACTCCATTACTAGTGTTAAGTCACTTTACAGCCTGTGACTCGCTTACTTTTGAGACCGGTTTCTGAGACCTTATATGAGTGATTGACAAACAAATAGTTACGGATATGAAATACTACATGTTATTTACCTTGCTCATGGCACTGACCGGTTGCAAGGAGACCCCTCGGCAGCATCGGACTCCCTCAGGGTTGTCGAATGACACAATGGTTCGAGCGGAAGTCCCGCATCCCGGAAAGCGAATAATGGAGCAGGAATGTTATATCTGCCATGACCCTAAAATCACTAGGGCCAGGCGAATCGCACCCCCTATGGAGTCGATAAAAAGGCACTACATAGATGTAGGTACTACGAAAGACGAATTTACCAAGGCCCTGATTCGATGGGTAAACGACCCGCGGACGGAATCGAAAATGCTCGGCGCCCACGCCAAATTCGGTCCGATGCCCTACATGCCGAACCCTGATGATGCCGTTACGCAGATCGCGGACTATCTCTACGATAATGAAATCGATCGGCCGAAGGAATTTGACCTCTACTTTGCCATGGCGCATCCCAATGGAGTGGGAGAGGGAGAATGCGAATGTTTTGACGATTTGGCCCTCGAAAAGGAGTACGCCGCCATCGGGCTCGCCCATGCCATGGCCGCGCAGGCCGAACTGGGCAGGAACCTAAAGAAGGCTATACAGGAAGAGGGAACCGTTGGGGCCATCCAGTTTTGTAATACAGAGGCGAGCAAACTTACGGACAGTATCTCCGTCATGAGAAATGCCATTGTAGAAAGGGTTTCGGACAAACCCCGCAATCCCGATAATCAGGCCAATGCCGAAGAACTGGCCTATCTCGAATCCTTTAAGCCAAAGCTGTCCTCCAAAAATGACATCGAACCGGTAGTACAGATCGAAGACAAAGGGGTGCGAGTGTACTATCCTATTACGACCAATGCCCTTTGCCTGCAGTGCCACGGCAAACCCGATAAGCAAGTCCGACCGGAAACTTTGTCCGTACTGAAATACTTATATCCGAAGGACAAGGCCGTAGGTTACAACGTCGATGAGATTCGTGGTCTTTGGAGTGTCGATTTCAATGCCAATGATTAGTGCCATAATAACCCACTCGTAAGAAGAAATTGCACCCTTGCTGTCCAAAGTCATATTCCCAGGTTAATTTACCTGATACATTTGTAGTAAACGTACTATTCAAAATAGCTATTACGATTTGAGCATGATAAAAATAATACTACCTTCCGATTTCTCCGAAAATGCCCAAAAGGCAATCGATTATGCCCTCGGGCTGTTTAAAAATGAGGCCTGTACCTTTTACGTACTTCACGGTTACCATGATGCCCCATCTTCGGGCCGTTCAAAAATGACGGTAAATAATGACTTGAATCGACTTATTGCAGAGTTGGAGTCCCGAAATAGTGGTAAAAAACACCGTTTCCACAAGATTTTGGAAACCGATTCCGTACTCAATCTGACCAATCGTACCCAAGTCAATGAGGGGGCGGATTTTGTTTTTGTGGGCACCAAAGGCTCCTCAACGCTCCGCGAAATTTTAGTGGGCAGCAACACCCTTGACCTCATTAGGTATCTTATTAATTGTCCGGTGGTGGTGGTTCCCACAGCGTACGAATATAAGGGCCTGCGGGAAATGGTTTTTGCCACCAACTTTAAACACGATTTCATCGTAAGGGAGCTAAAGCCACTTCTGCAAATGGTATCGCTCTGGGACGCTACTTTACATATAGCCCACATCGGAACGGGAGGACCCCTGACCGTTTCGCAAAAAAACAACAAAGAAAACCTCAGAAAGGTCCTAAAAGGAAGAAAGCATTACTTTTTCGAGGTCAGACCTCAGGTCTCCGTTATCAATGCACTTTATAAAATCGAAACTGAAAACCAAAACATTGATATGATGGCTATTCTGAGGACAAAACATGGCTTTTTCCATAAATTTTTAAAAGACGATATTGTAAAAAATATTGCATTTAAGACTGAAATTCCGTTGCTGGTAGTGCCGCAAATAGAGTAGATTTTATGTAATTTGTTTAGACGCAATAAAACCGTAGTTTAAAGCATAAAATAGAGCACTATATGATACAGGAAGTGAAGGAAAGCTATGGGCATATCTTTGAGGATGCCCTTATCGATGAAATTGTAAAGGTAGGCACCTTTAAGGAAGTTCCCGAAGGGTATACCTTGATGGATATTGGGGATACGATACGGGGAATGCCCTTACTTATATCAGGAGCCATCAAAGTACTCCGCGAAGATACCGATGGTGACGAACTCTTGCTTTACTATCTCGAAAAAGGGGATACCTGCTCTATGACCATGACCTGTTGCGTGGGAGATGCCAAGAGCGAAATCCGCGCCATCACGGAAACCGATTCAAAACTGATTATGATTCCCATTCGTAAAATGGAGAAATGGATGTCAGCATACAAATCGTGGCGTAATTTCGTGTTCGAGAGCTATCATGGCCGTTTGATGGAGTTGTTACAAACATTGGATAGCATTGCTTTCGATCGAATGGATATGCGCTTGATCGACTACCTCAAGGAAAAAGCCAGGATCACAAACGAGGATATCATTCGCAATACCCATCAAGAAATCGCATACGACCTGCATAGTTCAAGGGTGGTCATTTCAAGATTGCTCAAAAAATTGGAACGAATGGGCAAGATAGAACTCCACAGAAGTCATATTAAACTATTAGCTTTATAACAGCTTTGTAACCGATGTTACTGTGCGAGGATTTAGGTTACGGTATTTTTGCGGTTAAATATCTCCTTTATGTTGAAACGCTATTTTCCTGTTTTTCAATGGCTACCGGGCTATAGAAAGTCACATCTATCCGGTGACATCGGAGCGGGACTGACCGTTGGGATTATGCTCATACCCCAAGGAATGGCCTATGCCATGATTGCCGGCCTTCCCCCCGTCTTCGGCCTATACGCCTCCTTGATTCCGCAAATCATCTACGCCATCATGGGTACATCCCGCCAGCTAGCGGTCGGGCCGGTAGCGATGGATTCTCTTTTGGTGGCATCAGGGCTTGGTGCTCTGGCGCTATCGGGAATAGACGAATATATCGCCATGGCCATATTTTTGTCCTTGTTCATGGGCGCAATCCAGTTGGGTTTGGGCTTGTTGCGAATGGGTTTCTTGGTCAACTTTATGTCCAGGCCGGTAATCAGCGGCTTTACCTCGGCTGCGGCTTTGATTATAGGCTTGAGTCAATTGAAGCATCTTTTGGGCATCTCCATCGAAGGTAGCAATCAGCTACACATTCTATTAAAAAATGCGTGGTCCACCTTGTCGGACACCAATGGCATCACGCTGGGTATCGGGGTAGGCGCGATCGTGATTATCCAGCTCTTAAAAAAATGGGGTAATCGAATTCCCGCTGCCTTGGTCGTGGTAGTGCTAGGTGTGCTAGGTATCTATCTTTTCGGCCTAAACGATCTGGGGGTCAAGATTGTGGGGAGCGTCCCTGGCGGATTGCCCTCATTCGAGGTACCGACCATCCAATATTCCCGAATCCCAGAACTTTTGCCCATTGCCCTAACGCTGGCGCTGATCGCTTTTATGGAGGCCATCTCGGTCGCCAAGGCGGTAGAAGAACGGCATACGGATTATAAGGTCGATGCCAACCAAGAGCTCATCGCATTGGGCGCATCAAATATGGTTGGGGCCTTTTTCCAGTCCTATCCGACCACGGGAGGTTTTTCTAGAACTGCCGTAAATGATCAAGCAGGGGCCAAAACGGGATTCGCTCCGATGGTAAGTGCCTTGGTGGTGGGTCTTACCTTGCTTTACCTGACCCCGTTATTCTACTATTTGCCCAACGCTGTTCTAGCGGCCATTATCATGGTCGCCGTTTTCGGATTGATAGACTTAAAATATCCCGTAGAATTGTTCAACAATCGAAGGGACGAATTTTTTCTATTGATAGCGACCTTTTTGATTACGTTGACTGTAGGCATCAAAGAAGGCATATTGCTGGGGGTCTTGATTTCCTTACTGTTACTGGTATACAGAACTTCTAGGCCCCATATCGCTGTACTGGGAAGAATTCGCCGAACCGATTACTTCAAGAACGTAGTCCGTTTTCCGGAGGATACCGAAACTTTTGAGGAGTTTTTGATCTTACGTTTTGACGCACAGCTGTATTTCGGCAATAAGGAATATTTTAAAAGCGAACTGCTTAAACAACTCGAATGCAAGAGCCAGAAAGTTCGATTCATCATACTGAACGCGGAGGCTATCAACTACATCGATAGCAGTGCGGTGCACATGTTGCGGCAGACCATACAAGAATTGGGCCGTCAAGGCATCAAATTAGTAGTAGCAGGGGCTATCGGCCCGACTCGGGACATCTTTTATAGTAGCGGGCTGATTCATGATATTGGCAAGGAGAATCTGTTCGTCAAGACCAGCGAGGCCTTGGAACATTGCCAAACCTTAAGCAAGAAATCTGATATCGAGGAGAAAATTTCGCTACAATCGAAAAAAACTTCCAATGTAACCTAAGTCACTGTACGGCTATAAACCGATTCTTAATTTTGGTCCGACAAATAAAAAAAAATGAAAGTTGAACAATTTGAATACAAGCCGCTCGCACATTATTCCTATGCCATCGTTAGCAATGGCGAAATGGCGATTATAGACCCCGAACGCGACCCCATGCAGTATTATTCCTTTGCGAGGGAAAACAGGGCAAAGATTATTGCGGTTATAGAAACGCATCCACATGCGGATTTCGTGAGTTCGCATTTACAAATTCATCGGGAGACCGGAGCTACGATATACAACAGTGAAAAATTAGGTGCCGATTATCCTCACGAAGCCTTCGACGAAGGGGATGAAATCAAGTTGGGTAAAATCAGCCTGAAGGCCTTGAACACCCCGGGCCATTCCCCAGATAGCATTACAATAGTTGCGACAGAGGGTGACGACACCGTCTTGTTCACAGGCGATACTTTATTTATAGGTGACGTAGGCAGACCAGACCTCCGGGAAAAGGCCGGTAATATGAAAGCGAAGCGCCTAGAACTGGCTCAGGCCATGTACCATACGGTTCAGAACAAGTTCACCACGCTGCCGGACAAGGCTTTGATATACCCCGCACATGGTGCCGGTTCGCTCTGCGGCAAAAACCTCAGTAGTGAAAACAGCAGTACCCTGGGTAACGAGCGTATGGGCAATTGGGCATTCAAGCCGCAGAGCGAAGAAAAGTTCGTCGAAACCTTGCTCGATAGTCAGCCATTTATTCCATCATATTTCGGATTTAATGTGGATTTAAACAAGACCGGAGCCGAAACGCTTCGCAAGGCTACTGCCGAAGTACCCTTTCGCATGTGCGCATCGGGCGACGGCCTGATTGTCGACGTCCGGGAGGAATCCGAATTCAAAAAAGGACATATTATAGGAAGTATTAATATCCAGTCCTCCTCTGAAGATGACAAGTTCGAAACCTGGCTGGGTGCCATCGTAAAACCAGGGGAAAAATTCAGTTTGGTAATCGATAGTCCCGATGATTTGGAAAATATATTGAATCGTACGGCAAAAATCGGCTATGAAAAACAATTGCAAAAGGTA
>JAGXIC010000127.1 GCA_024635875.1 Pricia sp.
ATATTACCGTCGCTGATTTTCTGGACACGAAAAGTGAGATAGGTTACTTGCTCATCAACCTCGACACCGAAAATTCCGTTGCCTTCGGCCAACAGAATCCCAAAGAGCTGCCTCCGCGCTATCCGTTTCTTACCAATGGGCACTTTTTCACTTTTATCGATGCCGAGGAACTTCATAAAACCGGACTTTCGGGCAATCAGTTACCCGTCGCAAAAATCGTAAAAGATGGTGTCGGCCTATCGTCGACGACCGATTACGTTCCACCTTGCACCAGTTTGGGAGCACACGCCCAATTGGTAGATTTCTACGATCAGGCAGAGCGCTTCTTGAAGATGGCGGAACGCAACGCCATCACCATAGTTCAAAAAATCAAGTCGAAGCAGAACGAAAATCCCATTTCCGATGCGATGTTGATTGCCGTCGATAAAATTTATGTATACCTCGCCCAAAAAATAACCACGGTAAAATGGGAACAATACGACATGCATCCTAAAGACCTCTTGGAAATTCTGGTGAGTTTCGCCCGTATTTTCAAAGGTTCGGTCGATATAGCATCCCCAGAAAACAAAGAACAGCTATTCAATTATTTTGGGGAATGGACGGATCTCAAGGGTGGTGCCTATGAAAAAACGTTCACGGATATCATCAACCTGAAGTACGACCACCTCGATGTCAATGAAAATATAAAAACGGTATCCGCTTTCATGAAGACCATCGACAAGCTGCTTAGCGTGCTCACGCAAGTCGACTATATCGGAAAGCGTCGCGATATGGGCATTTTTGTACATGAAAATGTAGTTAGGGAAAAATCAAGCAAATCGAATACATCAAGCGGGCCTTCGTTTTTGGCCGAATAAGATTGTAGACGTTTCATATCAAATATCTAAGAAATGGAAATATTGAACAAAAAGGAAAGAACCAATTCCTTTCTCCTCTTTTTACTGATGTTCGTCATCACGGTCGGCATCCTTTTTTCAGCATTTTTCTTCAGCTATAAATTGCCTTGGAAAGAGAATACGGTGCTGCGTACCGAGAACCAAAAGATAAGGTACGAGTTTCTCTACCAGAAGAAATTCATCAAGGATCTCGAAAAGGTCGATAAACTTATCGATTCGCTGGAGAATACCCGGGAAGGCTATTTCTTTTTGGAACAGAGCATCAACGCCGATCTTATCGATATCAAGAGCGAAATACCAAAAGACTCGCTCGATGACAAAAGTATGTACGATAACCTGATCTTGACCTATAAAAAACTGATGGACGCCAAACGCGATCTTAAACAGGTCGAAAATGCCAAGAAGGAAATCGACGATCTGAACGAGCAGCTCAGCGCATCGGAGAAAGAAATCGGGCAACTTGAAAAGCTTTGGAACTTTCACAGCGCCTAAGAAATTAAAAATAGAAATAAGACCGCTGCGCCATTAGACCTTAGATGTTAGATTTTTAGAACTTTTGATTCGAAACCTTCCAACTTTTATCCCGTAACCCGACCCATGAACCAAGAACTAGAAAAAGCCATACACATTGCCACGCAGATCGCCGAAGAGCACCAGCATGAAAGTTTTGGCCCGGCGCATTTGGTGAAGGCCGTTTTGAACCGGGATCTGTCCCTTTTACGCTACTTGTATGATTTGGGATTAGATGTGTATTTCATAGAGGAATGGGCGGATGTAAATTTAGAAAGCTATCCCAAAAGATCGAGTCGTACCCTAGATGTCAGGGCGAGTTCAGCGGCCCAAATCGTCTTTGTCGAGGCAGAGGATATTCAACTCAAATTGGATAAAGCGGATGTAGACCTTGTCTGCCTTTTCGTTTCCGCCATCACTCCGGGTGTCGGTTTCAGTTTCGACCAGCTGAAATCCCTACCGGTCAGCAGCACCGAATTGCTGGATGGTTTGATGACCCATATAAAAAGTTCTTCTAAAGCCAAGGTGAACGCTGGCGATAACGCATTGACCGTGGAGAATGGCGCGAGCGACATCCTTAAAAAATATACCAAAGACCTATTGTTGGGAGCAAAAGAGGGACGTTACGAACATATCATCAACCGGGACAGGGAACTGAAAATGATTGCGGAGATCCTTAGTCGGAAGTCCAAACCGAACGTCATCGTTCAGGGGGAAACTGGTGTGGGCAAGACCATATTAATCCAAAATCTGGCCTCCGAAATTTACAATGGAAAAATTGTGGATACCCTAAAGGATGCCGATCTTTTGGAAATCGACACCGCTACCCTACTCTCTGGTGCTTCCTACAAAGGGGAAATCGAAGATCGCTTGCAGAATATTTTCAACGAAGCCAAGACGCTTCAGAAGCCTATTCTCTTTATCGATGATTTCCATTCCCTCTTTCAGGATGCCGCTGCTAACCAAGGCATCTTGAACGTCATCAAATCGGAATTGAACAAAGGCGAAGTCATTATTATAGGAGCGACCACCTCCGACAGCTATCGCAAACATATTGCTGCCGACGACGCACTCGACCGACGTTTCGAATCCGTCACTTTAGAGGAGCCGGACAATGAAACGGCTTTCCGGATCTTGAAAAGTGTCGGACAGACCTATACCGAACATCACGGCCTTGATATCGAAGAGGGAACGTTGCGGGAATCCATTCGCCTTTCAAAACGCTACCTGAAGGAAAAAAGTCTTCCGGATTCGGCATTGGATTTGGTGGATCGAACCATGGCCGCTGCCAAGGTTTCCAAACAATCCCTTCCGAGCGATCTCGAAGCCTTGAAATCCGAAATCGATACCCTTGAAAAAAAGGCGGGGAAGCTTTCTGAGGACGAAAAAAATCAGGAAATCGATTGGCTCTACACCGCGGTCAAGAATCGTTTAAGTCCCATAGTACTCGGAAAATTCGATACCGAGGATGCTTTCAGGTTTCCCGGATACACTGAAAAAAATAAGTATGTCAAAGGCCTATTGGCCTCCATAGAAGAACACGCTAAAAAAGACCGTACCGATATCGATGCCGCGGACTTGGCGGCCATGGTTTCCAACATTACCGGCATACCCGCAGGCAAGGTACAGACCCAAGAACGCGAACGGCTGATGGATATGGAAGATACCTTAAAGAAACGTGTTATCGGGCAAGATAATGCCGTGCAGACTGTTGCCGAGGCCATTATCGAATCACGATCGGGACTCTCGAAAGCGGGACAGCCCATCGGGTCGTTCTTTTTTTCAGGCCCCACCGGAACCGGAAAAACAGAGTTGGCGAAGTCGCTGGCCGAGTTTCTTTTTAACGACGAATCCGCCATCATCCGTTTTGATATGTCGGAGTTTAAGGAAGCCCATTCCGCCGCCCTTTTATATGGGGCACCTCCGGGATATGTCGGCTATGAAGAGGGTGGAGTACTGGTGAACAAAATCCGGAAAAAGCCCTATTCCATTGTCCTTTTTGACGAAATCGAAAAAGCGCACCAGTCCGTTTTCGATGTTTTTTTACAAATACTGGATGAAGGCAAGCTCAGCGACCGTTTGGGCAAGGAAGGCGATTTTTCTAATGCCGTCATCCTATTTACCTCGAATATCGGGTCGGAATTTATCGCCAAATCCATCGAGGGCGGAAAAACGCCCTCTTCGGACGAGCTAATGGAAATCATGGCCAACTATTTCCGTCCGGAATTTTTAGGCCGTATCACCGAAATCGTGCCCTTCGCCCCTATCTCGAAAAACGATGCCCCGTTCATCTTCGAACTGCATCTTAAAAAAGAATTGTTGGCGTTGACCGAAAAATTGGGCATCACCTTGGAAATCGACAAAAAGACCAAAGACCATTTGTCGCTTGACGGGTTTTCATCCACGTATGGCGTTCGTCCCCTCAAGGCGGTCATCCGTACTAAGCTGAAAAGACCTTTATCGAAAATGATCATTTCCGGACAAATCAAAGCACCGCAGAAAGTAAAAGTCGCATTGAAGGACAAGGAAGTCGTTTTTACCGTGATAAAATAGCTGTTAGATTCGGGACGTTAGATTTTAGATGCTGGACCATGGATGACCGATGGCCGAAACAATCCTTTTCTAAACTCATAAACCAATACACTCATAAACTTTTTTTTGAGCTTGAATTTTAACCCCCATGGCAAAACCCTACTACGAAGCCCCATTCAATTTTAAGCGCTTCTTTGAAAAGAAAGAGCTAAAGAGGCTATCCTTACGTGATTCGATTTCGCAGTTTATCAGCATCATCATCACTACCTATTTCGAGGAATATACCTTTGATGAGGAATTCGGCAGTGAGATCTGGGAGACCGATTTCGATTTGCTCGTAAACGCAAACGTGCTCAAAGAGCAAATCAAATATTCCCTGACGGACCAAATTGAGCGGTACGAAAAACGACTAACCAACATTGACCTGAGCGTAGAACTCAAGGAAAGCCTAACGGAAAACGCCAACACAGTACGGTTGAAAAAATACCTGCTTATTATCGTTACCGGTACCATCATCAAAACGGACGAACATTTCCGATTTACCGGGGATTATTATTTGACGCCCTTATCCTATAAATGAGGGGTTGAATGTTGCGGGTTGCGGGTTGCGGGTTGCGGGTTGCGGGTTGCGGGTTGCGGGTTGCGGGTTGCGGGTTGCGGGTTGCGGGTTAAAAGGAAGAAAACTAAAATGATATTAGAAAAATGCTGAAAATTAAATTGTGGCTAAAATAGAGTCTTTTGCGGATTTGGAAATTTGGCAAGAAGCCCGAATCATATGTCAAGGAATTTGGCATATAATGGAAAATACCACTTTGGCGGTTGATTATCGGCTTAAAAATCAAATGAACGGTTCTTCAGGTTCCATAATGGATAATATTGCCGAGGGTTTTGAACGTGATGGAAATAGGGAATTTTATCAATTTTTAAGTGTTTCAAAAGCATCCTGTGGAGAATTACGCTCCCAATTATATCGTTGTTTAGATAGAAATCATATTGACAAGGTCACTTTTCATAGCACATTGCAAAAAACCAAAATTGAAAGCAAAAAGATAGCTGCATTTATGCGCTATCTAAAAAATTCCAATAGAAAAGGTTCCAAATATGATTGAACCTATTGAACGACAAACCCACAACACGATTAACCTGCAACCTTTGTAACCTGCAAAGTGAAACTCTTTTTAACCTGCAACCTCTTTTAACCTTTAACCTTCACAAACATGGACACCCTTACCAAAGACGAAATAAAAGACAGACTGATACGACGGGCCGCTGAGGCCTGGGGGGTTGACGAGATGGAAATTGAGTTTTCGTTCGACCCCATCGTCGGCATTCTTTTCGATGCCTGTGCGAACGAGTTCGAGCGTATTTCGGAAAGCATCAAAACCAGCCGCACGAAGATAACGGAGCGCTTGGTGGATTTATTGACTCCGGAGATTTCGGTGACGGCAAAACCGGCCCACGCCGTCATGCATGCGCTTCCCATAGAATCGCGTATAGAAATAAATGCCCGTAGCCAGTTCTACCATCGAAAACGTAAGCCTATTTTTACCGAAGACGGAAAAGATGCTTTTGAGGATTATGCCTTCTGTCCCGCAGGCGAGTTCACCATCAACAATTGTGAACTTCGGTACATCGCCTATCCCGATAAAATAGTGAAGCATCAACACCATAGAAACCTTCCCTTTTTAACTAAAGAAGACCTTAAGGCCCAAGCAGAAGCCAACTGCATCTATTTGGGCATCCGGCCGGGCGAGGGTGTTAAGAGCATCGATCAGCTGCTCTGCTATTTCGACCTGCTTAATTTTTCCCAAAAAGAACTGTTGGCGCACCATATCGGTATTGCCCATTGGTCGTTGAACGGCGAAGCCTTGGCTATCGTAAAAGGCTACAACGAACAGATGGAGGTCAAAGACGACTTTAGCGGTTATATCAACGAATCCATCCAAAGTAAAATCGGGTTTTATGAATCCTATGTCAAGGAATTTTACGAGCATCATTTTTATACCGTGGATAATTCCTTGGATGTCAAGAAAAACCTGAAAAAGTATCCCGAGGCATTTTCGGAATTCATTTCGGACAACCATTTGCAGGAGTTCAGCGAGCCCTTACTATGGGTAAAAATTGAATTCTCCACTGTAGTTTCCACTTCGATGCTCGAAAACCTGCGGTGCCATATCAACTGTTTTCCGGTGCTCAATAAAAAATCGGAGAAATTGAACAAACGCCTACAGCCTTATTTCAACATTCTGCCTTTGGCAGTGAACGAGGATTTCTTTTTTGACATCCAAGAAATTAGTGGGGATACCGGCAACAGGTATTTTATTCAGAACCGGGGACAGAAAGAACATGAACACCCAAACGCCTATCTGCGGTTCGGGGGCGTTTCTCGATTCGATGAGCGCGACGGCTCCGAACTTTTGAACTATACCCTAGATCTTTTAAAGGAAGATAGTGTCGCATTTTCAACCATGGGCAGTGATTTTATCGACGGCAACCTGAAAAATCTGAAAAAAATCATTTCGCGTATCGAACAGAAAATCGAACAGAAAAAATATACCAAACATAAGATTCCCTATTTGATCGTTAACCGGAACAGCATCCAAAAAAACAGGGACAAGAACATATATGCGGCTTATTGGACGACCGCGGGCGAGAAAGCCAATAAGATCAATCCGTATGTGAAGATGAACGCCAAGGTCGGCTCCGCCTTTCAGCCCGATTCGCTCACTCTGGTCACCGGAACCTTGGGCGGCAAGGACGAGCCTTCTCCCAGTGAAAAAATTTACGCCTACCGCGAACATGTTTTGTCAAAAGGTAGGGTCGTTACCCGTCAGGACATTATACAACACTGTTTCAGTATTTACAAGAGCAGTATCACCAAGGTAACTATCGAAAAAGGGGTGATGGTCTCTCAACACCAAGGTGTTGGCTATACGCCCACAACGGACATCCATATCACCAAAAATGCCGAAATCGATTATAGGGAAGCGGACTGGGAACATCTCAAAAAAGAGCTGTTGATCAGTATGCGGGTGCGGTCGGCCAATGTGTTGCCGTTTCGGGTGTTCTATCTATAGAAAAGGAACAATAGCGCATCACAATTCGCATTACGCCAAGCCCAGAAAAGACAAATAACATAGGACAGGGCGATTTGCCAATGGAACAACCTAGTTTGACCATCGTAATTTCCACCTACAATAATTTCTTGGAAGACTCAGTTTCGTTAAATTTGTTTGCTTAGAAATCAAACATTATGAACGACAAAAAAACACTGTTCGATAAGGTCTGGGATTCGCATGTGGTACAACATATCCAAAACGGTCCCGATGTGCTCTTTATCGACCGCCATATGGTACATGAAGTGACCAGCCCCGTTGCCTTTTTGGGTATTAAAAACCGGGCTATCGAGGTCATGTATCCCGAAAAAACATTTGCTACCGCCGATCACAATACCCCAACCATCAATCAGCACTTGCCCGTCGAAGATCCACTTTCGGCAAATCAGCTGCGGATGTTAGAGGAAAATTCCAGTGAATTCGGAATATCCTATTGGGGGCTTGGCCATGAAAAGAACGGCATCGTGCACGTGGTAGGTCCGAAATATGGCATTACGCAACCTGGGGCTACCATAGTTTGCGGTGATTCCCACACCTCTACCCATGGGGCTTTTGGGGCGATTGCCTTTGGAATCGGTACTTCGGAAGTCGAAATGGTACTGGCCACCCAATGTATTATGCAGACCAAGCCCAAGAGCATGCGTATCAACGTTGAGGGCAAACTGAATTTCGGGGTGACCCCCAAGGATGTCGCTTTGTACATCATTTCACAATTGTCCACTTCCGGAGCAACCGGTTATTTTGTGGAATATGCGGGACCCGTTTTCCGTGATATGACCATGGAAGGGCGTATGACCGTCTGTAACCTCAGTATCGAAATGGGCGCGCGAGGCGGCATGATCGCACCCGATGAAAAAACCTTCGAATATGTAAAAGGAAGGGAATTTACCCCGACCGGAGCCGCCTGGGATACCGCAATGGGCTATTGGAAAACGCTTTCTACGGACACCGATGCGGAGTTTGATAAGGAGATTACCTTCGATGCTGCGAATATCGAGCCGATGATCACTTATGGCACCAATCCGGGGATGGGTATCGGAATTTCACACGGTATCCCGTTAGCGGATGCCAAGGATAGTGGGGCGGCGACGTATCACAAGTCCTTGAAATATATGAATTTCAGCGAGGGCGATTCCATGATGGGGAAACCTATCGATTTCGTTTTCCTCGGAAGCTGTACCAATGGCCGTATCGAAGATTTTAGGCTGTTTACGTCTTTGGTAAAGGGACGAAAAAAAGCGGACCATGTGACCGCATGGCTGGTGCCCGGAT
>JAGXIC010000128.1 GCA_024635875.1 Pricia sp.
AGTTCACAACATTTATTTAGAAATATCGGGATTGCGACGTAAGTTTACCTTGTAATTAAGTGATAGTGTTGCCCCTAAATTGATACTACTAGACCTTCAGAAGCTAACTTAGTTGCCTAATCTTACACAGTAACCTACTTAATAAAAAATGCCCCTCGAAAGAGGGGCATTTTTTATATAAACTCGTGAAAACTAAAAGAATTTTATTTCTCCATATAAGGTCGGGCCATTACCGAAGTAATATAGGCAACCACATAAATCATTAATATGATAAAATATTTATCCATAGGACGTAAATTAATAAAGAACACACTATATACGTAGTAAAACCATAAAATGGATTATATGTAGAGACCGAAAACATACTTAATCATAGTTCTAGCAGCGGAGCTGTGCAATATCTTACCTTATATGCATTCAACTTTCTCCAAGTCACATAAAATTATCTTCGTGCTTATACGCATCGATAACCGCCTGCTCACCCACTTTGCCTTCCTTGGAGTTGCCGTGTTCCATACCTAAAACACCGGTAAAGCCTTTTTCATGGATCCATTTGAAGACATTCTTGTAGTTGATTTCACCGGTGGTAGGTTCTTTTCGGCCGGGATTGTCGCCAATTTGTATATAAGCAATTTCATCCCAAGTAAGTCCCATATTATGAATTAGGTGGCCTTCGGTCTTTTGCATGTGATAGATATCGAACAATATTTTACAGGAAGGACTATCGACCCCCTTGCATATCATATAGGTCTGATCGGAATTCTGTAGATACAGGTCCGGAGAATCCGATAAGGGTTCGAGTACCATGACCAGTCCGTGCGGCTCGAAAATTTCAGCACCTCTTTTCAAGGCTTCAATAACATGGCCATCTTGCACACCGGTCGGTAAAATTCGTTCGAATCCGCCGGGGACAACGGTCATCCATTTGGCATTACAGCGTTTGGCGGTCTCGACGGCCTTTTTGCAACCGTCCAAAAAGATGTCGATGTATTCCTTTTTTCCAGCGGCCAAGGTATTGGCCATGTTGCCGCCTTTTTGGATGACGAACACGCCCATGGTCATGCCACGTTTGGCCAAGGTCTCGCCCATTTTGGTCTGCAAGGCTACATCTCTATTCATCATGCCGTTGTCTTCAAAAGCTGTAAAACCTTGGTCGGCCATAAAATTCAGCTGGTCGATGGGGTCTTTCCCTGCAAGGTTCTCGAACATGCCTAAATGCGGTGCATACTTGAGGTTGAATTTATGGGGTGCCATGATAGTGGTTTTGCTGTTTTCGGCATACGTAAAAGCCCCGCCCATGGAAATCGCACCGCCGGTCAAAGCGGTTTTTTGTATAAAATTTCTTCTTTTCATTGGTTTTCGTTTAAGTCAGTACCCTTGACCAGTTGTTTTGGTTTGTTTACGATAAAAGTAAAAATGTTAGATTTTTTCAGTAAAAAGGTGAAGAACAAAAGAGCTAAGGGAATGCGATTAATCATCTAGCCTTAACTCTTTTTTTTGCTTGGTTATCTTATTTTAAATCGACCAATCCTTACCTCCTGTAAGCTCCTGCAGATCACCACAGCCGATATATTCACCGGGAACGGGAAGGTATTCCAGCACCTCTTCACCTACAAACTCCGATGTCTTATAGGCCATAATAGTCAATCCGCGTAAATTGTTGGCAAAGGCAAAGCGCGAAATGGCATCGTCTAAGAGCGGTTCTTTATCTTCGGCGATAGCCTCGTTATATTGTTGTATAGCCTTAAAATTTTTCGTTTGATCCTCTTTGGTGACCTTTAAAGAAGGCCCTAAAACAGCCTCTAGGTTTTCGGCGGTCAGGTTGCCCGCCTTATCTTCGCCAGAATCTTTTTGGGCCTTTTCCAAAAAGCGGCCAAACGACATTTTCCAAAATTTTTGCTGCTTTTCGTCCATCACCTCGTTCGTAAATCGGTCGATGAAAAGATGAACTTGAGTTTCAGATGCCGAAGGGGTATCCGTTTTTGGGATGATAATATCCACCAATTTGGTTAAGGCGGCTCCCTCATCCTTTGTAAAGAAATCGGGTGTCCATTCGAGCACAGTGTCGTTCTTGCAACTCTGTACGATACTTATCAATGTTGGAAAGGCAACGGTATATCCCATGGCCAATCCCATATTTCTGAGTGCTTTTCTTCTATCCATTATATATTTCCTTTTTTAAGTTCATTTGCGGCATGTTCTACTGCCCTTGCGGTAAAGGCCATATAAGTTAGTGAAGGGTTAACGCAGGCGGCAGAGGTCATAAATGCCCCATCGGTTACGTATACGTTCTGCACGTCATGTAACTGGTTGTTTCCGTTGAGTACCGAGGTTCTTTTATCCCGACCCATACGCGCGGTTCCCATTTCATGTATGCCAAGGCCCAAACCGGTTTCGTTGTCATGTCCCTCTATATCACGAACTCCAGCTTTTTCAAGCATATCTATGGCCGACTGCTTCATATCTTTTCGCATATTTAGCTCGTTTTCTTTGAATCCGGCATCAAAGGTAACCGTAGGTAGTCCCCAACCGTCCAATTTTTCGTAATCCAAGGTCATTCTATTGTCCTCGTAAGGCAATACCTCCCCAAAGCCTCCAATACCGATGGTCCATCCTCCCGGTTTTAGAATGGCATCCTTCAATTCTTTTCCATAGCTTAGTTCTGCGACTAATTCTTCCCAATCACCCCTGCTGGCACCTCCTTGGTAACCGAAACCACGTTTGTAATCTTTTCTATCGGATGCCCCGCCCAAGTTTCTGAACCGGGGAATGTAAACGCCGTTCGGCCTTCTTCCTTTATAATATTTATCCTCGAAACCGTCGTATTTGCCCGAAGCGCCCACGCCAAGATGATGGTCCATGATATTGCGGCCCAATTGGTCTGAATCGTTCCCCATTCCGTTCGGGAAACGGTCCGATTTAGATTGCATCAAAATCGATGCGGTGGGTATGGCAGAGGCACATAGAAAAATGACTTTGGCCTTGAATTCGAGGGTTTCTTTCGTGATACGGTCGATAACCTTTACGCCCGTCGCCTTTTTGGTATCGGCGTCATAGATGACTTCATGCACGATAGAATCTGGTCGAAGGGTCATATTTCCGGTTGCCTCGGCAGCAGGTAAGGTCGATGAGAGGCTACTAAAATAAGCGCCAAAAGGACACCCACGTATACATCGGTTTCTATACATACACTTACTGCGGCCGTCAAATTCCTTGGTTCCCGTGATGTGGGCTACGCGGCCCACGGTGACGGTTCGGCCGTCAAAACCTTCCGCAACCTTGTCCTTGAAAACTTCTTCGACACAATTCAGTTCCATTTGTGGCAAAAAATTACTGTCCGGTAATTGGGGCAGGTTCAATGTTTCTCCACTTACTCCTATATAATCTTCCACTTTAGCGTACCACGGCGCAATATCCTTGTAGCGCACCGGCCAATCTACGGCAATACCTTCATTGCGATTGGCCCCAAAATCGATATCGCTCCATCGGTAACTCTGGCGGCCCCATTGTAACGAACGGCCACCCACATGGTAACCCCTCATCCAGTCGAACCGTTGAATTTCATTGTACGGATGTACCAAATCGTTGACGAACCACATTTTGCTCGCCGCGTTCGTGGTGTACCCTGTTCTGTTCTGCTTCTCTTGTTTTGCGATATCCTCTTGGGTAGGCCGCCCTGCGTGGGGAAAATCCCAATCATCCATATTCGCCGTTTCGTAATCTTCGATGTGCTTGACCATTCGGCCCCTTGCCAGCACTAAAGTCTTTAGACCTTTTTCGCAAAGTTCCTTAGCAGCCCAGCCTCCACTGATACCGGTGCCTACTACGATGGCATCATACGATTCTTTCTCTTGATTGTAATAAAATTTGCTCATGTACCGAATTGTTTAGTCTCTAAATTTATTAAATATAAAATTAATTATCTACATTTAAAGGCGATACTTCTTAATCGTCATCGTATTTAAAGTGGAAATTTAATGCTACATTCTTATACTTACAACTGACAAATGCAAAAACAATGAAGCGAAGAAATTTTATCAGAAATAGCTCCCAAGTGGGCATGGCGTTCTCCCTTTTAGGCATGTATGCCTGTAAGGAAACCAAAAAAAAAGAAGATGAAACGATGGAGGATGCCAATCTGACCGTTGAAGCTGTAGATCCTTTTTTCAAGCTTTCGTTAGCGCAATGGAGCATTCATAAAATGATTAAGGAGGATGGTGTGGACCCCTATACATTTGCCGAAAAGGCCAAAAAATGGGGATTTTCGGGATTGGAGTATGTAAGTCAACTGTATCCACCCGATTTGGATAATGACGAATATTCTGATGAGGCCATGGCCAAATTCATCGAAAAATCAAACGCCGAGGCAGAAAAACACGGTATGGAGAACGTGTTGATCATGATTGATCGCCAAGGCAATTTGGCGGTAAGTGACGCTAAGGAAAGAAATGAAGCCGTAGCGCGCCACCATAAATGGGTAGATGCCGCAAAGGCGATGGGATGCCACTCCATACGTGTTAATCTCGCCGGAAGCGATGACCCGGCAACATGGAAGGGCAATTCCGTTGACGCATTGACCCAACTATCCACTTACGCCAAAGACAAGAACATCAATATTCTGGTAGAAAACCATGGGGGCCTTTCATCGAACGGCACCATGCTAGCCGATGTGATGGCCACGGTCGATATGGATAATTGTGGTACGCTTCCCGATTTCGGAAATTTTTGTATCAAACGTTCAGATGATGGTTGTGCAGAAGAATATGATAAATACAAAGGGGTGAAAGAGTTGATGCCTTACGCCAAAGCGGTCAGTGCCAAGAGCAACGTTTTCGATGCGGACGGTAATGAGAAAGTAATCGACTATGTAAAAATGTTACAGACTGTTAAAGACCACGGCTATACCAGTTTTATAGGTGTGGAATATGAAGGCAGCGAACTTGGTGAAGAGGCAGGTATCATCGCCACCAAGGAACTGATGCTCAAGGCAGCCAAAGAAATGACCTGATAAGGGTCTCATTTTAAAAAAAGACACACACCCATACGTGAAATCATTTTTCAATTCCATTTTCGACTATAATTTCCACTGCAACAAAACGCTGATTGAGGCTTTTGCAGCTATCGATGCAGTGCCCGAAAGAAGCCTACTTCTATTTAGCCACATTCTCAATGCCCACCATATCTGGAACGCAAGGATTCGCGAGCGAAAACCGGAATTCGAGGTGTGGCAGGTACATGAGGTAAAGACCTTAGGTGATATCCACTACGAAAACCAACGGAATTCGTTCGAGATAACCTCGAGTACCGAAGATTTCGAAAAACGGATCGACTACGAAAATACCGAAGGCCGTTTGTTTACGAATACCTTGCAGGATATACTTTTTCACATCATCAACCATTCGGCGAACCACCGCGGCCAAATTGCCATGGATTTCAGGGGACACGGATTGGAACCTTTGGCTTCGGACTATATCCATTACAAAAGATGAAACTTTATCTATGGTCCTATGTCTGGTCTAGGTTGTTAAACCATACCAATAAAATCGTTCTATGACCGGCACTATACGTACACAGCTTTCCGTTATGATGTTCCTTGAATTTTTTGTCTGGGGCAGTTGGTACGTGACCATGGGTATTTATCTTCCGAATACATTGGGGTCAAATGGGGGAGAGATTGCGATGGCCTACTCCACACAATCCTACGGGGCAATTTTGGCTCCGTTTGTAATCGGGCTGATTGCCGATAGATATTTCAATGCTGAACGTATTTTGGGTGTACTTCATCTTTTGGGTGCCCTATTGATGTATTTGCTATATCAAGCCACTGATTTTACGCTATTTTTCCCATATTTATTGGCCTATATGATTATGTACATGAGTACATTGGCCTTGGTGAATTCGGTTTCGTTCAACCAAATGAAAGATCCGGGGAAGGAGTTCGCTTTCGTACGTGTTTTCGGCACGTTGGGATGGATTGCCGCAGGCCTGCTCATCAGCTATTTGAACTGGGACTCTGAACAGGGTATCTCCGAAGGAGTTCTAAGAAACACCTTTTTGATGGCCGCCATTTCTTCGGCCGTGTTGGGCGTATTCAGTTTTACACTACCCAAAACCCCACCAAGGGCCGATACCTCAAAAAAAGTGACGCTTTCCGATATTTTGGGGTTGGACGCCCTTTCCCTTTTAAAGGACCGCAATTTTCTGATTTTCTTTTTGGCCTCGGTGCTGATATGCATCCCTTTGGCATTTTACTATCAACATGCAGGACAGTTTTTGGGAGAAATTGGGGTGGCCAATCCCGCTGGTAAAATGACCATTGGGCAAATTTCGGAAATCCTCTTTATGCTTTTGCTGCCGTATTTTTTTAAAAGATTCGGCTTCAAAATGACCATAATGGTGGCGATGCTGGCTTGGGGAATTCGATACTTGTTGTTCGCTTATGGCGATACGGGAGATTTGGTGGTTCTCTTATTACTAGGAATTGCCCTGCACGGCGTTTGCTACGATTTTTTCTTTGTCAGCGGACAGATATATACCGATAGTAAAGCCGGAAAGGCCCATAAAAGCTCGGCACAAGGCCTGATTACCTTGGCCACTTACGGTATAGGTATGTTGATCGGTTTTTGGGCGGCCGGTAAGATTACGGATGCCTATCTACTTTCCGAAGGCGTTCATGATTGGAGTATGATTTGGTTGTATCCTGCAGCATTCGCCGGGGCAGTTCTAGTTTTATTTGGACTTTTGTTTAAAAATGTCAGTCTTAGCTACAAGATTTAAGGGAAATACATAAAACCGGTGGGAAAGACCGAGCTATCCTTGACCTATTACTGTTGAGTTCAAGCTAAAACGCGTTTAAGGTAATTTTGGATTCTGAGTATTAATTTGATTTCCAAAAGTTTTTACTGCCACTGCCTAAGTTTTGCTTTCTATCCGTTCAAAGGTTTTCCAACATTGGTATAACGCCCGTGGTACATGAAAACAGCCTTTCCACTTACCGCCTTTCAAGGTTAAATGGGATTCTCCCTGGCGGTTAAGGTATCCGAACCATTCCCCAATTTCGGGATCAGGAAAATGGGACCAGGCATACTCATGTACCTTTTCGTACCATTTCTTTATTTCTTCCGTAGGATGGTGTTCGTAGGCTTTAACAAGGGCGACCAAGGCCTCCAGATGCACCCACCAGAGTTTTTGGTCGTGTTCCAATTGCTGGGGCGGCTGGCCTTTGGCATCCATAAAATAGAGGATGCCGCCGAATTCGTTGTCCCATCCGTGTTCCAACAATCGGATAATGGTATTCGTTGCCCTTTGGATGAGGCTAGGGTCTTTTTGCCGCGTACCGATGTCGATCATAAACCACATGGCCTCGATACCGTGACCGGGATTGATGAGCCGGCCGTCAAAACTATCGTTTAGCGAACCGTCGGGAAGCACGTTCTCGTAAATCAATCCGGAATCCTTTTGAAGGAATACCTCCATGACCTCGTTGACACTAAACTCAATAGTTTGTCGCACTTCTTCAGGTTCAAGGAGGTCTTCCAGTTCCAATACCAGGTTGGAGAGAATCATGGGAAGGGCGAAGTTCTTCAATTGTCGTTCACCGGTACTCTTTTCATAGCTGCCCTTCGGATTATCTTTCCGGAGCAGAATGTTGCGATAGGTATTTTTTGCCAAGGTTTCGAATGCTACGTCGCCAGAAGCCTTGGCATACTGGGCGAAGGCCATGGCCGCAAAGCAATCGGAAAAAATGCTGTAAGGTTGTACCAAGGGTTTTCCTTCTCGGGTAAGGGAGAAATAGAAGTTGCCCTCGGCATCCATGCCGTGTTTCTTTAAAAACTCAGCGCCCGATTTGGCCATTTGAAGCCAAGAATCCCTTTGCTCTACCTGATTGTAGAGCATGGAGAACAGCCAAACCTGTCTGCCTTGCAACCAAACGAATTTATCGGTATCATATATTTTTCCAAATCGGTCGAGACAGGTGAAATAACCGCCATATTGAGAGTCAAGGGAGTTTTGCTCCCAAAAAGGAATTACATCGTTGAAGAGTGCGTTTTTATAATGTGTGGTGTATTCCATAAGATTTATATAACAAAAGACGCATTGGATTATGCGACGATTTTTATTTAACTTAACACGAGCACTCACTTTTCAATTCTGTTCGCTGAAGCCATGTCCAGGAATAGTTTCGTATGCTTATGCTGTCTTAAGATAGTGGCAGGGCAATCGGTACTGATATCATTATATAGGGTATTGTGGACCGCTTGTGCTTTTCGTTCATCCGGTACCACGCAGCTAATGGTCTTACAGTTCAAAATGGATGTTATGGTCAGGGTAAGTGCCTGTTTGGGGACATCGTCAAAGGTGGGGAACCAACCTTCTCCCAATTGCTGGTTTCTACAGGCTTCGTCTAGCGTGACCAGTTTGACCAATTTTGGGTCGTTGAAATCCGCTACCGGTGGATCATTAAAGGCAATATGCCCGTTTTCGCCGATACCGATGCAAGCAATGTCTATCGGATGGTTTTTCAGTGCCTCCGAATATTGGTTCATTTCGGCCTCTACGTCTTCGGCATCCCCGTTCAGGAAATAAACTTTTTTGGGCTTCACGGCATCGAGTATCCTATCCTTTAAATATTTACGGAAACTGGCAGGATGTGAATCGGAAATATCCTTGTACTCATCCAAATGGAAAATCGTGATTTTTTGCCATTCGATATCCCTTTCCTTCAGTGCTTCGAGAAATTTGAACTGAGAGGCCCCAGTGGCCAAAATCAAATTGGCACTTCCTTTTTCTACGATGGCTTCGAGTAACTTTCGTTGCACAAAATCGGCCGCTGCCTTGCCCATGTCGACAGGAGTTTCATAAATGGCGACGTCTAGGTGGTCTACTTTTAGCGTTTTTGTCATTGCGTTTTATTATTAATTACTGCTACTGCTACTGCTACTGCTACTGCTACTGCCGCTGCCCACCTTCATAGAAAATCCGTAATGGCGAACCAACTCGTCAGCAGTGAAAACAGGATGACGGCTACAATTCCGATATTCCATTTCATTTTAGCGGTGTATTGATTCATGAGTGTTTTCTTGTTGATCAGTATAAATATTGGGATGGCTACAGCTGGCAGAATACAGGCCTGAAAAGCCTGGGAAAAAACCATAAGGGCAGGTGGGCGTTCCTCTAAAAATACCGTTCCGAAAGTAAATAAAAGTGCAATGAAAATGAGAATGCGCGATGAAGTGGAATGGATGTTTCTCGGCGTGCCCCGATAATCGGCAATCAACCAAGGGGCTATGAGTACAATGGGGAATATCGTCGAAAGTCCCGCTCCGGCAATACCAATAATCAGGATAAACGCCGCGACCTTTCCGCCTATAGGCTCAAAAAGCCCGATCATCTCGACGGTATTTTCCAGGGTCTGCCCGGAAACATACAAAGTACCGGCGGCAACGGCCATGATGGCCCCGCTCAATAACAACATCATGGACGCTGATACGGCGGCATCCTTTTTCTCTTCTTTTAAATTTTCTATACCCCATCCTTTTTCGGCGACCACGGTACTTCGCATGATAAATACGGCGGCCGAGCAGGTTGTGCCTGTTATGGCGGCGATAAGTCCGAGTGCCCCTGGCGTACCGGGAATACTGGGTACGATACCTTCCACCAAAGATGAGAAGCTGGGTTTTACCATAAAGAAAACGACCAAAAATGAAAGTCCCATTAAAACTACCAGAACGGTCAGTATTTTTTCAAAGGTCTGATAGCGACCGTACCAAAGCAGAAAGAAAAGAATGACCACAAAGAACAGAATAATCCAAAAGGTGTCGACAATTTCGCCGTCAAAGGCAAGCCGGATACCTTCTTGGACGAGATCGGCGACGATACCCATTACGCCTATGAGCGCCAACAGTTCTCCGATGATAAGGGCAATGATAATATAGAGGGATAGCATCCAACCATATTTGAATTCCGATTTAATATTGAAGAGCGCAGTCTTGCCGGTTACCAAGGTCACCTTGCCATAGGCCACCATCAAGATATACGTGAAAATACAGGAGAGCACAAGTGCCCAAAACAGCCCCATACCATGTTCGGCCCCTGTTTTGGCCATAGTGGTAACGCTACCCGTACCGATGTTGTAACCGATAAGGAAAAGTCCGGGGCCTACGGCGCTAAGGGCGAGGAGTATTTTTTTACTTAGGGTTTGGTTTTTCATAGGATGGTTAAAAAATGACCTTTGCAGCGTAATTTGGATCAAGGTTTTGTGACGAATACAATCGGTTTATTTGTTCTCTCGCCTTATGCAATTTCAGTAGAACGAATAATGGAAGAACTTAGTTGTAAGATTATTTACGGATAAAGCTTAAGTGACCCTTGACGTAGGTCCGTTCAATGACCATTTCGTTATCTTCCATGGTAAACAGGATGATGTCCGCTCGTTTTCCCGGTTCTATTGCTCCCAAATCTTTTAAAGCAAAAAACTCGGCCGGGTTGGTGCTCGCCATTTGAATGGCCTCCTTCAATGAACATTCTGTGTATTCCATAATCTTGCCAACGCATTTGCTGATAGGGGAAGCGGCACCGGCCAGTACATTTTCCTTGGGAAGTTTTACCACGTTCGTGGTCAATAATAAGGTGCGTTCGCCGCGAGTGTATTCTCCAGGGGGAAGTCCTGCGAGGTCTAGGGCATCGGATACCAGAATGGTTTTATCGGCTCCTTTTGTCTTGTAAAAGGTCCGGACCTCCTCACGGGTAAGATGGAAACCATCTGCGATGATACTGATGGTCAGTGCATCGTTGGATAGCTGCGGCCAAAGTGGATTGTTGTGCCTGTTGATTTCGTTGGCGCAGCCGTTGCCCAAATGGGTGGACAATTTGGCGCCGGCCTCGACGGCAAGGGCCACTTCTTCGGCCGAACCATTGTGGTGGCCCAAGGATACGGTAACGCCGCTCTCGACAAGTTTACGGATAAACGGGATGGCACCTTCCAATTCTGGAGCAAGGGTAATCAGTTTGATACCGCCGTTCGCCGCTTTCTGCAGTTTTTGAAACTCGGCCCAATCGGGGGCTTTGATATATTTTTCCAAATGCGCACCACGGAAGCCTGCGATGGGAGAAATGTAAGGGCCCTCTAAATGGAACCCCGGAATGGAAGGGCCGATTTCGGGGTCTTCCGTCGCCTTCGCAAGGATGGCGAAATTGGTCTTGATCCGCTCGATATCACTGGTAATGACCGTGGGATAATAAGAGGTTACTCCAGCTTTCCACAGTGCTTTGGTCGCTTTTTTAACGCCGGCTACGGTCAGATCGGGGCCGGAAAAATCTATACCGACATAGCCGTTGATCTGTATGTCGATCAATCCGGGGGCGATGTAGGTCTTGGAAATCTTAACATCCTTTTTTAAGGGAAACACTTTCGTGATTTTTCCCTTATCCAAGGAAAGTGAAACCGGATTTCCATCGGAATACAGTAGGCCTTCGATCTGTTGTGCATTGGATATCATGGAGAGGGTAAAAATAAGCGCAAGAGATAAGTATATGCTGCGTGATTCCATTTTTATTTTTTAGATTTCGTCGAATTTAACCACTTTTTCCCATTGTTCGCTGGTCACTGATTTTTCAAGGGCTTCGAGTACGGCAACGCAATGGATGATACTTTCGTTACTTCTTGATGTCTCGCCCGTTTTGAACATGTGCACCATATCGACATAATTTTTGCCAGGTATCTTTTCTTCTAACCTCGATTTGAGCTCAACGACCCCTTTCTCCGTTTCAACGAAGGTCTGCCAGCCATAATTTTTTGTAGTAAAGATCAAGCTTGCCATCATGCCGTTTTCGAAGACCAAGCTTGCAGTACTGTTTTCCCCGTTTTTCTGTACGCGAACCCTTTCAACGGTGTCGCCGAAAAGATAGAGCAAGGGCTGCACGGTGTGTACCCCATAAAAGAAAATACCACCATATTCCGAATCGAGGGTCGCCGGGCCATAACGCGTGACCTGATCGATAGAAGTCATGGTTTTTAACTGTTCCTTGATATCAAAAGTGTCATAACTATTGGCAATCGAACTGAACGAGGTCACGGGCGTGCCGTGTTTTTTAGCGAGTTCCAAAAATGCCTTGCCTTCTTTTGCTCGATAGCAGAAAGGTTTGTCTATAAAGGTCGGTACCCCTGCCTCAATAAAAGCAATGGCCGGTTCTAAATGAAACTTGGCATGACGATGATCCACTATGAGGCCGTCGATTTTACCGAGCATATCTTTCGGGTTATCGACCCGGTTCGGTATTTTGCCATCCTGCATTGCTTTTTCCGCAAAGGCCTGGGTCTCTCCCCAGACATACTTCACTTCCATGCCCGGAAAGGCTTTTTGCACATTAAAGAGTTTACCAAAACCAGCGGTATGTGAGTTTTCGGCACCAATGATACCGATTTTAAAGGTTTTCATTTCCTTGTTTTTTTTGGCAAACCATTGCGATGTGGCGTCGAAGGGCGTCGCCAGTGCCAAAGTCGAAAAGGCTGCGCCTTTACCCAATTTTTCTATAAATGTTCTTCTGGAATTCATATGTTGGACTTGTTGATTAAAGTTTCATCTCCCACCCCTTTTCATAATCGCGATTCCACATTTTCTGGGCATCTTTGTCCTTAATTATATGTCCGTCTTTTGGATTGATTTCTAAAGATCGGCCTACCCTTTGGGAGATATTTCCCAGTTGAACCAAAAGCGTGCTTTTATGTCCGGAATCAACATCAGAATGTAAACTTCCGCCATTCTTTATGGCGTCGAACATGTTCTGGATGTGTAAGGCATCCAATTTTTCTGCGGGATTGCTCTTGTTGCGGGCGTCGATTACTTCGGTGTTCTCAACTTCTTTTACGACCTTGCCGTCGAGGTCGAATTGGGTGTAACTGTTTCCTGCAGGAATCAGCAGACTTCCGTTTTCCCCATAAAAAACAACGCCAACGGAACTTCCCTCGATCGGTTTACCATTGCAGCTTCGGCCTTCCCAAGACATGGTTTTTGAATCGTCGAAATCAAGGTTGATGATTTGGGTATCAGGCGTTTCCCAATCATCTTTATAGCGGTACCTGCCGCCGTTCGAACTTACCTGGGTGGGGTAATCGACTTCCATGCCCCAGCGCAAGAGATCCACCATGTGGGTGCCGTTGTTCAAGGCTTCCCCGGTGCCCCAATGCCACAGCCAGTGCCAGTTGTAATGAACGATATTGTCCTTATACTTTTTGCGAGGGGCGGGACCTTGCCATAGTTCCCAATCGAGCCATTCTGGAACCGGGGTTTCATTACCGATGCCTATCGAGGGGCGATTGTTGGTGTACCATCCCTTACCATAATAAACGCGGCCGATGGCCCCATCTTTTACCGCTTGGATGCCGGCCATAACATTCGGCCACGAACGGCGCTGATTGCCCATTTGTACTATTTTACCATATTTTTCGGCTGCCTTGACCAAAATTTCGCCCTCGCTCGGGTTATGGCTACAGGGTTTTTCGACATAGACATGCTTACCGGCTTCCAGAGCGATAAGCGATGCGGGTGCGTGCCAATGATCGGGGGCGGCAATGACAAGGACATCAACATCCTTACTTTCCAAGGATTTCCGGAAATGTATATAGGCTTTGGCCTCAACAGTCTGTCGTTCCTTTAGTGCAGTGAGGCACTTAGTAATCGCCCTGCTATCTACATCACAAATGTGGATTACATTCGAATTGTTCTGGGCCGCAAAATTTTGTGCCAGCGCGTTGCCACGGCTGTTGACGCCCATCACGGAAACATTGATAGTCTCGTTCGCCCCAAGTATCTTGGCATAGCTTTTCGCGCTAAATTGCGGTAAAATACTGCCGGCCATAAAAGCCAAGGCACTTTTTTTCACAAAGTTTCTTCTGGAACTTGCCTCGACGGTGGGCGGATTCACCTTTTCAAAAGGCGGCGTTGCTTCACTGGCAGACGGATTTGATTTTTCGCTCATGATATTGATTTTTTCTGTTTACAAGATATAGCTTTGTGATGTAAACCGATAATAGGAATAGTCTTTTTAGAAGGACTTTTATTTTCGTGGTTCATTTAAAATCAAATTGTTTTTGGGATGGGATGTTACATCCGGCCTGTTGGTATACGTACTATTCTTCGGTCGAGCAATTGGTTTTCATCGTATAGCTATTTTTTATCTATTTTAAATATGCACAATACTTTTAACCAAGACCTAAAAGACAAACGGAGCTTGACCGACAGACAAGTAGGTCAATTGGTATCATAAATGTACAAGTTTTGCTCGATACCTATATTTTGAATCAAATAGTCAAATCATGGGTTACGAACTAATAAACAACAAGAAAAAAGGGTAACAAGCATCCCGAATATCAGTCAAATTCTATGTTTCGCCACTAAGATTTAGTAGAGGGAATTTTTGATTTCCATAAAATAATACATAAAAACAAAAATAATGAAAACAAAAACAGTTGAATTGGTTGCAAGTCCCAGACCTCCCCATTTTGTCGGGGACGGTTTTAGGGTTCATAACTTTATCCCCAGTGGCTATCGAATGGATATGGAACGGATGGATCCGTTCATTCTGTTGGATTATAATTCAAAGTACACCTTTCCACCTTCCGAAAAGCCAAAAGGGGTAGGCGTACACCCGCACAAAGGCTTTGAGACCGTAACCCTTGCTTACAAAGGAAGGGTAGCCCATCACGACAGCAGTGGCGGCGGCGGTACAATAGGCGAAGGTGATATACAATGGATGACTGCAGCTAAAGGAGTGTTGCACAAGGAATACCACGAAGCGGAATGGAGCAAAAAAGGCGGCGAATTTCAAATGGTGCAGCTTTGGGTAAACCTGCCCAGTACGGACAAGAAGGGCAATCCAAAGTATCAGGCTATAAAATACGGGGACATCAAACGAGTTGAACTGGATAACGAAGCTGGAAACATCGAAGTGATCGCCGGCGAATATAAGGGCACAAAGGGCGTTGCCTCTACCTTTACCCCTATATATATGTTCAATGCGAAGTTGAACAAGGGCGGAAAAGCCGCTTTTCAATTTCCTGCCCAATACAACACCGTCTTGCTTTTGATCGAAGGCAGTATTGTCGTCAACGGAAAGGAAAATGCCCCGACGGACCATATGGTACTCATGGCCAATGATGGTGAAAATTTTGAAATCAAGGCAACGGATGATGCGGTGGTCCTTGTCTTAAGCGGGGAACCCATTAATGAACCTATAGCGGCCCAAGGTCCTTTTGTGATGAATACCAAGGAAGAACTCAAGGAGGCTTTCAACGATTTCAATATGGGCAAGTTCGGGCATTTGGAAGAATAAGCTTTTGTTCATTGGATGAAAATAATCCAATATGTTGCCTCCAAACCTTGGATTATTTTTTGCAACGGCCATTATTCATAAATCCCCAAATGGCAGTCTAGGGAGTCAGATAGCTTTCCATGTACCGGTCATACAAATGACGCGCCTGTACATAAGCCGACTGCGGGCTCATAAAATGCGAGAACTCGAAGGTTATCGCCTTTTCGCACCCGGCGCGTCGGGCGGCTTCCAATTTTAGCAGTAGCTTTTCAAATTTGATGGGCAAGAATTTGATAGGCATATCACGATCGAAAGATTCGGTATTCGTCCATGTTTGTAATCCGTGTTTGTGAGCCAAGGCTTTATTTATCCTTAAATAATCTTCCAGTTCATGGTAATCGACGTGTCCGTCTTGAAAGGCCACGATATCGATGTCCTTTTTGATACCGTCGAAAATCTCGTCCCATTCTTTCTCATGGTCTTTTAGGGAAATACTGTCAACTTTGGTAAGCTGGACCTTGGCAGCCTCGATTGCTTTTTTTCCATCAATCCATGGGGAAATCAAAACAGGCAATCCGTTGCTGACCGCTTTGCATTGTCGGCCCAATCTGGCGATGGATTCTACAGCGCCCTTGGTCTTTCGGCTTAGTTCTAGACTGAGGTACCATCCACCAAAATGCTTGTGATGACCATATTTTTGAAAGGCCTCTTCGATAATATACAGATTGATGTCAATTTCGTGGCGCATATCGCCGGTATCCCAATATTTACCACTGTCGTAGGTACCGAAATAAAAGGTCATACCGTGCTTTTCGGAGAGATTTAGAAATAGGCCTACCAAATCCTCGGGTGGTCTGTAGCACCCATGTTTATCGATCAAATACGTAGAAGGGTAGGTCAAAAACCTTCGATAGCCCGACCGAATGAGAATGACGGTGTCGATTCCCATTTTTTTCATGTGGGCGAAATCGGCATCCCATTCCTTGGCGCCCCAATTCTGATGGGGAATGTCGTGGCTGATTTCGTCTATAAAGGTGCCTGTTATTTGCATAAAAAGTGTATTCTATAATCTCAACTTTTTCAATCCGCCTCGAGGTCGCGACTGTGCTCGGCCTGACAGAAAAGCTTGCGGCCCGCCCCTCCTCAATCCCTTTCCAATCTATCCCACCAAAATCGTTTCAACAAATAACTGGTCAAGATCAATACGGCGCTCCAAATAACCATTTCGGTATCCTTTCGGAGCATAAAATATATGGGAATAACGACTTGCGCCATTTGCCAAATGACACCGACTACGACGTTAAAGCTATCACGTTTGAAATCCATATTCGGTACAAAACCGGTGTCTTCGGCCATCACTTCCTTTTTGATTGGTCCCCAAAATCCCCAGGGTTTGGTCTGCTTGTAAAAACGCTTTACTTGATCTCGGTTAGGCAGGGGTTCTAAAAATGTGCCGATAATACATCCTGTGAAGGCGAAAGCGAAAATTATAGGGAATACAAAAATATCCACATAATCCGGAAAGAAAATGAACTTGACCGTAGATGCAATCAATCCAAAGAACATCCCCCAAAAATAGCCATTACCGGTAAAGCGCCACCAAATCCATTTGAGTACGTTGGCCGCTACATATCCACCATATAATGAGGAGCTTAACCAAAGAATAAGGGAGTTCAGGGATCCGGCGTTAAAGCCAAAGGCGATGCCGACCATGACCAGGGCCAAAGACGAAATAATGCTGAGTTGCACCAATTTTTTGTCCGGTGCCCCGGGGTTGATGTATTTCTTATAGATATCGTTGACGATATAGGCGGGAGCGGAATTCACAAAAGCGGCGAAAGTACCCATAAAGGCGGCGAGAAATCCGGCCAGCATCAGGCCTTTCAATCCTACCGGAAGAAATTTATTGATAGCCATCGGCAGCACCTGCTCGAAATCGATGTTGTCGCCCATGGCCTGAAGTTCTGGACCTAGGTAAACTAAAGACAGTACGGCGAACCCGATAATCATAAAATACCGGGGTATGTAGAGCACACAAATGGTCAGGAAACTCATTTTTGCCGCTTCGGCAGGGGTCTTGGTAGCCAGTATCCGCTGCATGTCATAGCTTGGAACGGGCCCTGCGACAGAGGCGAATATCCCTTTAAGAACCATCAGCATAAATAGGATGCCGAAGAGATCGAAACCATCAGAATCGATTTTGTTATTGACCTGAGGGAAGGCCGAGTTGCTCCAATCGAGTCCTAGATTCCATCCGAAGAAAAGTTGGTCCCAAGTTTCGGGTACTACCGCCGAAATTTGCTCTGCAGTGACCATATTGTAGGCAACAATACCTACCCCGAAACAGGCAAAGGTCATGATTACAAATTGCATCACTTCGGTGGCGACCACGCTGTGCATACCGCCTTTTACGGTATATAAGGATGTCAATCCACAAATGATCAAGGCATAGCTACGGGCCGAGGACACTTGATAGCCAAAGAAATCGAACGACACATCCCAAGGTAGAATGGAGGTGCTATATTTTCCGATACCCTCGAAGAAGTAAGCGATAAAACCAAGTACGCTGATGACCGCAAAGATGACGATAATGATATGCGAAAGTTTGGCGCCCTTGCCATCGCCGAAACGAAAGGTAATCCACTCCGCCCCTGTCATGACGTTGGAACGTCGCATCCAGATAGCGAGGTAGACGAATACGAATACTTGGTTCCAAACGGGCCAAAGCCAAGGTAACCAAGCGCTTTTCAGCCCGTAGACAAACAGAATGCCCACCGACCACATAGTACCCGAAATGTCGAACATGCCCGAGGCATTGCTGAGTCCCAAATAATACCAGGGCAGTTCGTTGCCCCCTAAAAAGTAGGATTCAAGGTTTTTTGATGATTTTTTGGACAGGTAGAAACCAAGGGCCAATACGCCAACGACGTAGGCGATTACGATGGCGATATCCCAAGGGGAAAGGGTCATTTGGTTTTTGGTTGAATTTTAGCAACCCAAGGTAACCAAGTTTTCGATAACTTGTGAACTGGAATTAAATAAGTTGGGGCGGATTTTCATGACTCCCGAAAAAAACTTTATTTTTGCCATCCTAAATATTTGGCCTCGTAGTTCAATGGATAGAATAGAAGTTTCCTAAACTTTAGATGCAAGTTCGATTCTTGCCGAGGCTACTCATTAAAAAACCGTACCGACCGGTTTATCACCAACAGAAATGGCGAGGCCTAAAGATTGGCCGTTCCCGATACCTATAAAAACTGGAAAAGAGGGTATCCGTAGGGTTGGAACTACA
>JAGXIC010000129.1 GCA_024635875.1 Pricia sp.
CAGGGTAGAGGAGAGCACTACTTTGATTCCGTTCGCGTGGGCGATTTCAGCCATGGATTTAATGTTATCGGCCGTCATTTCCAGGGTCGACGGACCGGTATTGCCCGCAATATCGTTGGTGCCGGCTAGAATAACGACTACTTTAGGCTTTAGATTGACGACATCCTGTCGAAAACGGATAAGCATTTGGGGCGTGGTCTGGCCGCTGATACCACGGTTGACGTATGGTTTTCCCTCGAAAAACTCCGGTCTTTTATTAAGCCATCCTATGGTGATGGAATTGCCCATAAAAACTACGCGGTCCTCATCGGCAGCGGGTGCGCTTAGTTTTTGATTGGCTTCCTGAAAGGCTGCAAGGTTGGGCCAGTCTTGCCCGTAAATACCCTCTACAAGACCGATTCCTATTAAAAATGCGAGAAAAGCGGATTTTAAGTTTTTCATAATTTACAACGAATTATCAAATTGTTTTTGTTCTTCCAAAGTCAGCGGTAACTCCTTTTTAATTTTTTCCGCCGTGGGCCTTTGCGCGAAAAGATATATAATCAAGGCTATCGCAATGACCAAATATAAAGCATTCCCGCTCCAAAAATAAGCCATCAAGGCCAAAAATCCCGGTACTTGTAAAAGGGCGTACTTTAGTAAAGATGCCATTTGATATTTTCCCAATTTCGTCGATAGTTTATCTTCCCTTGATAGGGATTCTATCTGTTTTTTGAACACCAGCTGGCTTAAAAAATAACCAGCGGCCGCTACAATCGGTACTATATAGATAAGAATATCTTGCCGATTCATGCGTGCCGTAAAATCACCGTTCTTAAAATAGACGAAAATGGCCAATAACATCAAACCCGCGCATAGGGAAATATGGATGAACGATAAAGTTTTCAAGAATGTTTTAGGTTGCATAGTGTTGTAATTGATGTTGAACCAATGGATGTAAGACCAAATGGAGTTATTTTGAAGAAATAAAAAGTCACTGGCTTTGTGGGTAGTGGAGGCTATATTCGATTGCTAATTGAAATGAACATCAATTGGCCTAAGCCTTCACTAAACTTTGTAATATCAATATAATAAACGCGGTCAATACTTCGCACTTTTTCCCTTCGCCAAGGTCCGTTCGATAAATGCCCTGATATCGTTGTTGGACTTTTCGAGGTCGTCACGTCGCAAATACATCATGTGTCCGCTGCGGTAGCCCTTGAATTCGAAACGGTCTTTCATTCGGCCGCTGGGGTCGACTTGCCACATCGTATATTTTGCGTTGAAGTAGGTGGTAGCACCATCGAAATACCCGCTCTGCACCAAGACGTTCAGATAGGGATTCTGGGCCATGGCTTGCCGAAGATCTTCGCGTGTGGTATCATTTTCATTGTCCCACGGATGTACCGGGCCGAACATATTGTATTTAATATCCGTTGTAAAGTTCAGCTCTTCTTGCATATAGTAATTGATGGCGGGAGTGAAGGAATGTAGCCAAGAGGTAAGTTCGGGATTGTAGTCTGGGCCCATGCCTGCCACTTGCCGGTCGAAACCCAAATATCGGCTGTCGAGCCTTCCTAGGGTGTAGGCGCCTTTATCCTTCAAAAGATTTTTCCAGAAATAGGATGTGGATACCACCAGGTTTTGATCGAGGATTTCCTGTGTGGACAATCCGGAATAATAGGCCATTTTTTCGGCAACGGTATTTTTTTCGGTCTCCCCGATATTCCAGCCTTTTGCCAAAGCGGGAATCAGGGTGTTTAATGTGTAGTCTTCAGATTCCGGAAGGATCTCTAGTAAGTCCTTATTCTGAAGTTCGGCCGGAAGCGCCTTATGGTACCAAGCGGCCGCGGTAAAATAAGGCAGGTTGAGCGCATCGGAAACCGGTCCGCCGACCCGGATAACCTTATAATCAGCGGGTGAGACCATGATCACGCCATTCAGGTACATCCATTGTTGGTCTTGCAATGCCAAGGATAGTCCCATTACCCGGGTACCTCCATAACTTTCGCCAATAATATATTTCGGTGATTGCCAGCGGTTATTTCGGGTAACGAAGGTGTTTAGCCATTCCGCTAAATATTTTATATCCGCATTGATACCAAAGAATTTCTTACGCTCTTCTTCTTCCAATTCTTCGGGAATCGTTCTGGAATAGCCTGTATTGGCCGGGTTTACGTAAACGATATCAGTAACATCCAACACCGAAAACGGATTATCCTGTACCCCATACGGTTGAACGGGATAGCCCTCATCATCGATTTTCAGGGCACGTGGCCCGGTATAGGCCAAGTGCATCCACACCGAAGCCGAACCCGGCCCTCCGTTGAAGGAAATCAATAAAGGTCTTGCCGCTCGGTCTTTAACATTGTTACGGGTGTAATAGGTATACTGTAGCGTCGCTATCGGTTGTCCCTCTTCGTCCCAGGCGGGTTGCATGCCTGTAGTTGCGGTGTAATCAATGGGCTGGCCATTGATTGTAACGCTATGTTGCGTGGTAATGGCCGTATCGATGGGAATTTTACGCTGATGTTCCGAATGCATGTGGGTTTCGGGGGTGGGCGTTTCCTTTTTTTGGGCTTGCACTGAAAATTGAAAACAAAATAACAAAAGGGTGCTGAAGTATATATTTTTCATTTTTTGACTGATTTTGATAGATTTTAAAAATAGGAAAAAGTTTATGAGTTGAGGGGTTTATGAGTTTATAAAAATCCGTCTACGAATAAATAGGATAATTACATTTACATCGGTCATCGGTCATCGGTCATCGGTCATCCGTCATGCGTCATTCGTCGTCGGTGGTAGGTCACCCTTCCTCAAAATTTCTCGAAGACCCCTAATCCAAATAGCGCAAAATCATACTTTACGGGATCGATCGGGTCTAGTTTACGCAGATTGTTGTCAAGCTCGGCAAGCGCCTTTGCGTCGTTCTGTTTCCGCTTGAGCAGTTTTAGCTTTCTAGCGACGTTTCCCGAATGTACATCAAGGGGGCAGGATAAGCGCTCCGTACCAATACTTTTCCAAAGGCCAAAATCTACGCCCGTGGCATTAGGTCGCACCATCCATCTCAGGAACATGTTGATGCGTTTCGCCGCGGAGCCTTTCAGGGGGTCGCTGACATGTTTTTGGGTACGGGTGGGGTGGGGAAGTTCGAAGAATGTCTTTTTAAAGGAGGATATGGCCGATTGTAGGAAAGCATCTTGGCGGTTTTTCGCGAATACGGTTTCGAGCCCTCCATGATTTTCATAAATATTCCTTAGGCTTTCGATAAAAAAGGATGCATCTCTCCCGTTGAACGTACGGTGCACGAAACCGGATAGTTTTTCAAGATCCGTTTCTTGGTGGCCCGACACAAAATCAAAAGGCGCATTGTCCATCAGCTCCATCAATCGGGTCGCGTTGTTTATAATGCTCTTGCGGTTACCCCAAGCGATGGTCGCGGTCAAAAAGGCACTGATTTCGATATCCTCCTTTTTAGCAAAGCGATGGGGAATCAGTAGGGGGTCACTCTCCAAAAACTTGGGATGTTCGTATTGACGGACTTTGGCATCTAGAAAACCCTTGAGTTCGGTTTTGGTCATTACTAGGTGTTTTGGACTGATATTGACACGAATTTTCGAGAATTTTTTTAGGTTTAGGTTATTATCACAAACTACTAATCGTCAGAAGTTATAGCTATACTTGGAATTTGGTGCTTGTAATTTGGAGCTTTTACGCCACCACCTCCTTGTTGACGATCATTCCATCGACCATAGTGAGTTTCCGGTCGGCCATATCGGCCAGTTGCTCGTTGTGGGTCACAATGACAAAGGTCTGACCGAACTGGTCGCGGAGGTCGAAAAAGAGGCGGTGTAGATTGTCGGCACTTTCGGAGTCGAGATTACCACTGGGCTCATCGGCGAAGATAATCGAAGGATCGTTGACCAAAGCCCGCGCCACGGCGACACGTTGCTGTTCCCCGCCGGAAAGTTCGTTCGGTTTGTGGCCATAGCGTTTCGAGAGCCCCAAAAAATCGAGGAGTTCCTTGGCTTTGGACTCCGCTTTTGCTTTTGGCGTGTTTTTAATGAAAGCTGGAATACAGACATTTTCTAGTGCCGTAAACTCCGGCAACAACTGGTGGAACTGAAAGATAAAGCCGATATGCTCGTTCCGGAATCGGGCCAAATCTTTATCCGATAACGTATTCGTCGCTTCCCCATTTATCAGCAGGTCACTTTCCCTAGGGTTCGAGGGGACATCCAAAGTACCCAGAATATGGAGCAACGTAGTCTTACCTGCTCCGGAAGTCCCGACAATAGAGACAATTTCCTTTTTTTGAACGTGCAGGTCAACACCCTTCAGTACCTGCAGATTCCCATAAAATTTCTGGATGTTTTTGGCCTTGATCATAACATTGAATTTTGGAAAAGGAATGGAAGAGACCTCCTTTAAAATTCAAAAATACTAAAACAATACATTGAAAAAGTCAATATACGATTCTGTTTTGTTTGAAAAGATTAACTTGTGGCCTACGGATTTAATCCTTATTTTTGTTTAACATTATTTATAAAAGAATAAACAAAATAATTTTAGCCTATGTCCCCTTACACTAATCTTGAGGAATACAACATTGAAATTGCCAACGACGTAAAGAAAAGCTACTCTAAAATAATCGACGAACTCGGCGAGGACGTAAATCGCGAGGGACTGGTAAAAACTCCTGAACGAGCTGCAAAGGCAATGATGTTTTTAACGCAAGGCTATAAGCAAGACGCGGTCGAGATTTTAAAAAGTGCCATGTTTGCCGAAAGTTACGACGATATGGTAATAATCAAGGACATCGAATTGTATTCCCTTTGCGAACATCATCTGTTGCCGTTCTTCGGCAAGGCGCATGTAGCCTATATACCCAATGGTCATATTGTCGGCTTGAGTAAAATTCCCCGGGTGGTCGATGTTTTTGCCCGCAGATTGCAGGTGCAGGAGCGTTTGACACACGATATTTTAGAATGTATCAATGATACACTGAAACCTAAAGGTGTTGCCGTAGTGATAGAGGCTTCACACATGTGTATGATGATGCGCGGTGTTCAGAAACAAAATTCCGTAACCACTACATCGGGGTTCCGGGGGCAATTCGAAAAAATAGAGACCCGAAACGAATTTTTGAAATTGATAAGTTCTAATTTGTCATGAAAAAGGTTTATGTGTTCATTAGTTTAGGAGTTTAGAAAAAAATAAACTGCTGATAACTGCCACCGTCTACTGCCCCTGATTTTTGTGGCACTTTTATTGCCTTACTACGCGTGGATATATAATGTTTCACATGGATAATTCAAAAAACGACAAATATAAAAAGTTGATACTCGGACTGTTATTCGACGGTATCGGGATGCTTTCCTTCGTCATTCCCTTTATTGGGGAATTTTCGGATTTAATTTGGGCTCCTATGGCCGGCTGGCTGATGACCCGAATGTATAAAGGGAAAATCGGTCAAGGGGCCGGTATCTTAGCATTTATCGAAGAAATCATTCCCGGTCTCGACGTCATTCCCACCTTTACCCTCATGTGGCTCTACACCTATGTTTTAAAAAAGGTGCCTCATAACAAAGCTATTGGGGTGAAGTAGTCGATAAAGTCCGTTCCTTTAATTGGCCCTGTAGAAGCGACCAAAATTGAAATTGAATATACTACCGTACAACTTGCCGAACGCCTTGAGAAATACTTAGGTTCCTTTTGGCGGATTGGGGTAAAGGCCTAATATGCCAAGCCCTATATCCACCTCTGAATGGCCTAGGTCCGTGCCGAACCTGTATTTCATTACCTAAGTGTTTTCGATGAACATTTCAAAAAAGGCCTGCCTTCACCAAAGGATTTCTCACAACACCTCCTGCCCAAAAGTCAAAAGATTATGGTCGGGGTCGAGCAGTGAAAATTCCTTTTGACCCCAAGGTTTGACCTGCAAAGGCCCGTTCGGATGGATAGCTATTTTTTTATTCAAGAATTCTTGGTATAATTCTTCGATATTGTCGGTTCGGATATACACCTGCCCGTAATTTTCCTTGGCATCCAATGTCGCGAATTCGAAAAAATGAATTTGGATACTGTCTTTTTGTACCATCAGATAGCCCTCGAAATCGGCATTGCCATATTCCTGAAAACCCAATTGGTTTAGATAATAGTCCCTCGTAACGGTTTTATCGCGCATGGGCAATTTGGGGTTAATGGTTGTCAGCATATTTGTATGGATTTACTCGGTTACTTGACCCGTAATGGCCTTCGCTTTTATTCGTTGTAATCCATAGTAAAGTGTTGCACTTTTTCCCCAAGTCCAATCGTGGTTTCATAGAATCGGACCGCTAGGATATTGTCCGATTCGGCTTGCACATAAACCGATTCCATTCCGTTTTCGCTCCCGTATTCCTTTATGTAGGCCATTAATTTTTTGCCGATGCCCAAGTTTTGAAATCCGTTTTGGATGGCAATGTCATAGCTATACAATTCGGATTTTTCGGAATAGTATTTTATCAGTTCATAAGTGGTTGCCCCTCCTACGACTTGATTTCCATTTTTGGCCACAAAGACCCCAAAATATTCTTTGTGCAATAATTGGGTCAAGTATTCGTCCGATGGCAAACCGGTACCTTCAGACTCAAACTCCGCCTTAAATATTCCTATCAAATACTTTAGTTCCCCGAGATTATTTTTATTCAGCTTTTCTATGTGGATATGGGATAATTACGAATTCATCCTTTAATTGTTTAACCATCCAAAGTTAAGCATAAAGCTAAAAAATCCCTAGAAAAATAATGTCGTGATCGCCCCTCCATATTGTCGAATTTATACCGTTTTAAGTAGGAAGGATTAAATTAATTTTGAGAAACAATCTAAATTCGGAAATTATGGCATCCACAAAAACAAACAAAATCATTTTTTGGACAACGACCATTATCATCTTCATAATGGAAGGGTTAATACCCGCATTTACTTCACAGACCGAACTTGCAAAGGAAGGGATAAGACATTTGGGCTATCCTGAATATTTTGGCAATGCATTGGTCGTTTTCAAAGTGTTGGGAGCCTTAACACTGATAATTCCACAAGTGCCAAAACGAATTAAAGAGTGGGCCTACGCAGGCTTTGCTTTTGACTTTATTTTTGCGAGCATCAGCCATTTTGCCATAGACGGAATAGATTTCCAGTCCTTTTTCCCACTTCTGTTTTTAGTAATTTTAATTGCTTCGTATTATTCCTTTCATAAATTAAACACCACTAACTAATAGGTCTTTCAAAGCGTATATGGACAATATTCAAGAAAAGACGGGGAAAGCACCATCAGA
>JAGXIC010000130.1 GCA_024635875.1 Pricia sp.
AATCTCTTCCTATCTCATCGATAAATGTATTGGCTAACAAAAAGTAAATCCAACGGTGATAGATGGTGCCCTGGACACTATCCAAGGGGTAATCGCCCTTCCAATATTGCAATTTTTCCAAAATCTTTAATTGATCATCAGTGAACCCATCTGTATCAAGGTCATTTATTAAATTGGCCAAGATGATAGTATTTATCGGAGAGGTCACATCGGTCATCATGTTACGGACCGAATTCCCGTCCCAATCATTTTTTGAGTCCAGCAAGCTAACGATACGCTTGGCTCTATTCTCGGGTAAATAATATCCGGGATACAACATACCCGCGATAGAATCAGGCTGATTGTTCGCGGAATAAACATAATGCCAAGGTGGATTGATCGCTTGTGGGTTTTCTGAAAAATCAAGAAACTGTTTCTCCGTGGAAAGTCCCTTATTCAAATCGTATACGAATTTCGTGTTGATACTGTCCGGTATTTTATAAAGTTTTGCCGTCGCCCACCAGGCCACATTTCCGGTTGCATCGCCATACATAATATTGAGGCCCGGTGCATGAATGTTTGTCAAAGCACTTTGAAATTCACGGATGTTTTCGGCGTGTGACAATTCGTACAAGGCGTCCATCACCTTGTTTTCTAGCCGAGTATAGGCCCACCACATCGAAATGGGTCGCTCACCGTTGATTTGATCCGCAATCCCGGTTAAAACGGGGCCGTGTTGTGTTTTTTTATAGGAAAAATTTATGTTAGTGGAATCCTTGACCTTAATAGCTTTTGAAACGTATTCATACTCCGTCCAACCGGTACCGGTTTTATATTTTGTGGTGTCGGATGCATGGGTTTCTTCATAATAAAAGTCCACATCGTCGTTCTCGAACATGGTCATACCATAGGCCAAGTTTCGGTCGTGGCCCAGTAGCGGAAAAGGAACGCCCGCTAAATGATAGCCATATTTCTCATAGGATGGCGTGCTCACATGGGCTTCATACCAAACCGAGGGCTGGGAAAAACCGATATGGGGGTCGTTGGCGAAAATAACTTTGCCGTTCTTGGTTTTTTCGGGGGCGAGTACCCAGCTATTACTTCCCTCGAAAAGGGGAATCGCCAATTTTTCTAGGGATTCCATTACGCTGGCCGACATTTTGTTCTTTAGGGTATCGGAAGTCTTGGGATAATAATTCTTGATCCAGACCGAACCGGTATCACTTTGGATTTCGAAATCTTTTAAGTATTTCGGTCCCAACCTACCCCTTATTTCGGTCAGCATGGGGTCGGTCTTGTGCGCCATGGCGAAACTAAAGGCCATGTAGCCCATGGTATTGTAGACATCCTTCAGGGTGAATTTTCGCTTTTCGATTCCCGTTAGGTAAAATTCAATCGGTGTCGATCCCTCTTCGATAAATTGGTTGATGCCATCGAGATAAGCTTGGGATAGTACTACGGATTTCTGGGTCCTGTCCAGTTTAGAAACGGTTTCAAGAGAGGCATCATCGATGCCCAGCGCTAGAAAAAATTTGTCCGTTCCTATAAAATCCCTGCCAAAGACTTCTGAAATACCGCCACTCGCTATGCGCCGTAACAATTCCATTTGCCAGAGACGGTCTTGGGCGTGTACGTAGCCCAAGGCCGTGAACGCATCCTTTTCATTATCCCCATAGATATGTGGAATTCCGTAAGTATCGAAATAAATATCGACTTCCCCGGAAAGGCCTGAAAGCTGTTTTTCACCTTCATAGTTCGGTTTTGCCCGATATATGAAAATACCGATTATCATGGCCAAAACGCCACTGAAGGCGAGCAGTGCCCACCCCACTATTTTTAGGATTCGCATTTAAATTCGTATTGTAAATAACGTGGAGAAAGATAGGGATTATTCCCCTGAAACGACAGGGGTCTCATTAAAACGCTGCAAGCCTTTTAAAAGCCATTTCCGGTATTCGTCCCTATCGGTATATTGCACCGCATTGTTCAGGATTTCCAAATCTGGAGAAAGCAGGACGTAATATGGCTGCGAGGCGGCGTTGAAATTTATATTCTGAAAGGTGCCCCACTTTTGCCCAATCGTTTTAATACTTTTTATCCGGCCGGAATCGAACTTGAAGTCGAACTGTTGATGTTCAGGAAGTTCTTCCCGATCATCGATATATAAGGATATCAATACATACTCATCCTTAATAATTGGATAGATATCGGCTTCGCTCCACACATTGGCTTCCATTTTACGGCAATTGACACAGGCCCATCCCGTAAAATCAAGAAGTATGGGTTTATCGACTTTTTTGGCGTGGGCCACCCCTGCATCGAAATCCTTAAAGCAGTCAATACCAAGGGGACAGTCACTCTCGGTTTCAAAAATACTGTAGAAATGGGGCGGTGGAAAGCCGCTCAACAATTTTAGACTTGAAAAATTGAAAAGTCCAACGACCAAATAGATGGAAAATGCAGCACTAACAACACCGATGCCTTTTCTAACTGCAGATAACTTAGCTTTTGGTCCATCTTGCGGAAAGCGAATTATACCGAAAAGGTATAGGGTCAGCAACACGAACAATACAACCCATATTCCTAAAAAGATTTCACGCTTTAAAATTCCCCATCCACCGACCATATCGGCGTTTGATAGAAATTTAAGGGCCAGTGCAAGTTCCAAAAATCCCAATACCACTTTTACGGTGGTCATCCAACCCCCAGATTTTGGTAGGGAATTCAACCAGGTCGGAAATAGGGCGAACAGCCCAAATGGAAGGGCCAGCGCAACTCCAAACCCCGTCATACCAGCGGACAGATTTGTTGCTACATCGCCCTCGCCCAAAACCGTACTGCCCAACAGCCCTCCCAAAATAGGACCGGTACAGGAAAAAGAGACGAGCGCCAAGGTAACAGCCATAAAAAAGATACCGATACCGCCGCCCACCTTGGTAGACGCCGCATCCATCCGGTTGGCCCATGAACTGGGCAGCGTCAACTCGTAATAGCCAAAAAATGAAAACGCGAAAAACAGAAAGATTACAAAGAAGCCAACGTTCAACCAAATATTGGTGGCTATAGTGTTCAATATTTGAGAATCGACGGAATCAAACAAATGAAAGGGCAGGCTCAATACGAAGTAAATCAAAACGATAAAGAACCCGTAGAGCATGGCGTTGGCGATTCCCTTGGACTTCTTTTCGGAATGTTTTGTGAAAAAGGAAACGGTAAGGGGAATCATAGGAAAGACGCATGGGGTAAGTAAGGCGATCAAACCGCCCAAGAAGCCCAATCCGAATATCCCCCACAGTCCTGAACCGGTACCGATATCTTCTCCGACGTTATTCAATAGTTCTTTGTTCTTTAGGTCCAGTTTTAAAGCCGAACCCATGGCCAGGCTCCGTTCGTCGACAGACCCATTGGTTTTCGTCGCAACACTCCCGTCAAAAACAAAGCGGAAATCGTGATCGGCAGGAATACAGACTTCTTTACAGACTTGGTAAAATAGGTTGACGTTCACCTGATTTACATTAGGTTTCAGCAATTTGATCTTTTGGGTGAAAACGGCGTTCTCCTTAAAAAAAGTCTCATCCACCTCAAAAACGTCGCTGTACTCCACTATCGTTTCGCTTTCGGTGGTTTCACCAAAAAGCTCATAATCCTCTCCCGCTTTTTCGAAAGAAAACTCACTGGGCAAAGAACCTCCCTCGGCCGTATGTTGTGAATACACATGCCAACCTTCGTGGATGTCAGCTTTCATGATCAGCTCGTATTCCGTTTCCGAAATCTTACGAAACTCCTGAGAGAATTTGACAGGATTTTTATCATCCTGCGAAAAAAGGGATAAACTATTTAAAAATAAGAATATAAGTACAGTTATCTGCTTCATAACTTCAATTCAAACTTTACAATTTCTTCGGTATTTTCCGATACCTTGAACCGCTCATCGGCCCGCTTGCCTACGACCCAGACAATCGCCCCATCGGAACAGAGCAGCCATTGGTTCTCTTTGGCTATGATGTCTATTTTTTCGTCCTTAAAGTACTTGGATAATTTTTTCTTACCCTTCATGCCAAACGGACAAAAATAGTCACCTTTTTCCCATTTCCTTAGGGTCAGAGGGTATTTTAACGCTTTTTTGGGCACATAAAGTATGTGAGGGCCGGTTTCTAACATGGTATCGACTTTCGTGATCCTCATTTGAACCGGTTTTTCGATTTTGGTCTGGTTTTTCAAAATCTGGTAGATTCGGTTTTCGGAGGTTTTATTTTCGGTCAACAAGAGAAAATCCCGATCCTTGACCAATCGGTGGGACTTGGATCGCACCTCTTTTCCACTCATGGCCGTCAGCAGGTTTTCGACATCGTTCCATTCCGTAAATCCATATTCGTTAAAAAATGCGAAGAGATAACCTGGCAAGGGCGTTAAATCTGGAGCGCCGTAATGGAAATTTTAACGCTGTTTCCTTCCTTTTGAAAAATAGCGGCTTTCGACCGACGAATATGAGTAGCGGCCATCGAAGCGGTTTGCTTCAAGTAACTTTGGGTATCCCGAAAATTTCCTAAAAAATTAGGATTTAAAGCTTTTAGCTGTGGCAGTATTTGATGGCGGATGTTGTTCCGAAGATAATTGGTATCGGCGTTGCTACTGTCCTCGCGCCATTCGATATTTTCAGCGAGAGCGTAGGCCTCGATATCTTCGCGCGCAAATGGCAGCAAAGGCCGTGAGATACTATCCGTTTTTTCTGGAATTCCGATCAAACCTTCGATACCGGTACCACGGGATAAATTGATCAAAAAAGTTTCCAGATTATCATCGGCATGATGAGCCGTAACCAAGGTTTGGATGCCGTTTTTTTGCATGATTTCCGCAAACCAGGAATAGCGAAGCTGCCTGGCAGCAATTTGAACTGAAACTTTATGTATGTTCACATAATCTATTGTTTCAAATTGGGTTACATATAATTCTAAATTCAAAGAGTTGGCGATTTTCTCAACAAATTTTTCATCGCCATCACTATCCGCCCCACGCAACCGGAAGTTGCAATGGGCAAGGGCGAAGTCCATTCCACACCTCGCACACAGATGGGCCAATACCATGCTATCAATACCTCCGCTGCAGGCCAGAAGAAAAGGGGTACTCCGTAATTCTGGAAATTTGGTTTCAATATGGGTTTTGAATGCTGCTAACATAAGACAAAGGTAGTGAAGAAGTTATGTGTGCCCCAATACTTCCCGCATCGCCTTGGCCTTCAACAGGCACTCCTCATACTCTCTTTCAGGACTTGACATGGCGGTAATGGCACTACCAACGGCGTAAGACACATACTTTTCCGCAGCATTGTAAAGTATACTGCGAATGACCACATTAAAATCAAAATCCCCTTCGGGTGTAAAATAGCCAACCGCACCACTATAAAGTCCGCGTTTAAAAGACTCCAGCTTTTCGATGATCTGCATGGCCGATATTTTTGGGGCACCGGTCATACTGCCCATAGGAAAGGTTTCCCTGATAATTTCAAGGGGATTTGTATTTTTGGCGACCTCTGCCGTTACGGTCGAAATCATTTGGTGCACCTGTTCGAACGAATAGACCTCGCAGAGTTCTTCTACTCGAACACTGCCTTTGATGGCGCTCTTGGAGAGGTCGTTGCGCACCAGGTCGACTATCATGACGTTTTCAGCTCTCTCCTTTGCATCCCCTTTTAAGGCGGACCGTAAGGCTGCGTCCGTTTCAGGATTTTCGGAGCGTTTTGCCGTGCCTTTGATCGGTTGCGAGATAATTTTGTTGCCTTTTTTCTTCAAATAGCGTTCGGGAGAGGCGGATAATAGGAATTTGTCCCTTAATTTCAAAAAAGTGGCAAAGGGGGCTTTAGAAATGGCGTTTAGCTTGCGATAGGTTTTCAGGGCATCGATTTCCGTATTTTCCGCGTAAAACTCCTGGCAAAAATTAATTTCGTAAATGTCGCCCCGATGAATGTGGGCCAACAGTTCGGTAATCCGTTTAAAGTAATCATCCTTAAAAATTCGTAGTTTTATACGGATGTCATTCGAAATCGGAAGCTCATCTTTCCGAGGTGATTTTATCCTAGAAATATGCTCAAAATCCTTTTCGATTTCATCATCCACGATATTTAAATATAGGAAATCAACGGTTTGCCCTGTAATACGGATGATTTTTTTGGGCTGGAAAAAATAAAGGTCGGGAAATTGAAGTCCATCGCAATTTTTTGAGGACAATGGCTCAATATCGTTTTTAAGGTCGTAGGAGAGATAGCCAAAAATCCAGTCATGAATCCCTTCTTGATAGGCTTTTAAATCCGAAAAGGCATATTGCACATCCGTTAAGAGCGAAGTAAGTCCGTCGACTGCCAGCAAGGCATCGAATGCACCATAACGGTCTTTGTGGCCGTTACTGTCCAACCAGGCCACCTCGTCGAACCGCTGTGCCCAAATTAAAAGCTTCCCCTTAAAGTCATAACAATCGGAAACGGTAAACGAGGCCGTTTTGCGCAAGGAAATCAATTTTAAAGTTTAGCGAGAAAATCTTCCAACACCGCGGCATGGGCCTTTGCCAGTTCTGGGTCGACCACGCCTTTCTGTGCATCTAAATTCTCATTGAAAGAGGGCAGAGAGAACGTGCCTACTATTTCGGCCCCGAATCTCGGGAGTAGATTTTTCACTACCTGTAATGAACTTGCCCCACCCCTTTTGCCGCCCGAAGTAGACATCAAAAGAACGGGTTTTTCACTTAAAAATCCTCGATCTAACCGTGATAGCCAATCAACAAGGTTCTTAAAAAAGGCAGAAGGATTGCCATTGTGTTCATTTACCGAAATAATTACTCCGGCTGCCTTGGCAATGTCATCCTTCACTTCAATCAAGGAGTTCGAAAACCCCTGTTCCTTTTCATAGTCTGCACTGTACAAAGGAAACGGAAAATTCGCCATGTTCAAGAGTTGGACTTTATGCCCCTCGATCATGGCAACCGTATGTTTGACCAACTGAAAATTTATGGATGTCGAAGAATTACTGCCCGCAAATGCCAAAATTGTAGCCATAATGTGTTTTAGAGTGTCCCTTCAGCGAAAATATATCAAAAACAATTGAATTGCGACTATTTTATCTAATTTTGCACCTCGAAACATCCAAATGTACTGTTTAGCAAGTATATAGCATATGGGAAGGTGTGGGGTTAAAAGTGTGAAGTGAGTTAGTGAGTTATGAAAAAATTGAAACTAAACTGATACACTTCTAAACCCCTAAACTGTTTTAAGCGAGTAGCTGAAATCAATTATTGAAATTATCAAGTAGTGGACGACAAGACCAATAGATTATATTTTATTGATGCCATGCGGGCCTGGGCCATTCTCATGATGCTGCAAGGGCATTTTGTGGATGGACTTCTGGATACGGCTTTCCGCGACAATTCGAACTCGGTGTTCGCTGTCTGGAAGTATTTTAGGGGGATTACCGCCCCGGTTTTCTTTACCGTTTCCGGATTTATTTTTACCTATCTTTTGGTTCGGGGCGACAAACAAGGCCTAAAAAATCCGAGGGTTAAAAAGGGAATCAAACGTGGCTTAGAACTATTGTTTATAGGCTATCTACTGCGAATGGACCTGTTCGGACTTCTGCAAGGTGAACTTTACGCCTCGTTTTATCTTGTGGATGTTTTACATTGCATTGGACTTTCTCTATTAGGAATTATCGGGATTTATTTGATAGCAGAAAAACATAAGAAATCCCTCTTAGCCTCTCTTTTGTTGGGCTCCACCCTAGTCCTATTTTTATTTGAACCGCTATATGAGATGTGGAGCTTTTCGTTTCTTCCGGATGCCTTTGCAAACTATCTTACCAAATCGAACGGATCGGTATTCACCATTTTCCCTTGGTTCGGCTATGCGGCCTTCGGGGGGTTTGTTTCCCTGTTATTTACCAAATTCAAGAATTTTAAATATTTATATCCAACTGCTATCGCTATAGCTACATTGGCAGGTTTCGGATTGATTTTTGGCTCTTCCGAGTTATTTTTGTCCCTTTCGAAGGTAACGGGGATACAGTTGTTCGCGGATATTTTCTTTAACAACTATCTCTTTATCCGTTTGGGAGACGTGCTTTTAGTATTTGCGATGTTCATGTTGCTACGAAGTTTGCTGAAAAACCCGAACGTGCTGAAAATAGGACAGAGCACTTTGTCCATATATATTGTCCACTTTATCATTCTCTATGGAAATTTTACGGGGATGGGACTATATAGGTTTCTACATCATAACCTTACTCCCGCCCTAACCATTTCAGGAGCTCTGGTGTTTATGATCATCAGCACATATACGGCTTTGCAATACGAAAAGCACAAAGTTTCCATCAAATTGAGGGCGACTACGGCAGGAAAATACGCTTTGGTACAATTTGAAATAGCTGGCGCTAA
>JAGXIC010000131.1 GCA_024635875.1 Pricia sp.
CCTCTTGCCCAAAGGCATCGGAAGTTTCCAGCTCAATGACATAGGTTCCGGACTCCCATTTTTTTGATACTTCCAACGGAATTTTGGTAGACTTTCCGGTATCGAATTTCGACTCCCAGACCAATTTCCCTTTTTCCCAAGTGGTGGGGTCGTCTTCATTGGCAAAGGCTTCGTGCGGGAAACGTTTTTTAAATGCCGGTTTCTCCCAATTGTGGTAATCGGGAGCGTCCCAAGGTCTGGGGCGCAACACATGATCCGGCGCTTGTAGCTTGTACATTTTAAGTGTACCGCGGGCGTCCGTTGGCTGATTGTTGAGGTTGGTTGTGGCTATCGTAAGGGTATCCTTTTTCTTGGTTTTATCCAACCGATCGGAAACGCCAATAGTTGCGGTTAAGGCATGATACCCTACGGAAACGATGGTGGTCGCGGTATGGGTTTCCCCATTGATGTCGGTAACATCAGCAGACACTTCATACTGGAACGTCGGTTGATTTTCTTTGGATAAACTGGTGTCTGGCAATGCCTTAAAATCGATTTCGTAGTTGCCGGAAGCATCGGTCGTTGTCTCACCGAAGGCGATTTCTTGGGGCTTAGTATTGAAATGAGGATGATACCAGTAGTACCACCTTGGGAAATAGACCACTCTCTTGACCCTGAAGTCGACCTTGGCATCGGTAATTTTGCTTCCAGCATAGGCGGTAGCGGTTCCTTTTACGGTGATGCTGTCGTTGACTCGAAAAGTTTTAGTTATCGGGCTGAACGAAGTTTCGAATTTAGGACGTTTGTATTCCTCAACCGAAAATTGGGTAAATCCGCTAAGTGCTACTTTTTTTGAATTTACCTGTAAGGAGAAATTACCTGTCAATCCGATGTCCGGCAGAATGAATTCCCCCGAAAACGAACCATACGCATTGGTCTTGAATTGCTGCGTGCCTACAGTTTGTCCGTTGACATCCTCAAGTTCGACCTGTACCTCGGTATTTTCGAGGATGCTCGATTTCCCTTCGTTATTTTGTATGGCTATTCCCTTAAAATATAGAGGTTGCCCCGGTCTGTAGATACTACGGTCCGTAAAGAGGAAACACGAGTAGTCGGCATACGGTGGATTTGAATCGTACTTGGCATTTACAGAATAGGGTCCGAAATGCCCCTTTTCATCTTTATGGGTCACAAGAACATTGATATCCCGCCAATATTCGTTGGATAAAGGGATGTTGATAATGCCATTTGTATCGGCTAACATGGTCGTAGTCGAATGCTGTGTATTGCCATTTTTGAGGTAGGTCAGTTGTAATTCCACCCCAGAAATAGGATGGCCATTTTGCCGGTCCACAACCTGAAATTTGTAATTATCCGAAGTTTGAGTGGCCACTAATGCCATGTTCGTAACTTGAACTGGACTAAATGCAAAGGTTTTGTGCGCGGCGTTTTTCCCATCTTTCGGAAACGGAGTGGACAAGATGATGTACTGCCCGTTTTCCAATGCGGGAAGTAGTACCTCGATACCGTGCCGCTGATAGTCCTTTTCATTTTTTAAAGTGGCTTCCCAAGTTTTCGCCTCGGACAGTTTTCGCAAAAATTCAAATTTTTCGGACTGTAGGTAAATCCCGTTAAGTTGCTTCAGTTGCTTTTGCGATATTTTAAGGGCATGGTATTGAAGCGCTTCAATATTTTTGTAGTTGACCAGTAGCCGTGCCTCGGTATTTATGGGGATGAAATTTTCGGTGGTCAGCTGAAGGTCGGTTGCCAGGATTTGGGATTTCAGGACTTTGGATTTTTCCGCCCCTCTGCTATCAGGAAATTGGGCGATGACTACGTCGCAGAGTTGTAGGGCCTCTTTTAGCGCCCATCGATTATTGGCATTCGTTTTTGGGGAATACGCATTGCCTTGTTGAACATACAGCTGGGCAATTTCATAGGTATATAAAGCGGATACCTCGTGTTGCTTAAAATTCTCGGACGAATTTTGCTGTACTTCAATATAGATGTCATCTTTGTTCGCGAATACGGCATTTTGGTGAATGAATCCCAGCCGTTCGATATCGACATCGACAAGGGCATCCAATTTTGGATCGGCAAAATGGAATTTCAACAGTTCTTGATAGACCAGTAGCGCTTTCGATTCCAGGGAAGTCCGATCTTGGGTATCAATTTTCTTTTGCGTGTATTCGTAGGCCTCGCATAAAAGTTCAGCATCGGCGATTTCGAATTGGTCCGCCGGACGGGTGATGTTGTTTTCGTCCGTTTTGTAAAAGTCCAGTGCAGCATGTGCCAGCACATCGAATAGCGTAGGCCGGTAGATTTCGGAATTGGTTTGATTGTTCAGAATTTCTTTAAAATCTTTGAGTCCGGTTTCTTGAAGCCCTTCCTTATTTTTTAAAGATGCCTCAAAATGACTACTGATTTCATGGAATAGCGTAGTCAGGTCCCAAGTACGAAAATCGACGGAATCTACTTTAGATGCTGTTTTTGTGCGGTCATAAAAGGGGTAGCGATTTTGTTGGAAGTACTGCCAATAGAGGTTCGCCAAATAGCTTTCCAGCACATTTTTTGTTGGGAACTCCGCCTTATCGATTTCCGATCTGAAATCCTTGACGATGTTCAACTGTGCATCTTCTTCCAGAATTACGGCATATTTTGAGGTATACAGTAAGGTCTTGACCATCTGTTGGGCATTCTTTTCCTTTTTGGCCTTTTCGGAAATGGCCTGGACTTGTTTTAAGGCGGATTTGGTCAAGTCTTCATTTTCGAGTTGCCCGACCTTTTTCCAAAGTATGTCGTACGATTCGTCCGGATTTTGCGCATGTCCCATAGTCACCGTCAGAATTAGGAATTGTAGGATGGATATGATTTTAGGATGTTTCATAGCATTAAAATTACGGAACAAAGATTTACAAAAGCTATGCCATGGGCAACACTAAATTAGGGATCGAGGGTTTTGGATGAGGGAAGGGAGTTTTTATCGTGCGAACTAGGGAACAACTTTAACATTCATGTAATGAAAACGAGCAATGTATGGGTGGAATTGCTTACTGGAAGGTGCTACCGAATAGAAGGGTAAAGGGCACCTCCCTTGATCTCAAGGGAGGAACCGAAGCAAAAATTTCACAACGACTTCAACAGCCCGCCATCAATCGGAATCTGTGTGCCGGTAATATAACCAGCTTGCTCCGAAGCCAAAAACGCCACCAAATATCCAAATTCCTTCGGGTCGCCAATGCGTTTTACGGGTACTTTCGACTCCATATCCAAACGGACATCAGCCTGGGAGATACCTTGCTGTTCCGCTTTCTTCGCGTTTAGTTGGTGAATCCGATCCGTATCGAAATAGCCAGTTAGAATACTGTTTACCGTAATGTTATGTTCGCCCACATCGCTGGCCAACGATTTGGCCCAAGTGACCACGGCCGCCCGGATGGTGTTCGATAATGCTAGATATGACAAAGGTTCTTTTACGGAAACCGATGCGGCGTTGATTATACGGCCCCATTTATTTTTTATCATATGTTTTAAGGCCATTTCCGTAGTGAAAACCACCGTTTTAAAAAGCAAGTCGAAAGCTTCCTGATAATCGGGTACTTTTTTATCTAAGGTATTGCCGGCATTTGGGCCCTGGGTGTTGTTGACGAGAATGTCTACCGAATTGCTTTCAAAGTACTTGGCTATTATTATTTTGTATCCGTCGAAATCCGAAAAGTCAACTACCAAATAATGATGTGTTTGTCCGAGATCGTTCGGAAGTTCGGCAACAATATCTTTTAATTTATCTTCGCTATGCGACATCAAGGTAACACTCGCGCCACTTACTGCAAGCTGAAACGCAATGGCCTTACCGATACCTCCACTACTACCACCGACTAGAGCTGTTTTTCCTGTTAAGCTTATATTCATCTTTTTAGTTTTTTAGGTCACGATTTGATCTGAGGTCCGAAATTTACGATCAAAAAGTTTATGGGTTTATGGGTTTAGGGGTTTAGTTTTTTGCATTAAACATTTCTTTCTTATTCGCTATAGGGTGTAATTACCTTAGGCTTACTTAGTATTTTGGAAAAAAGTTTGAAAGATGGTTATCATACATCAAAAAGATATATTTTTTCAAGTGTTTCGTGTGCCTGCACGATGATTAGTCACTTTGCAACTTAGCACCAAACACCAAACACCAAACACCAAACACCCACCCTACTTGTATTCTTCTCTCGCCGGACTAAAAACGTCCATCAGTTTACAAGGTGTCAACGCTCGTCCACTGTGTTTTTTGTGAGGTGCAATTACTACGAAATCCCCAGGATAATACACCTTGGTATCGCCATCCAAAGTAAACTCGAACGTACCTTCGATAACATGCATAATCTGCTCGTTCATGTGGGCATGTTCGGGTACTTCGGCGCTTTCTTCGACCTCCCAAAAGACGAGGCTCATATTTTCGGCATGCACCAGTTTGCCATGGAGACCGGGTATAATTTCTTTGGATGGGATGGTAGAGAGGTTGAGGTGCATGTTGCCAATTTTATCTGCTAAGATAACAAGAAAACGAGTGTGGCATCAAACCTGTTAGGTTTATGTTTATTTGAGTATCCGCTTTAAATCGAAAACTAGCCTCTTACGGAGCGAAACCTGACAGGTCTAGCAAACGGTTCAAACCAAATCCAGTACAATGGATAGGTTCCGCTGTATTTCATCAATTGTATCCTTCGGTAGTACACCTATTCTTTCGACCAATCTTTGATTGTCTATTACCCGGATTTGATCGATCAGCACGTGGGAGTCCTTCTGTAAATTGGCCTGTCCCTTTTTTAGGGATACCCTTAAAATTTGGGCTTCACTTTTGATTTGGGTAGTAATCGGACAAATAACGGTCGAAGGATGCGGAATTTTGTTCAAAAGATTGCTCTGAACCACCAGTACCGGTCTTTTTTTGCCGGGTTCCGTTCCCATTCTAGGATTTAAATCGGCTATCCAAATTTCGAAACGCTTAATCATCTTATCCTAAATCTTCGAATTCCCTTAGTACATTCATCGATTCTTCGCGGACGGCATACGAATCGATTTTAAGCTGTTTTTCAATCAACATTCTTTTTTGCAACCGATTGTAATGATCTATAGCCTCGTTGATGTACCTGTTTCTGGGCATTTTCATCTCAGAAAGAATTTTCTCTGTCTCGCTGAAAATGGATTCGTCTATTTTTAAGGACACTGCTTTCATAACTGAAATAATATAACTCCGTAAAAGCATATCTTTTTGGTATATCATGCAAGTGAAGAGTGAAGAGTGAAGAGTGAAAAGGGTAAATCATCATCCGTCACCCATCATCCTTCGCCTGTCCCTTTTCTCTTCTCTTTGTTCTCTATTCTTTTACCACCCTTTGTTATCTTTGGCCAAAATCAGTACGAAATGCAAATCCACTTTATAGCCATCGGCGGCAGCGCGATGCACAACCTGGCCTTGGCCCTTGAACATAAAGGTTACAATATCACCGGAAGCGATGACGTGATTTTTGAACCTTCGAAAAGCCGCTTGGCCGAAAAGGGATTACTCCCGGAAAAATTCGGATGGTTTCCGACCAAGGTTCACGCGTCGTTAGATGCCGTTATCTTGGGGATGCATGCCAAACCCGATAATCCCGAATTACTTCGTGCCAAGGAACTGGGAGTAAAAATATATTCCTATCCCGAATTCCTTTATGAGCAGTCCAAAAATAAAACCCGGGTGGTGATTGGCGGAAGCCACGGCAAGACTACGATCACCTCGATGATTCTGCATGTGCTGGAATATCACGACCGCAATGTCGATTATATGGTGGGTGCCCAATTGGATGGGTTCGACCGTATGGTGCACCTGACGGAAAAAAATGATTTTATCGTTTTGGAAGGGGATGAATATTTGTCCTCACCTATCGATCGGCGGCCAAAATTCCACCTATACAAACCCAATATTGCCCTGTTGAGTGGTATCGCGTGGGACCATATCAACGTGTTTCCCACCTTCGAAAATTATGTGCATCAATTCCAAATTTTTGTGGATAGTATCGTAAAAGGAGGAAGCATTACGTATAATGAAGAAGATCCGGAAGTGAAAAAGGTGGTCGAAGCCTCCGAAAACGCCATCCGAAAGTTGCCGTATACGACACCAGCGTACCAGGTCGAAGACGGAAGAACCCTTTTGGAAACTCCTGAAGGCCCCATGCCCATAGCGGTTTTCGGAAGGCATAACCTTAGCAATCTTGCCGGTGCCAAATGGATCTGCCAGAACATGGGCGTCGATGAAGCCGATTTTTATGAAGCCATTGCCAGCTTTAAAGGGGCTTCCAAACGCTTGGAAAAACTGGCAGAGGGAAAATCAAGCGTGGTCTACAAAGATTTTGCCCATTCCCCCAGCAAGGTAGCCGCGACCACTAGGGCCGTAAAAGAACAATATCCTGAAAGAAAATTGATTGCTTGCCTTGAACTACATACCTATAGTAGTTTTGAGCCAGAGTTCCTAAAGGGATACAAAGGCGCTTTGGATGCCGCCGACATAGCTACGGTATTCTACTTACCCGAATCCGTTGCCATAAAAAATTTGGATCCGGTCTCACCCCAGCAAATTTCGGAAGCCTTCGAGTGCGATGACCTGAATGTTTTCACAGAGGCATCCGCCTTTAAGGATTTTGTATTTAAACAGGATTATGCCGATTCCGTAGTATTGCTAATGAGTTCGGGGAATTATGGGGGTTTGGATTTGGAGGAAGTCGCTGGGTTAGTAATAACCTACCCATAATTTACGTTAACTAGTACCCATTAATAGGTAACGTCTACTCCCCATGCCAGAAAATCAATCTTCCTTCTCCATAAAACATTGGTCCGACGATGATAAACCGCGGGAGAAATTAGTACAAAAGGGAAAATCTGTACTTTCGGATGCCGAGCTGATTGCCATTCTTATAGGTTCGGGAAGTAGAAACGATAGTGCCGTAGCCCTTTCCAAAAAGATTCTGGCGGGTGTCAACAATAATCTTAACGAACTCGGGAGATTATCCTTAAAGCAATTGACGCAGTTTCACGGTATTGGTGAAGCCAAAGCAGTGACCATTATTGCAGCCCTGGAAATCGGACGGCGGAGAAGGGAAGGGGAAGTCCAGAAAATCACAAAAATCAATAGTAGCCGCGATGCTTTTGACCTGCTACGGCCCCGAATCGGGGATTTGGAACACGAAGAGTTTTGGATACTCTATCTTAATAACGGCAATAAGGTCCTTCATTGCGCCCTACTAAGCAAAGGCGGACTTACCGGCACCCTAGTCGATGTGCGGATCGTTATGCGACAAGCCCTTGAAATAGGTGCGATAGCTTTGGTACTTGCCCATAACCACCCATCGGGTACCCTAAAGCCTAGTAAAGGGGACAAGGATGTAACCGCAAAATTAAAACGTGCCGCCTTGGCATTGGACATAACTATTTTAGATCATATCATCGTTACCGAAAAAGATTATTTTAGCTTTGCGGACGAAGGGTTTCTTTAACAGTAGGAAGTGGCAGTAAGGTAACAAGATGGTACACTAAAAAATTTAAGGTTCAATCGCTACTTCGTAGCTGTTCAAGGTTCAAAGTAGTTTTTTGCCTTGAACCTTGAACCTTGAACCTTGAACCTTGAACCTGTCGCAAGTAGTCATAAACCTCACACTATCAACTGCCTACTGCCACTGTGTACCTCCTTAAAATTTCCGGAAACTATGTTGCTGATCTACACCCATAAAATAACCCCTCGCTTCACCTACATCATGAAGCAAATGTTCACGCGTATCTTGGGGATTGAAGTGTCCTTTACCACTAAGGTCGAAGATTTTATAAAGCATACAGGACCTAAGATTACCTATACCAAAAAGCCGCTTCAGAACGAATTCTTTGTGAGGAGCAACGACCTATTGTTCGAACAGGGCATCAACGACTTTGATATCAAAATTTCAGAATGGGATGGCGTACCTTGTTTCTTCGGTGCCGGGGAACGCAGTACCATTCCCTTTGATATTTTTTCGGCCAGTTTTTATCTGATAAGCCGTTATGAAGAATACCTTCCCCATTTAAAAGACCATCACGGAAGATTTCCACCCAAAGAAAGCCTTGCCTATAGACATGTGTTTTTACAGTCGCCAGTAGTCGACATTTGGGCCTATAAACTTTTGGAAGTTCTAAAAGATAAGTTTCCGGAATTGGAACACAAGTCCAGATCCTATTCCTATACGTCGGTCATCGATGTGAACACCTCACACGCTTTTGCATATAGGGGCTTAGTCAGGAGTGTTTCGGCCCTGTTTTATGATCTGGGATCGTTGAGGTTGGGTCGGGTGGCGGAACGGATCAAGGTTTGGCTTTATCCCAATAAAGATCCGTACGATAATTTTACATTTCTAATCGAACTACATAAAAAATGTGTGGTAAAAAGTTTGTTTTTCTTCCAGTTCGCGACCTATTCCACTTTTGATAAGAACGTTTCGCCGAATAGTAACAAGTTCCGGTTTTTAATCAAGTCTATTGCCGATTATAGTAAGGTCGCCCTTGCCGCTTCTTACAGCTCCTTTACTAATTTTGACCTTTTGATAAAGGAAAAGAAAAGATTGAGCGGAGTAATCAATAGGCCCATAGATACATGTCGCATGCGCTATAACCGCACCGATCTACCTGATACCTACCGTACGCTTATCGAGGCCGGTTTCAGTGATGATTATACGATGGGTTATACCCATGAACCTGGATTTCGCGCCGGTACCTGTACCCCGTTTTACTTTTATGATATGAATCTGGAAATCCAACAGCCCATACGCATACACCCCTTTACGTTTCACGATTACGCCTTTACGAAAGTTGGCGGTACCGATGCTATTCTAAAACGTATGGATGTCCTGTACCAAGAAATAAAAAAGGTGAACGGTGACCTGGTTTCGGTTTTTTCCAACGAACTTTTAGGGACAAACCATAAGGTGGATTGGAAAGCGTTGTACACTAGCGTTTTGAAGAGGTATTACAAGTAGTTTCTAAAAAAAAATTAGGAGTTTAGTTTTTTTTGCATTACTCCTTTCTTTCTTAATTTGCAATCTGCAACTCGGACCCTGATGAAATTATGTTCAAAGACTTCGTAACAGACGTTTTTTTCGACCTCGACCACACCCTTTGGGATTTTGACCGAAATTCTGGCCTTACCTTCGAAAAGATATTGAAGGAAAATAACATCGATATCCATATTCCCGATTTTTTGAAAGTCTACGTTCCCGCAAATCTATCCTTTTGGAAACTATATCGGGAAGAAAAGATAACCAAAGCTGAATTACGCTACCAACGTTTACGCTCGGTCTTCAATGATTTAAAGTATGAGGTTTCCGATGCGACCATCCATCTATTGGCGGAGGAGTATCTGCTCCATTTATCCTCCTATAATCACCTTTTTCCAAATACCGTCGAAATTTTGGAATATCTGCATCCCAAGTATCGATTACATATCATCACCAACGGTTTCCAGGAGATTCAGGACAAGAAACTCAAAAATGCTAACATCCATGGTTATTTCAATCAGGTCATAAATTCGGAAATGGCGGGCGTAAAAAAACCGAACCCCATTATTTTTGAGCTGGCACTAGAAAAAGCCCGAACAAAACCCAAAACTTCGCTGATGATAGGGGATAGTTTAGAGGCCGATATTCTTGGAGCTCAGGCCGCCGGTTTTCATACCTTGCATTTTAACGGACATAATGGTCCGAAGCACGAAAATTGCCAAATGATTCATGACCTGAACGAAATAAAAAACTTTTTATAGAGTTATTAGGGGTAAGCGAACTCTGCCCAAACCTTTTGGCAGTCTTAAGGTCACTAAATGAAAATTTGCGTTAAACATGCCATGGTAATATTTTTGTGCTTTTGCACGATGGTTTCCTGCGTTGAGGAACAGGATTTCGGACAGTTTGACGATTTAAATCTGACCCCTACTTTAGAGGCGAGTATCCTTTACATCGAGGCACCTGAATCCTTAATCAATGCCGCCGGTGACGTCAATATAATTTCCCGAAACTTCAATTTTGATGCGTTCAGCTCCGATGTTTTTGCAAAAAGGGTCCTAGATGGAACGGTGACTTATATTGTCGAGAATACCACGAGCAAGCCGGTGAACGTGGTCGTAGAGCTTTTGAATGCAAATGGTGAGGTCATTGACAGAGAGCTAATTGAAACAACCCCTGGTATGGATATTCAAAGGGATATTACCTACGGCAATTCGGGAAAAAACATAAATATCATCAAATTTACTTCGAGCATACGGGTTACGGCCATTAATCTAGGCGATAGTATAAGCACCTCGGATTTACCCGACCCCAAAATCATTTTAAAATCAAGCGGAAAATTCCGGGTCAATATAAAATGAGAATCCCCCAATTTCTTTTTGCGGTCCTTTTTTGGGCCAGTCTTGTCGTGCAGGGCCAGAACAGGCAGTTGCTATATGATTTTGTGGAAATTCCACAAGCAGGAATGTTGAATCCCGGTATGGAAACCGATTTTCAATGGTATAGCGGCGTTCCTGCACTTTCGGGCGTTATGTTTCAGGCCGGTTCCAGCGGTATTTCGGTCAATGATATTTTTGCTGACGACGGCCTTGACATTAATGATAAATTTCGTGATCGTGCGGTGTTCGGTATGACACCCACGGATGAGCTCAGCGGTACCTTTCAGATGGAATTCCTGAATTTCGGGTTCCGGGGTCGAAATCCCGATGTTTTTTATTCTGCGGGAATGTACCTTGAGGGCGATGCCATTGGCTATTGGTTTAAAGATTATGCCATTCTGGCTTTTGAAGGCAATGCCGATCGTCTGAACCAAAGATTCGATCTCGGTCATTTAAAGACTAGGGGAGAATTGGTGAACGTATTTCATTTAGGTGTAAATAAGAAGATTGATCGTAACCTGACCATCGGCGGAAGGGCAAAGATCTATTCCAGTATTTTTGATTTCAACTCCACCAAGAACAAAGGATATTTTGTAACTACGCCAGGCGAGAACAACATATACGCCAGCACGCTGAATGCCGATATGGAACTCAGAACATCAGGTTTACTGGCACTTTACGATGCTAGGGACGATGATAACATTGCCGGTACCGCCATCAAACGAGCGCTGTTCGGGGGCAATCTGGGTGTCGGGGTCGATCTGGGCTTCACCTATCACTTGAACGAGCAGACCGTACTGACCGGAAGCCTTTTAGATCTCGGGTTCATTTACCATACAAATGCCATCAAGAACTACACCTTAAAAGGTAATGCTAC
>JAGXIC010000132.1 GCA_024635875.1 Pricia sp.
CCGAGACCCAGTTTCCAAATTTCTGTGGAGTGCGAGGTTCTAGCAACGGATGTACCCATTGCGTATCCATTGTTCTCGCAAATGAATACCACCGGCAATTGCCAGAGCATTGCCAAGTTCAGGGCCTCGTGAAAGGCACCTTGACGCACGGCACCGTCGCCCATATAACATAGGGTAACATTGTCCCTTCCAGCATACTTATCGCCAAAGGCCATACCTGCACCTAGGGGAATCTGCCCCCCGACTATACCGTGCCCCCCGTGAAACCGATGTTCCTTGGAAAAAATATGCATAGATCCGCCCATACCTTTCGAGGTACCCGTGACTTTACCGTAAAGTTCGGCCATTACTCTTTTAGGATCGACCCCCATACCTATCGGCTGTACGTGGTTTCTATAGGCCGTAATCATACGGTCTTTGGTGAGATCCATAGCATGCAGCGAACCGGCCAAAACAGCTTCCTGTCCATTATATAAATGTAGAAATCCCCTAACTTTTTGCTGAATGTACACTTGGGCCAGTTTATCTTCGAACTTCCGCCAGAAGTACATATCCTCGTACCACTTCAGATAGGTTTCCTTGGTAATTTTTTCCATTGAAATCGTTTCATATAATTTTTAATCCCTTGAACACATTTGCAGAACCAGCGAAATAATGCAAGAAGAACAAAAATACATATTAAATCATTAGTTGAAAAAAAAACAAAAAAAGAAAAGGGAGAATAGAATAAAGAGCGAAGACGGGTGATGGGTGATTAGGATAGATGCGGAGTGCGGAGTGCTGGTGTGGATGGGTTCGATAGCTGATGGATAATTGGGATGGAAGCGGGGTGCTGGTGCAGGTGATGGAAGCGAAAGTTAGAATAAGAGAACAGTCCATTTATATGCGAAGGCTTCGGAAGCAGGATGACGGGTGATGAGCTATGCGTTTCTCCGACAAGATGGGACATTAAATAGGCCACCAAACCACCATGGCAGCCTGTATACTTAAAAGCGGCAAGGGTGATGCGTAAGGTCATGGGAAGAGCAAAAAACAAAGGCGTTGGGCATGTGTTTAAGAAATAAATGCGTAAATCTCCTCCCGAAATTTTTCTTGGACAAGGTTTTATTTGGTCTTTCAAGGCATAATTTGTCAACCCATGTTTGCCATGCCCTTCTCGTGTAGGATATGGGAGACTATCATTAGGAGGGAAGTGCAATTCACGCGAATTGCCTGTTTTTTAAAGGCGTATTTGATTTTTACATGATAAAAAATAGGACAGTTTATTTTACCAATTGCCATTCTTTTCGGGGCTTTCGAGACAACAGGGCATTGGCCTCCGAGTCACCGATAAACTTTTCTTTATCAGGGTTCCAACGAAGTTTTCTTTTCAAGCGGTATGAGATGAGTCCCAAATGCATGGGCAGGGTCATTTCCCGGGCATAGGCGACATTCGATTCAGGCTGGTTCCTTGATTTTACCGCGTCAACAAAATTCTGCTGGTGACCTGAAGAGCGAACAATGGTTTTAGGCACTTCAGGAATATCGGTAAGCGTTTCGCCATTGATATTGATTTCACGCGTTTCATAATCGCAGATAAGGCTACCCTTATCTCCCTCGAAATAGGCACCGATACCACGTTCCGCGGCACCGGGTACATTTGGGGGTTGAGTGGTCCAATGCAGGTTTAAATCCTCAAATTCATAATCGACCTCGATCCATTTAGGGGTGTCGGCAATACCTTCCGCTTCCTCTCCTCGCGCTACAATGCTTTTTAGACCTTTGGGCTGTAGGGCCCAAAAGGCCACATCGGCGATATGGCACCAGAAGTCGGCAAAAATACCACCGGAGTAATCCAAGAAGTAGCGATACGTGAAATGACATCTCTCGGGTATATAGTCTACATAGGGTGCTGGCCCTAGCCACATATCCCAATTCAGACCTTTTGGAACGGCCGCAATTTTTGGATGTCCCAAATCTGGAGGCGGACTGTTTTTCCACAATCGTACCGTATGTACTTTCCCAATGGAACCCGCTTGAATGAGCTCTACGACCCGGTGGTAATTATCGGTCGCATGTATCTGAGTGCCCAATTGAAAAATACGATTATTTTTCTTCATGTTTTTGAGCATCATCTGCCCTTCCCTTACATCATAGGACAAAGGCTTTTCACCATACACGTCTTTACCGGCCTGAAAAGCAAGGGTGGCAATCTGGGCATGCCAGTGATCCGGCGTGGCGCAGGTAATGGCGTCGATATCCTTTCTATCAAGAATATGTCGGAAATCACCGTACCCTTTCACTTTTTTGCCCGGCTGAAGGTCTTCCATCGTTTTAAGGCTTGTAGCGAGGTGCTGTTCATCAACATCGCAAAGGGCTACCACATCCACTTCGGGTAGGCCCGCGAACCATTTCATGTGGTTATTGCCCATGCCTCCCACCCCGATATGTGCTACCTGCAGACGATCACTTGTCGCAATTCTGCCGTATGCCGAGGGTAATAGGGTTAAGCCCAAAAGTCCTAAACCACTTTGTTTTACGAATTGTCTACGCTGGTTGAGATTGGACTTCATAAAAGAGGTGTTTGGTTCGGTTAAATATAGGTAAATCCTACTACAAAAAAGAACTATCAAACCCCAAAGGCAGTATATCCGCAATCGAATTGCATTGAACTACGTTACCGGTCTCCCCCATCAATAGTAGCCTAATGGGCTTTTTCTGTTTCGTCTCATACTCCAACATAGATTGTCGGCAATTGCCGCATGGTGCGGCGGGGGAATCGACCATGTGATGTATCGAGGCGGCCGTGATGGCGACGGTTTTGATGGACACTCCCGGATATAGCGCTGCTGCTTGGAAGACCGCCACTCGCTCGGCACAGAGTCCCGATGGGTACGAGGCATTTTCTTGGTTGCTGCCGATAACGACTTTACCGTTTTCCATCAGCACCGCTGCGCCGACCTGAAAATTGGAATAGGGAGCGTATGCGTGCAATCGCGCCGCTACGGCTTTTGAAATCAGGGCCTGATCCTTTTTCGAAAGCTCTGCCAATTCATCAAAAATCGTCAGTTCAAAGCTTAGTTTTTGTTTTTGCATGATTTTTCAGTGGGCTAGTGCGTTAGCGAGTTAATATGTTATTGAGCCGTTCACCGTTTGGGATTTGAAAATTTTGTATCCTTTAAAAATGAACAAGTTAAAAAGTATTGGCCAATTGGCAATCAGCCCCTATGCTTCAGGGGTAATCCGTAATTTGTTTTTTTCTAAACCCCTAAACTAATAAACTCATGAGCTCTTTTGTCCTAAAAACACAAAAACCTGCACAAGGCAGGTTTGTTGCTGTAACTTAAACTGTATCCTTAATCATTGATAAACTCCTCGCCTAAATTAAAGGTCAACGAGAAACGCAACGAATTTTCTATCGGGTTGGTGATTCTAGAGGTAGAGAAAAGATAGGATAAATCAATTTGAGCGGACCTGTATCTGAATCCCGCGCCAAGGGTAAAGAACTTTCGAAAGCCTTTTACATCGCTTTCGTTAAAATATCCGGTACGGAACATAAAAGCTTCTTGGTACACGTATTCGGCACCAAGGGCCCAGGTCATCTCTTGCAACTCTTCGCTAAAACCATCGGGGGCGTCTCCTAACGATTTAAAGACACCGCTTAAAAAGCCGATGTTCTGATACTCATCGTTATCGCTGGCATCTAGCTGGCCATCGCCATTAAAATCTTGGGGCGTTGGCACTAAAAGTTTATTGATTTCCGCCGTAAAGCCCAAAACGTTGTCTTGATCCAAGATAAAATCGAATCCAGCACCTAATTTTAGGTTGGCAGGTATGAAGTTGTCCTGTCCGTTTTCATCATAGGCTATCTTGCCACCGAGATTCGATATGTTGAAACCGGCCTTCCATCGACCGTCAAAACTATTATAGCCAATTTCCCGTGAACGGTAATATCCGGCGACATCTACGGCGAAGGTACTGCCCGGCTTCGTATCAATACTGGTTTCGTTCGGAAACTTCAAGTTAGAACGGATATATCGACCAGCGACCGCCATGGAAAAAGTAGGACTCAGTTTCAGGGAGTACGAGCCGTCAAGTGCCAATTCGTTAGGTTTAGCTATTGTTGGAATCTCATCAAAGGTCTGTCTTAACTCTATCTCGCCCAAGGTGAAATAGCGCAAACTGAAAGCAAAGGCACTGTTATCATCGATTTTATTATAATAATTGGCGTTCAAAAGACCGATATCGGAAACTACGCTGCTCAAGTAGGGCGTGTAACCAAGAGAGATTCCCATTTTACGTTCGGCAAAGGCAAATTTCGCAGGATTCCATTGTTGCGAATAGGCATCGGAAGAAGTAGCTACGCCTACATCACCCATACCAGCGGCACGTGCGTCGGCGGTAATATTCAAAAAGGGGACGGCCGTAGTTATGACGCGGTCGCGTGCTTCAATCGGATTTTCTTGGGCAGATAGTTGGCATACACCGAAAAACAGAAGCAGTACTGATAATTTTTTCATTTTTAAACAGGTCTAGATTTTATCGGTCAAATATGGGTAAACGCATCTAAATTCTAAAAAAAATTAGATGTACTACATGCAAAACGGGGTTTTTGGCAATATCTTATATAACAAGTACGTTATTTTTGGTAATCTTGTCCAGTTTCTCGGAATGTATGGGGCAACAGTACGTAGAATACTCGTAATTTCGCCCCAGTAGATGATGTTGCATTGCGCTGAACGTACTGACAACTTGTTCAAAAAGAAACGGTCAAGGCCATACTATAATCCTATTTATCCCGTTATTCCATTGAAGAACTGCCCTGCTTTTTCAATAGTTGCACCGGCATCCTATCGATAAAATATTTTTGGCGGATAAAATATTATACAGGTTTCATCGTTTTATATGCCGAAAGTGATATTTAAATTAATCAAAATACAAATTCCGACCGCTACCTGATAAGTCGTCGAACCATTTGAACTCAAGTCCTTATTATGAAAAAACAGTTTATCAAAGTTGTACTTTCTTGTGCAGTAGTTGCGGGAGGTTTTACGGTTACCAGCTGTAAAAATTCCGGCAACAAAGATGTATCGAGAGCCACAGGTTGGAAAATCAATTCCAAGGAGGGCGGTTTTCAATACAATACGGATTTCAAGGAACAGGAGACCGCTCCCGGGCTTGTATTCGTCGAGGGAGGTACATTCACCAAAGGTAAGGTGCAAGATGATGTGATGCACGATTGGAACAATACACCGAGCTCGCAGCATGTGCAGTCTTTTTATATGGACGAAACAGAGGTCACCAATGTGATGTATCTGGAATACCTCGATTATCTGAAAAGTGTTTATCCACCTGAAAATCCGATGTACACCAATATATACAAAGGTGCATTGCCCGATACTTTGGTTTGGAGAAACCGATTGGGTTTCAACGAGACGATGACCAATAATTACCTGCGACACCCTGCCTATGCGGAGTATCCTGTCGTTGGAGTCAACTGGGTACAGGCTACCCAATTTGCCGAATGGCGTACCGACCGTGTTAACGAAATAATGTTGGAAAGGGAGGGCTATTTGGCCGAAGACGCCAAATATCAGGCCGCTACCGGTGAGGTTGCAGGTACTTTCAGCACCGAGGCCTATTTGAACCGCCCCGAATCGGTCTACAATGGCCAAATCGATTCTCTTCAGGGAAGCAAGAAAAAAGACAGTATCAATACCTTTGCAAGCAGAAGCAGCGGTGTTATTATGCCCGAATACCGATTGCCTACCGAAACGGAGTGGGAATATGCCGCACAGGCCAATCAAGGTACCCGTGAGTACAACAATTATAGAGGTAGAAAAAAATATCCTTGGGACGGTGAGTACACCCGTAACGGCCAACGTGTAGGTCGAGGTGACCAATTGGCCAACTTCAAGCAAGGAAAAGGAGACTACGGCGGAATCGCCGGATGGTCCGATGATGGTGCCGATATTACCGCCGAGGTAATGTCATACAAGCCTAACGATCTTGGCCTTTACGATATGGCCGGAAACGTGGCCGAATGGGTCGCAGATGTCTACCGGCCGATCGTTGACGATGAGGTAAGTGATTTTAACTACTACCGTGGCAACATCTATATGAAGACCGCTATCGGCGAAGACGGTAAAGTGAACATACTTCGTGATTCCGTCATGTACGATACCCTTCCGAACGGTAAGATTGTTGCCGTGAACCTGCCCGGCGAGATTAAAATGGTGCCCATTGGCGAAGAAGAGACCTTTTTACGAACGAATTTCTCTTCTAGCGATAACAGAGGCTATAGAGACGGTGACCCAAGCTCCTCAAGGTTTTTCGATCAATTCGCCGATGAAGATGAGACAGCCGACAGTGATAAAATGTACAATTCGCCCGAAAATAAAATCGAGGTCGATTCAGCGGGCAATCTTGTACGACAGTACGATGAATCGAATAACAGGTCTACTTTGATAAACAACGAAGTAAGGGTATACAAAGGAGGGTCATGGAGAGACAGGGCCTTTTGGTTAGACCCGGCACAACGAAGGTACATGCCCCAATATATGGCAACGGATTATATCGGATTCCGATGTGCCATGTCAAGGGTAGGATCAAAATCCAAAACAAAGAACAAAACCCCTCGCGGCAAGAAGGTTCGATAATACCAATCACATAATTCGAGTAAGCCCTGACCTAGCGTTGGGGCTTTTTTTATCTTAGTTGTATGGAAATAGAGAAACTGCACCAACGCTTTTTAGCGCATCCCCGAATCTGTACCGACACCCGAAAAATCATTAAAGACTGTGTCTTTTTCGCACTCAAAGGTGATAATTTTAACGGAAACACCTATGCTGCCGAAGCTTTACGCAAAGGGGCGGCCTTTGCCGTAGTCGATGAAAGTCAATATGCGGTTTCCGATAGTTATATTCTGGTCGAAGATGCGCTTGAGTCCTTACAGCAATTGGCCACCTTCCATAGAAATTTCAGCACCGCCAAGATCATTGCCCTGACCGGAAGCAACGGCAAGACCACGACCAAGGAATTGATCAATGCCGTATTGTCGAAGAAGTACCGCACGATCGCGACTATCGGTAACCTCAACAATCATATAGGTGTTCCGTTGACCTTGCTTTCCATTACAGAGGACACTGAAATGGCCATTATCGAAATGGGTGCCAACCACCAAAAAGAAATCGAATCTTTGTGCAAAATCGCCCTGCCGGATTTCGGTTACATTACGAATTTCGGGAAGGCACATCTCGAAGGTTTCGGTGGCGAGGAAGGGGTAATTAAAGGGAAGAGCGAGATGTACGATTTTTTAATGGCCAACGATAGGTCCATTTTTATGAATGCGGATGACCCTATCCAATTCGAGAAATTACGAGACCACATTAAAAAATTCGGATTCAGTAAGGATAAAAAGGAATTCTATAGGATTTCGTTCGTAAGTGCCAATCCCTTCGTCAAAATGGTTGTGGAAGAGCAAACGATAACATCCCAATTGGTAGGAAGCTATAATTTCACCAACTGTGCGGCAGCTATAGTAATGGGCAAATATTTTACCGTTCCTGTAGCCGATATAAAAAATGCTATCGAAAGCTATGCCCCGAAGAACAACCGCTCCCAACTTTTGGAAAAAAACGGACATCATATTATTTTGGATGCCTACAATGCCAATCCGACAAGTATGGACGCCGCCCTAGAAAATTTCGATGGGATGGAAGCCGTTCCCAAAATCGCTTTTTTAGGTGATATGTTCGAGTTGGGCAAGACTGCGGCCATCGAACATCAGGCTATCGCAAGCCTTGCTGCTTCAATGAATTTTAATGAAGTGTTTTTAATCGGGGAAAATTTCCACAAAACGGATAGCGATTTAAAAAAGTTCGATACCTTCGAAGCCCTCTCGGAATATATTGCAAAAAACCCTGTGGAGAGAAGTTCCACCATACTTATTAAAGGTTCTAGAGGAATGGCGTTGGAGCGGGTGTTAGAGCTGCTATAGAAATTTATAATGGGACAAACTGCCCCGGGACTTCGGGAGAACCAGTGATCAAAAATTTGGTGGGACATACTGGATTCGAACCAGTGACCTCTGCCCTGTCAAGGCAGCGCTCTAAACCAACTGAGCTAATGACCCTAAAATCGTTTGTCAAAGATAAAGCTAATTTTGTATTCCGAAAACTTAAATTAAAATACTGTAATTTTAATCCTTAAAAACAAAACGAATGCCATGAATACAAACAACAAACGAAGAAATTTCATCAAGAAATCAACTTTGGCTGCCGGAGCAGGAATGATTGCGCCATCCTTTACCTTTGGAATAACACATTCAAAAAACACGCTGAGAGAGACCGTAGGCCACGGTAATTTCAAATATACCGTAGATAAGGAATGGGGCGTACAAGATCCCTCTAAAACTCCGGTCAACGACTGTCATGAAATGGTGCTCGACAGCAAAGGCCGTATCTTAATGACCACTACCGGAGCTGATAACAATAATATCATTATTTATGATACCTCAGGAAAAGTATTGGATTCCTGGGGCACGGAATTTCCCGGCGCTCACGGGCTATCCATAATGGGCGAGGGTAGCGACCAGTTTCTATTCATCACCGACCCCGAAACCCATCAAGTACATAAAACTACGCTGGACGGTAAGATTCTCATGACCCTTGGCCGGCCAAAAGAAGTCGACGGCTACACTAGTGACGACCAGTTCAAGCCAACCGAGACTGCCATCATGCCCAACGGTAATTTCTATATCGCCGACGGCTACGGTCAAAATTATATCATACAATATGATGCCAAAGGCAATTACATCCGTCATTTCGGGGGCAAGGGCGAAGGCGATGGACAATTCAATTGCTGCCACGGCATTACTTTGGATACCAGGGATGCCAAGAATCCGACCCTCTTGATAACCTCACGCGCCAGTCAAGAATTCAAAAGGTTTACTTTGGATGGACAACATTTGGAAACCATCCCCCTACCCGGATGCTCCATCTGCCGCCCGGTCATCCACGACGGACATATCTATTTTGCCGTAATTGTCACCAAGACCTGGGACAGTTACGACGGCATGCTCGCCGTTTTAGATGCGGACAACAAAATTATTTCTTTACCAGGTGGAAGCGCGCCCGATTACAGCAGCGGTAAACTATCACAACCCAAATACGACGGAAAGACCTTCCGTAACCCGCACGATGTACTGGTAGATGGCGATGGAAATCTGTACGTACCCCAATGGGCTTCGGAGAAGACGTATCCTATTAAGCTGACAAGGGTTTAAAAGAATACCAAATCCCTCTGAAATCTTGGGACCAATTTCGAAAAAATATAAAGGGATATTCAGAAGTAAGCCAAATTGACCGAGTTTAGAACCGGAATATTGTCCAAGGGAGGGCACCGCACTTTGATTTCATGTGAGATCGACCCGCTTCTCCCGATAATACTGTTGTTCCGACCGTTTTCCGGGGTATTTTTTGCCGACCGGGCATACCTTGTCCCATGATGGCCCGATATTGTTTTCTCAGGCTGCCCGTTCGGTAAGGGCCCTGGCCATGCGCCTTCCCATGTTGAGCGCGTTGGCGGTATGTATGCCGAAGTAGTCCTTTTCCAGGCTCACGATACGGTCCGGGGGCCTTTCCCCATGATGGAAGTATGAATGAAAGTTTATTTTACTACTTTCAAACAAACAACAAAATCAACGTCAACGCAGTACCACCAATTGTAAAATACATCCCCTTTCTGAATACCGAGGTAGTTGGCCGGAACATCCAAAAAGCCGAAATTGCAAAGAAAAGAAGCGAAACGCCAAAGAAAATTCCGAGCCAAAACAATGGATGCCCAGAATGCATCTTATGTATGTTGTTCATGTTTTCAAGTAATATCGGAAGCTTCTTCTCGGTATAATCCGCAACTCCTGTTTTCTTATTGTAGGTGCCGCCCTGAAAATACAATAGGTCGCCTTCCTCCTTGTCTACACTAAAGCGGCCTTTTCCAAAGCCCTTCCCAGATTTTCGGCAGCAATATTGGGCGCTAAAGTCTTTTCATAATGGATTTCCTTTTTTAAATAATCCGTGTTTCTAAAGGTCAATACGATGCCGCTGATGGCATAAACAATCATAATCCCTGCAAGAAAAAATCCTAAATATCTGTGTATTACCCTAAAGGTTTGTTCGGTTTTCCTTCCCATCTCATTTTATACTAGTTAATTAATTGACCATGATAATCCCAATCAATATGGCGACATATATCAAATACCAAATGATGAATTTGAAATATTTTTTTGCGATTTGTGTCATACTAGCCATGGTCTCTTTCTCTTTGTTTGTGGAGTTTTTGAAAAACGGCCCGGAGTCCAGACCCTCGAGCCGTTCTTACTAACAAACAACTTATTTGAATTTTATTGTTGGGCCATTTCCAAATTAATGGTCATTTCTACTTCATCGCCCAAGGTGGGCGTATCGCTACCGACTTGGAACACCAAGCGGTCAACCGTAGCCGTCAGTTTGAGTCCGGCTTTTAATTTTTTACTTCTTTGGTCCGTAATGATTCCATTGAGTTTTCCCTCTAAGGTCACTGGTTTGGTAACTCCGTGCATGGTCAGATCGCCCATTAACGAAAAGGTTTTCTCACCCGTTTTTTCAAATGAATTGGTTTTAAATGCAATGGACGGATGTGTCTCGGCATCGAAAAAGTCGGCACTTCGCAAATGTTCGTCCCTTTTTTCATTATCCGTGTCAATACTGGCCGTTTTCAGGTCTACGGTAAATTCCGGTTCGCTAAAGGTCTCATCTGCCGTGGCGGTAATATCGAATTCCCCAAAATGGCCCTCGACCTCCGAAATCATCAAATGGGTAATGGCAAAACCAACTTTGGAGTGGGCGTTATCGGCCTTCCACGTACTCTGCGCCGTTAGGGTGGCACAGGCAATAAACGATAAAATAAATAATACTCTTTTCATAAGGCGTGTGATTTAATTGTTAGTAACTATTTGAAGTATGTAAGCTTTAAATTTCTATTGCGATTTTAAGTATCGACTACTATGCTTTTGAGCAAAGTATAGCCGTCTTTGAGACTCCCCGTTACCGCATCGGCCATGTTCTGGTCGAGACTATCGCGAAAAACACCATCACGGGTGTTTGAAACATAGTCCGTTCCCTGATAATTTTCGGTGGCATAGATTGTATTGCAAATATCCTCTGGGAAGGCAATCTGCGTAACCAATGCCGATTTGTCGGTCTCTCCCAACACCTCTACGTGAATATGAGGTGCCCTGCCGCGATAATATCCAGGAAAAATACTAATGAATGAAACCTTTCCATGGACATCGGTCGTCTGCCTTCCCCTTAAAAAATGTTTCTTCTTCATATCTCCTCCTCCATATTCTGAATAATTACCTTGACCATCGCAATGCCAAACATCGACCTCGGCATTAGCAAGTGGTTTGCAGCCATCGCTTTTGTTCAATAAGGTCAGGGTCATCAACAAGGCTATTCCCTTTCTATCCCCGATAATATTTTCCCTTACATAATCCGAAGGCGTTTTGTTCGGGAATGGTCCTCTGGTTTCCCGTGGTGAAACGGTGCAATCTTCGGCGGTATCATTTAAGGACTCCCCGTCTTTCCCTTTAGAAGCGATAAAGGAAGTTAAGGCCACCACGCCTCCCAAGCCTACGATGCCTTTGGTCAAAAACTCCTTTCGTTTCATACTTCCTCTTTTTAATGCTTCCTTTAAAACTGTTTCTGTCCCGAAAATTCCATCGCCTCGCCCTTGCCGAAACCGTAGCTGATGCCAAAGGTCACGAACCGGCCCTGTTGACTGAAATCCCTCAGATAGAATTCGGGCTGGCTGGTAATGCTTTCCCGAATCCGCGAGGCGAACACATCGCGGACGCTCAGGTTCAAGATGGCCTTTCCCTTGAATATTTTCTTTCGCGCCCCAAAATCCATAAACAGGTTTTCCGTGATCTCTTGCTGCAACGTGCGGTAGCCGGATTGGTAGTTTCCGGTCAGTTCCACATCGATATCGGCTGGCAGTTTAAACTTGCCCGTTAGCCGGGTAGACCACTGGTCGCCAGTAAAGTCGAACGAAGTGCCTTCGAAATCCCCTTCACGGGTAAAATGGCTATAGTTGAGATCGTTCGTAAACGAGAGCCACTTGGTGGGGATGTACTTGGCATTGAACTCGACGCCCGTGGTATTGTTGATACCGATATTCTCGGGGCGGGATATACTTACATTGTCCTCGAAAGCGACCACACGCTCCACTACGTCTTCGGTATGACGGTAGAATACGCCCAAGTTCATGGAGAGCTCGCCCAGTTTATAGATACTGGTCAGCTCGTAACTGTCCGTATACTCCGGTTGCAGATTGGGGTTTCCGGTGCGGATGCTGAAATTGTTACGGATGTTGAAGAACGGGTTCAAATCCCATAACCTTGGTCGGAATATCCTCTTGGAATAGCCCGCTTGCAGCGATAGGTCGTCATTGACCTTATACGAAGTATGCCCGCTTGGGAAAAAGTTATTGTATTTCTGATCGTTGCTTACATTAGTGTTCCTGAGCAACGTGTTCACGTCGGTATCTTCAAATCGTACGCCCAGTTTCACGCCCCATTTGTCGCCTTCGTAGGCCGCCGTTCCGTAGATGCCCAATACTTTCTGCACCCAGAAGAACACATTGGTCAAGTCGGGGTTCTCCAAGTAACTGCCGTTTTCGAAATCGCTGATGGCAAAGTCGTTCTCCACATCGTTGATCTGGTACTGCGCGCCCGTCTCGATGGTGTATTTTTCGGCCCAAGGATGTGTATAATCCACCTTGAAAGTATAATCGACCTGGCTGAAGTCGGTACGGGTCTGCTGTAGCATGTCGTCGCCATCGCCGAAGGTAATGGTGTTCTCAAAATCGGAGGATTGGTCCTTTGCAAACAGGTTGCCCGTGGCGCTTAAAAGTAAGGACTGGTCTTCATTTCCCTCGAAATCCTTTTTGTATTGTAGTTCGTAGGAATATTTAGGGTTGGTCGCCGTGGTCAGTTCACGACGGTTAAAGGCATCCGTTAAGGTATTTCCCGAATCATAAGTGCTAAAAACAGCATCGGAAGTCTCCTTTTCCCATTCGTAGGCGAAATTTCCGGAAAGGGTCAGTACATTATAGTCGTTGATATGGTAATCGGTACCAAGGATCAGGTTGAAAAAGGTCTCGTTCTTGTCGCTTTCGCCGATACTGTTGATGTAGGTGCCATTCACCAGATTACGGTTCTCCGTCTCGTTATCGCTCGGGAAGGTGCGACGGCCTAGGCCCAGTTGGCTGAACAGGTTGAATTTTTCGGTGCGCTTGTTCAGGCTCAAGCCTAGGCTGTGGTTGTTGGGCACGCCGGTGTTCAGGGTTATGGCGCCATTCAGTCCGTTTTTCTCTTCCTTTTTCAAGACGATATTGATGATACCTGAAGTACCCTCCGCATCGTATTTGGCGGACGGGTTGGTAATGACCTCGATACGTTCTATCATATCGGCGGTCAGAGTGCCGAGCGCATTGCCCTGTTCGCTGGCGATGGCCGAGGGCTTGCCGTTGATGAGCATCTGTACGCCCTGGCTACCGCGCAGACTGACCGCCCCTTCGATACTAACGTTGACCGAAGGTACATTGTTCAATACTTCCAAGGCACTTGCGCCCGTGCTGCTCAGATCGGCGCCCACATTAAAAACGCGTTTGTCAAGTTTGAACACTGTTTGGGATACTTCCCCTTCGACCACCACTTCATCCAATTGCTGTGAATCTTCCAAAAGGGTAATGGTACCCAAATCGATTTGGCCGTCGAAGATGGTAGGCTTGTCTATCGTTTTTTTGCTATATCCTATAAAACTGACCTCGACATAAAAATCCGTAGCATCCGTTTCCAGAACGAAACTTCCATCCTCCAATGTGGTAGTTCCCGTTATAGGCTTTTGATCGGTGGGATTTCCTACCAAAACGGTGGCGAACTCGATGGGAACGCCACCTTCCTCGATGACCGCTCCGGTTATGGTAACTGTGCCGTTTTGGGCGGAAAGTACATCCATCTTAAAAAAGAAAAATGCAAACAGGAAAATACAGCAAGGTATGCGGATCATTATAATGTCTTCAAAATTTTATAGTTCAAAGATGCCGATTTTCAGAAGGGTTCGATTTAATTTTCTGTAAACGACCGATGTTGTGCTGCGAACGACATACGGAATATTACGTGACGTTGAGCCCTCAAAATCTGTCGATGGCGGGTTTTGCAAAAACTACTTCCCTTAAAATGGTACTTTTGGAACATGGCACCAAAAACACGCTTGTTGAACAGCATCTCTAAAGAGATTCTCTTTCAGGTAGCACTGAACCTTGTGCTATTTCTGTTCTTTTCATTCGACAGAAACCAACCTCAAATTCAAGAGTTTAAAATTGTGACTTTTATAAACTATGCTTTGGGAGCCCTGGTCATCAATTATGTACTGCTGCCCCATTTTTTTTATCGTAAAAAATACTTCCTTTTTTTTCTCTATGTAGCCCTAATGGTTGCCATAATCATTGCCATTGAGGAATTGGTTATAGAACGCATTTATTATCCCGATACGCGGGGCAAACATTTTCCGGGGGTTATTTTTAGTCTTTTGGACGTAATGCCCGTGATTACCATTTTGGCAGGATTCAAATTTGCATGGGACGCCTCTACCAAGCAACGGGAGGTCGAACAATTACGTACGTCCGTCAAGGAAAGCGAACTACAGTTCCTCAAATCGCAGATCAATCCACATTTTCTGTTCAATAACCTCAACAACCTGTATTCGTATGCCATTGAGCAATCACCTAAAACGCCTTCCATCATTTTAGAACTTTCTTCGGTACTCCGCTATATGCTGTATGATTGCAAGGAGGATTTCGCGGCCCTTCCGAAGGAAATAGAGCACCTGAAAAATTTTTCCCAACTGAACGAACTGCAGATCGAAGAACGTGGCAAGGTCAGCTTCCATACGGAAAACATCCGAACAGGATATCTGATTGCACCCTTGATTTTGACCGTCTTTGTCGAAAACGCCTTTAAACACAGTACAGCCAGCCAATCGGAAGGTATTTTTATCTACATCAACGTAAAATTGGATGATAAGGGCTTGCTGGATTTTGAGTGTAGAAACTCGTTTTTGCCCGTAGGCAATACCGATGACCTTTCTAAGGGTATTGGCCTACAAAATGTAAAGAAACGCTTGCAGCTTTTATATCCGAATGCGCATGAGCTTTATATTCAAGAGGATGACAATGTGTATCTCGTCCATCTAAAAATGCAACTAAAATCAAAGTCCGTATGATTCGCTGCATCATCATCGAGGATCAACCGCCCGCACAACGCGTACTGAAAAAGTTCATTTCCGACATCGGCAATATGGATTTGAAAGGTACGTTTGCAGATGCCCTACAAGCGATGGATTTTTTAAAGACCAAAGAAGTGGATTTGATTTTTCTGGATATCCACTTACCCAAAATATCAGGTATCGATTTTTTAAAGGCACTAAATCACAAGCCCCATGTCATCTTGACTACGGCGTTTTCAGACTATGCACTGGAAAGCTATGAGTATGATGTGGTGGACTATCTTTTAAAGCCTTTTTCCTTCGAACGCTTTGTACAAGCGGTATCGAAAGTGCCCGTTGCCATCCGTGATAAAAAGATAGACACAGTAGCTAAAGAAAATAATTCCGCACCGGAGATTCTATTTATCAAATCAGGTTATGAGCATCTTAGGATTTCTACCGATGACATCCTTTTTATCCAATCAGAAGCGGATTATACCGAAATCTTTACTTCCGAGAAAAAGCACCTCACTTCGCATTCCCTAAAATATTGGTTGCAGACCTTGCCCTCAGGCCAGTTTACGCAGGTGCACAAATCCTATATCGTGAATACCCGAAAGATATTAAAGGTTTCCGGGAACAGTATTTACTTGGATAAGCAGACTTTTGTACCTATCGGGCGGGCATTTAAGGAAGGATTTGTTGAGGAATATTTGAAGTAGCTGGCATAACTTTTAAAATATATTTTAAAATTATGGGATGAGCCATAAAGATTCTTGATACCAGTCCAGATGTTCAATGTCGAATTATTATTGGTCTTAAAATTTCGTTGACACAACACAATGTGAGCTTATCATCAAGTTTGCAAAAATTACGGATCTGCTTCGTGCCCATTTGGGCGTTGTGGTGAATAGTATCGAATTCCCAAAGCGTTGGGTCTGGATTTCCCTCGCGGCGGTTACCCGTTTACGGATGTCGACACTGCTTTCGCCTTTACGGTCTTCGGATAGTTTTTCGAAAGGTACGGGCGTTACCTCGATGTGGATGTCGATTCGGTCTAGCAATGGACCGGATTTTTTCCCTAGATAGCGTTTCATCTCGGCAGGAGAAGAAGTTATTGGGGCGTCGGGGTCGTTGAAAGTAGCCACTTGGACTCGGGTTCATGCTGGCCACTAGCATAAAGCTACTGGGGTAGGTCACCGTAAACCGAGCGCGCGAAATGGTTACCTCGCGATATTCCAGGGGCTGGCGCATCACCTCAAGTACTCCGCGATTGAATTCCGGCAGTTCGTCTAAAAAGAGCACGCCATTGTGCGATAAAGATATCTCGCCAGGCTGTAGGTAGGCTCCCCCGCCAACTAAAGCAACGTCAGTCATAGTATATAATGTGGTGGTCTTCAATTCAAATATTATCAGACTGATTTTAAGCCACTTATATTAATTCTGTACCTTAAGAAGTATAACC
>JAGXIC010000133.1 GCA_024635875.1 Pricia sp.
CTTACGGCTAATCCCTATAATTTTTGTAATTTTGCAGCCAATTTGCATTTTATCCTTTTAAAAATGAAATTACATGAATGGTAAAAAGATATTGTTCGTATCATCGGAACTAGTACCCTATCTTCCGGAGAACGAAGTTTCCCTGATGTCTTACGAAACCCCTAGAATGGTCAACAGCGATGGGGGCCAGATACGGATTTTTATGCCCAGATACGGCAATATCAATGAACGCAGGCACCAATTGCACGAGGTCATACGCCTGTCGGGAATGAACTTGGTGGTCAATGATATGGATATGCCTTTGATTATCAAAGTAGCTTCCATCCCCAAAGAGCGCATCCAGGTATATTTTATCGATAACGACGAATATTTTAAGCGGAAGGGCACCTTTACGGATAAAGAGGGAAATCTCTATGCCGATAACGATGAACGCGCCATTTTCTTTGCCAAAGGCGTGGTCGAGACCGTAAAGAAATTGAATTGGTCTCCCGACATCATACACGTTCACGGCTGGATGGCTTCATTATTGCCCTTGTACCTTAAAAAATTCTATGCCGACGAACCCTTGTTCGATACCAGTAAAATCGTCATATCCGTTTATGGAAAATCGTTCGAGGGCGAACTTGATTCCAGTATGATCGATAAGATTGCCTTTGACGGCATACCGAAAGAGAGTATCGCTTCTCTGGCTTCACCTACCTATAATAATTTGTTAAAGATTGCGGTCGATAATTCAGATGCGGTTATTTTAGCGGCGGAAGGAATTCCCGAAGATTTACAAGACCACATCTCCAACCTTAAAAAACCTGTGTTGCCTTATGTATCCTTGCAAGAATTTGAGGACGCCTATGCCAATTTCTATAACACTGAAGTTTTAAAATAACCTGAATGATTTTTTTGAATCGACTCAAGTTTACCGCATTGGCGGTAATTGCGCTTGTTGCGGTGTTGGCGGCCTGCGAAAAAGATCCGACCACCATTGGTGCCGGTGTCATCGGTAACGAACCTTTCAATACCGACAAGGCCGTTTTCGACGTTTTCGCCATTAATAAAAAGATTCGGTCGGTACGTACCAATAAACTGCCTTTGTATCAATTGGGAGTTTATGACCACCCGGTTTATGGCAAGACCGAAGCGACGATTACCTCGCAAGTGCGCTTGTCGACCGTAAATCCGCTGTTTGGAGATGCCCGACAGGCAGCGGAGACTAGCCCCGAAAACGAGACCGTCGATTCAGTGTACCTCTACATTCCCTTTTTGATCAGTCCCTCGGGCGATGCCGATGGTGACGGACTCATTGACGAGCTTGATGCTGACCCGCTAGACCCGAATAGCGATACCGATGGTGATGGGTTTACCGATAATCAAGAAAGAACCAATGGCACCGACCCTCTAGTGCCAGATAGCAATGCCGTTGAGGGTTTTGTTAGGGATCAGTTTGCACGTAATTTCGATGTAGATAGTATTTATGGTAACCGTGAAATGCCTTTTGCCCTAAATCTGCAACGCTCTAACTTTTTTTTACGTGACTTAGATCCGAACACGAATTTTCAAGAGGCTCAGGAATATTATTCAGATCAAGATTTTTCGGGCTTTCTAACGGATCAAATTTCATTGGACACCACAATTACCATCAGTGACAAAGAAATCTTGTTGCCAAAAAATGATGATGCCTCGACTGAGAACATCAACGAGGCCGAACAATTTAGTAGATTGCCTCCAGGGATACGCGTGCCGCTGAGTAAAGAATTCTTTCAAAAGAATATATTGGATAAAGAGGACAGTCCAGATTTGCTGACCCAAGCCAATTTCGCTAATTTTTTGCGTGGCATACATTTTACGCTGGAGCCTTCAACGGGTGAAGAGCTTATGCTGCTGTTCGATTTAAAGGCTGCCAATATTACAATTTCTTATAGCTATACTGCCGGCGAGGTGGCCAAGAACAAAGATTTTGTACTCGGTTTTATTACGCAAACGCCAGCAACTGCACAAACTCCGGCTTCCGCTATCTTTGGTAATGCCGTCAATAGTTTTATCAACGATGCCTACACGCCTGAAATCGCCGACGCCATTGCATCCGATGAAAACGCCGACCGTATCTATCTCAAAGGTGGTGCCGGTAGTTTTGCCGAAATCAACCTTTTCAATGATGATTCGCAAAATAGGCAAGCCATCGCGCAGATCAAAGCCAACAATTGGATTATCAACGAGGCCAATTTGGTCTTTTATGTGGACAAGAAACCGGGGGTAGTCGAGCCGCAGCGATTATATTTGTATAATATGGAGACCAATGCGCCACTGATCAGTTTTCAATTTGACGCGCCGGCCGCGCAGGGTCAATCACATTTAAGTAGTTACCCTTTGTATGATGGCCTCTTAAATGGTGAGGATGCTGGTTCCGAACTGAAATATACCATCAGAATCACAGACTATATCAACGACCTGGTCGTGCGCAATGTTGAAAATGCTACATTGGGACTAACAATTACACCGAACATAGGGCTATTTAATACTGCCGACGCCATGCTTGGCGACAACACCGAAACTGAACTGCCGGTGTCGGCCACATTGAGTCCACTGGGTACCGTGCTTTTCGGAAGTAACGTATCCACGGCCAACGCAGGTAAAAAGCTTCAACTTGAAATTTTTTATACTGTGGCGAATTAAGAGACTATTTTCAAAATGCTAATCGACATATTTCAAAACCGTAGGTAAACTCCGAAATTTCTCCCACCTCCAGATACCAGCATGCAAATTTCTTCGTTTAATGTCTAGAAAAGGGATGTATTTTACCCGTTTCGCTTAAATTTACGGCGAAACCGAACTATCCCCCTAAAGCTAAAGAAGTAATTTTATGTGTGGAATTGTAGGTTATATAGGGCATAGGGATGCCTATCCGATTATTATAAAGGGCCTTCAGCGTCTAGAATATAGAGGGTACGACAGCGCTGGTATCGCACTTTACGATGGTAACGGCATCAATCTTTCCAAAACCAAGGGAAAGGTCGAGGACTTGAAAAAGAAATCCGAGGAGCAAATTTCCACTAAGGGCAGTTTGGGCATCGGCCACACACGTTGGGCGACCCACGGTGTGCCCAACGATGTGAATTCACATCCGCATTACTCCAATTCCGGCGACTTGGTAATCATCCACAATGGGATCATAGAGAATTATGAATCCATCAAGAAAGAGCTGACCAAGAGAGGCTATATTTTTCACTCGGATACGGATACCGAGGTGTTGGTGAACCTGATTGAGGAAGTCAAGAAAAAGGAAGATGTTAAATTGGGCAAAGCGGTACAACTGGCCTTGAACGAAGTGGTCGGTGCCTATGCCATTGCGGTTTTCGACAAGCAAAAACCGGATGAGATCGTGGTGGCCAAACTGGGTAGCCCATTGGCAATCGGGGTCGGGGATAACGAGTTCTTTATTGCTTCAGATGCTTCCCCGTTTATAGAATTTACCAACAATGCGATTTATTTACAGGATGAGGAAATGGCGGTAATCCGTCTCGGAAAAGAGATCAAACTCCGGAAAATCAAGGATGATGCGATTACCTATCCGAATATCCTGGAACTGAAAATGAACATCGAGGAAATCGAAAAAGGCGGTTACGACCACTTTATGCTCAAGGAGATCTACGAGCAGCCCAGGGCTATTCTCGATACCTATCGCGGTAGGTTACGCACAGAACAAGGCCTTATTAAAATGGCCGGTATCGATCAACATCTTGATAAATTCATGAACGCCAACCGCATCATTATCGTGGCTTGCGGTACCTCTTGGCACGCCGGATTGGTGGCGGAATATATTTTTGAAGACCTGGCACGTATTCCCGTTGAGGTAGAATACGCATCCGAGTTTCGCTATCGAAATCCCGTAATTACCGATAAAGACGTGTTGATAGCGATATCACAGTCCGGCGAAACGGCCGACACGCTTGCTGCTATCAAATTGGCCAAGGAAAATGGCGCTTTTGTATTCGGTGTCTGTAACGTAGTCGGTTCTTCGATTGCCCGTGAAACCGATGCTGGGGCTTACACCCATGCCGGTCCGGAAATCGGAGTCGCTTCCACCAAGGCATTTACCACTCAGATTACGGTCTTGACCTTGATTGCCCTGAAACTGGCCAAGGAAAAGGGCGTCTTTTCAGAGGCACGCTTCCGTGAATACTTGGTGGAAATGGAAACCATACCTACCAAGGTAGAAAGGGCCTTGGAGTCGAACCCGTTGGTCGAAATCATTGCCGAAGTGTACAAAGATTCTACCAATGCCCTGTATCTGGGTAGGGGATACAACTTTCCGGTCGCTTTGGAAGGTGCGCTTAAATTGAAGGAAATCAGCTACATACATGCAGAGGGCTATCCAGCGGCAGAAATGAAGCACGGCCCGATTGCCCTGATCGACGAGCAGATGCCCGTCTTCGTAATCGCCACTAGACTGGGGCACTACGAAAAAGTGGTCAGCAATATTCAGGAAATAAAATCTAGAAAGGGCAAGATCATTGCCATTGTTACCGAAGGCGACGAGCAGGTCACTGAATTGGCCGATCATGTGGTCGAAGTGCCGGAGACTTTTGAAAGCCTAACACCGTTATTGACCACAATACCTTTGCAGTTGCTCTCTTACCATATCGCCGTGATGCGCGGTTGTAATGTCGATCAGCCTAGAAACTTGGCGAAATCGGTTACGGTGGAGTAGCGAGCATCCCGAAATAGAAAATTGATAGAGGCCATCGCACAATCGATGGTCTTTTATTTTGGGAATATGGCAATCTGAACCATAATATTTACGAAAAATATACTATGCACGCATAATTTTTTCCATTTTATGATTTTCGGTTTAAAAAAATTGGTACCTTTCCCCCACAAACAAATTTAACTTAAACTTAACATGAGAGCAATACTGTTTTTCCCCCTAGTATTGGTAGCGAGCATCTGCTTTTCGCAAACTACCGTAAACGGTAAAGTAGTCGATCAGAATGAACAACCCGTACCTGGGGCCAATATCGTAATCGATGGGAAAGCCATCGGTACTACGACCGATTTTGATGGAAATTTTATTTTGGAAACTTCCGAGGTCCCCCCGTTCCAATTGAAAATTACAAGTATCGGCTATACGGAGGCAACCGAGGAAGTCACGGAAACCGGTGTCACCTTGACCATCGTGTTGAACGAAACCCAGACCTTTTTAGACGAGGTCGTTATCTCAGCTTCTCGAACTCCCGAACGTATTTTCGAATCTCCCGTTTCCGTAGAGCGGTTCGGGCTAAAAGAGATCAAGTCTACTTCCTCGGAGTCCTTTTATAGCGGACTTCAGAATTTGAAGGGCGTAGACATCAACACTAACAGCCTTACTTTTCAATCGATCAATACAAGGGGTTTTGCCACTTTCGCTAATAATCGGTTTATGCAATTGGTAGATGGAATGGATAATTCCGCCCCAGGCCTCAACTTCGTTTTGGGGAACTTGGTCGGTATGTCAGAACTCGAGGTCAAAAGTGTCGAGATACTCCCTGGAGCCTCTTCGGCGTTGTATGGCGCGGGTGCATTCAACGGTATCCTCTTTATGACCAGTAAAGATCCGTGGAACTATCAGGGTATCAGTACTTATCTTAAAGGTGGCGCAACTTCGCAAGATGTTGCGGGAACGAATGGATATTATGACTTTGGCATCCGTGCCGCACATGCCTTTAGCGACAAGTTTGCCGCGAAGGTCAATTTTTCAATATTGAGGGGAGAAGACTGGCATGCGAACAATGATATTGATTTGCTGAATCCAGGACGAACTCGAATCGACCCCGCTTACGATGGACTCAATATTTACGGTGATGAGGTTTCAACGACACTTGATTTTGATGATCTTGCGGTAGCGGATTTGCCAGATGGTACAACGCAAGCGCTACCGTCGGGAACAATCGGTTCTGCCCGAGTTTCGCGGACAGGTTACGATGAAGCAGACCTGATCGATTATGGTGCGGAGAGCGTCAAGTTTGACGGAGCATTGCATTATCGGCCTTTTGCAGATGATTTTGAAATCATATATCAGGCTAGGGTAGGCCGGGGAAATACCATTTATCAAGGTGCCAATCGATATTCCATCCAAGATTTTATAATGCAACAGCATAAACTGGAAATCCGCAACGATAATTTCTTTTTAAGGGGATATATGACCGCCGAAAATTCCGGAAATTCATATGATTCACGCTTTGCAGCCATCAATGTCAACCGAAGATGGAAGAGGGATGCCCCCAATCCCGATGATGCCAGTGAGCCTTCATGGTTCGGCGATTATGCCCGAACGTATATCGGAGCTAAATTGGGGGTCGGAACGGGCAATCAGTTGGATGATGCCACAGCGCATGCCTTGGCCAGGCAGGCGGCCGATTCGGGAAGGTTGATACCCGGTACGCCCGCTTTTGAAAATACATTGGCGAGCGTTACCGCGGACGGAGACCTGACCACCGGTGCCAAGTTTATTGACAACACAAAATTACGTCATATTGATGCGAACTATAATTTCAGCCATTTGACAAAAGATTTTGCCGATATACAAATCGGAGGTTCTTTCAGGGAATATGTGCTAAACTCCAACGGCACCATCTTCACCGATATTGATAGGCCCATTGTTTACGGCGAGTATGGGGCCTATGCCCAATTACAAAAAAAATTCTTAGATGAACGTTTGAAATTTACCGGATCGGTGCGATACGATAAGAACGAATTTTTCGATGGCTTCCTTTCGCCTAGAGCTTCTTTGGTTTATACTATGGGAGAGAAGAGAAACCACAACGTTCGTGCATCGATACAGCAAGGTTTTAGAAACCCAACGACCCAAGATCTATTTATCGGTCTAAATGCAGGGCGGGCTATTCTGGTGGGTTCCGCTCCAAACAATCCTGACAGATATACGTCGTCGCCGATTCTATTGAGTACTAAAGGGCGTGTGTTGACAGGTCAGTCATCAGTGACCCTTACGGGCAGGGACGCTTACGAAAATGCCTATTCGCAGAACTCCGTAGCGGCTGGAAATCCTACTACGGTAAACACCCCATTCGTTAAGCCCGAAGAAATAACCGCCTATGAGGTGGGGTATCGCGCCCAAATCGCTAGAGTAGCTATTGATTTAAGTGGGTATTACAATGCATACAAAAATTTTATATCCAATACTACGGTGATCGTTCCTCTGTACGGTGAGGCAGGTGATGGAGGTCTATCGCTTTTAGCACTGCAGAATGAAGATTTTCAGGCTTTTCAAACCTATACGAATTCCCTTGCAGACATCAACTCTTATGGGGCGACCATCGGTATCGATGCCAAAATAATGGGCAATTTTGATATCGGGGGCAGTTATACCTATAGCAAACTGGATTTTGATCAAGCGGCCTTCCCTGATTTTAGAACGAGCTTTAACACGCCCGAACACAAGTTCAAAGCTTCATTTGGAAATACGGAACTGTTCAAGAATTTTGGTTTCAATATCAATTACCGATGGAGCGACACCTATTTATGGCAGGCTACGTTTGCCGATGGCGATATTCCTGCCTATAGCGTGCTTGATGCGCAAATCAACTATTCCGTGCCCAGCATCAAATCGATTTTTAAGTTGGGCGGATCAAATCTGCTGGGGCAAGAATATTTTTCCGCAGTCGGTACTGGCAATGTAGGGTCTTTGTATTATCTTTCATGGGCTATCAATCCGTAATGGTTTTTTCAAAAAACAAACCTAAGGGCGTCCAATTTGGCCGCCCTTTTTCGTTATCCCAAAAAACAGTAAAAAGTAGTTTTCAATGTAAGCCTAATATCCTATATTTGCAGCCTGAAAAAACAGGTCTGGTCTAGAAGACCGGCAGGTCTAATAATCCATCATATAAACACTAGAGTAATGTCAAAAGTTACAGGTAAAGTTTCCCAGATTATCGGGCCGGTCGTCGACGTAGAATTTCAATCGGGGGATGAACTTCCAAAAATCTATGATTCCTTGGAGATTACCAAAAAAGACGGTTCAAAACTGATTCTGGAGGTACAATCCCACACCGGTGAAAATACGGTCAGAACGATTTCTATGGACTCTTCGGACGGATTGAGCAGGGGAACCGAAGTACTTGCGACAGGGGCTCCTATTCAAATGCCTATCGGTGAGGATGTTTACGGACGCCTTTTCAACGTGATCGGAGATGCTATCGATGGCCTTGGTGATTTGCCGAAAGCAGGTAAAGATGGACTCCCAATTCACCGGGAAGCACCCAAATTCGAAGACCTTACCACTTCTACTGAGGTTCTTTTTACGGGGATCAAAGTAATCGATCTTATCGAGCCCTATGCCAAAGGAGGTAAAATCGGTTTGTTCGGTGGAGCAGGCGTCGGTAAGACCGTATTGATCCAGGAATTGATCAACAACATCGCCAAAGGCCACGGTGGACTTTCAGTTTTCGCGGGGGTAGGGGAACGTACCCGTGAAGGGAACGATCTCTTGCGCGAGATGCTGGAATCCGGCATCATTAAATACGGCAAAGAATTTATGCATTCGATGGAAGAAGGCGGTTGGGACCTTTCCAAAGTAGATAAAAAAGTGATGAAGGATTCGAAGGCGACCTTCGTTTTCGGACAGATGAACGAACCTCCAGGAGCCCGTGCGCGTGTCGCACTATCCGGTCTGACCATTGCGGAGTACTTCCGTGACGGTGCAGGCGAGGGGCAAGGTAAAGATGTACTTTTCTTCGTTGATAATATCTTCCGGTTTACCCAGGCAGGTTCCGAGGTATCGGCACTTTTAGGGCGTATGCCTTCAGCGGTAGGGTATCAGCCCACCTTGGCCACCGAAATGGGTGCCATGCAAGAGCGGATTACTTCTACTAAAAGAGGTTCCATTACTTCGGTACAAGCGGTCTACGTACCTGCGGATGACCTTACGGATCCTGCACCGGCAACTACGTTTGCCCACTTGGATGCTACCACGGTACTATCGCGTAAGATTGCGGAATTAGGAATCTATCCCGCGGTGGATCCCTTGGATTCCACCTCACGGATCCTAACCGCCGATATCTTGGGAAAAGACCATTACAACTGCGCCCAACGCGTAAAAGAGTTATTGCAGCGTTATAAAGAATTACAGGATATCATTGCCATCTTAGGTATGGAAGAACTTTCGGAAGAAGATAAACTGGCCGTAGGCCGTGCGCGACGGGTACAGCGTTTCCTTTCACAGCCCTTCCACGTGGCCGAGCAGTTTACCGGTATCCCCGGAGTGTTGGTAGATATTAAAGAAACCATCAAAGGTTTTAACATGATCATGGAAGGCGAACTCGACCATCTTCCCGAATCGGCCTTTAACCTTAAAGGTACAATCGAAGAAGCGATGGAAGCTGGGGTGAAGATGTTGGCAGAAGCTTAACCGAGCGGAGCTCGGAAAATTCCAAATTCCAAGCACCAAATTCCAACTTCGGATTTTGGGATTGGAATTTGGGATTTGGAACTTGGAATTTGTTTTAGTAGTTGTACGAATGTAGACTACTGATACAAGTTTCACAACTACTAAAACCTATGTATTTAGAAATCGTATCCCCAGAGGCAACGCTTTTTGCCGGAGAAGTTACTTCCGTAACCGTACCTGGTGTCGAGGGCGAATTCCAGATGTTGAACAACCATGCCGCTATAGTTTCCCTGTTACAGGAAGGCCATGTCAAATTCGACGGCAGTGCTTCCCTTTCAGAAGCCCATGCCTCCAAATTCTCTAAAGATGCCAACGGCAAGACTATGCTACATATTACCAGCGGCACGGTCGAGATGAAGGATAATAGGATTATTGTGCTGGCGGATTAGCTCTTATTACATTGGTCGAATAACTAATGCGCTTCGGCAGTAGCCATTCCGACCATACTGTCCGCGGTACCATAATATAAAAACCACTTTTCATTAAAATAGACCAGTCCTTCAACAAAGGTGGTACCATCCTCATATTGTCCCGACTTTTCAAACGGCAGTTCCGGTTTTAAAAAGGGGATATCGCTTCGGTCGAGCAATTTCCAAGGTTCTTCGGAAGAAAATAAGGCCTGCCCACTCGTATATACCCGGTTGCCTAAAGTTTCGACACCGATATTCGAAGAATTACCTGCGTTGTACAGCACTACGATTCCATCATCCGTTAGCACTGGAGGGGGTCCGGCCTCTACCAACCAAGAATCGAAATAGCCGGGACGCGGATTCAGAACGGGGGCAAGATTACCTGCGTAATCTTCCACGGGCTCCCAGTTGACTAAATCCGTAGAAGACGCCAACCAAATATGGGGCACCCCATAATACATGTAATAGGTTCCATCGATTTTTGCGGCGACCAGTTTACCATCTTTGATTTGAGTAACGATGGCGCCCGACTTGGTCTCCCTATTATGATATTTTCCATCTTTGTAGGTTTCGAAAATAGGTCCGTGCTTGGTCCAATTTTCAAGATCGGGAGAGGTGGCGATTGCTAAACGCGGGAACTCCCCGTTCCACTGGGTGTAGGTGAGAACGTAGGTACTATCGGTACTTTGAACGATACGCGGATCTTCGGTGCCGCCGGTCCACTCATATTTTTTTTGATTATCGTTGTCCGGATAGAAAATCGGGGCTTCCTCCGTGGTGTAATGTATAC
>JAGXIC010000134.1 GCA_024635875.1 Pricia sp.
ATCCGAATTTCCGATTGCGAAGGGCGAATACTACAAGGTGGACTATTCCCCCGGCACCGATATTTCCAAATATAAAAACATACCCGTACCTACTTCCTATATGGCGATTACCTCTAAGTATGACTTTGTGGGCGGCTACGAAAACGATTCCAAAGGCGGATTGCTGCACGTGGCCGACCACCATGTCTCCCCGGGAAAAAAACAGTGGACTTGGGGCAACGGCGATTTCGGACATGCCTGGGACCGGAACCTGACGGATACCGACGGTCCGTACATCGAGCTGATGTGCGGTGTCTACACTGACAACCAGCCAGATTTTTCGTGGATGCATCCCTACGAAGAAAAAAGTTTTAAGCAGTATTTCATGCCATATTACAATGTGGGCATGGTCAAAAATGCGACCAAGGAAGCCCTGGTGAACCTCGAACTGGAAGATGGGCAAGCGACGGTCAAAATATATGTCACTTCAAATTATGCCGGATGTAGTTTGGTTCTTTTGTACGATGGAAATATAGTTTTTGAGGAAAGGATTAATCTTAGTCCAAAGGATGGTTTCGAAAAAAGCGTATCTATAGAAAATCCCGTTTACCAAAAGCTTACGGCTACCTTAAAGGATGAAAATGGCAAGGTTCTAGTTTCTTGGACCCCGGAAGATTATTCCGATCAGGAAGTTCCCGAAGCGGCAAAAGCGGCCAAGGAACCGGCGGATATCGAAAGCACCGAGCAACTCTACCTTCGCGCCCTGCATCTGGAACAATATCGCCATGCTACCTACGACCCTACGGTCTATTACTTGGAGGCGTTATCCCGCGAGCCGGGCGATGTGCGCAATAATAATGCGATGGGACTTTGGTACCTGAAAAAGGGAAGGTTCGAAAAAGCCCTACCCTATTTCGAGACCGCCATCGAGACGCTTACACAGCACAATCCGAATCCCTATAATGGCGAGCCGTATTTCAACAAAGGATTGACCTTGCGTTTGATGGGTAAACCGGACCAGGCCTATGCCGCATTTTTCAAGGGCTGCTGGAACGCCGCTTGGCAAGACGCCGGATATTTTAACCTGGCCCAGATCGACTGCGCCAAGGGCAATCTCGAAAAGGCGTTGGAATTGGTCGATAAATCCCTCATCAAAAACTGGCACAACCATAAGGCGCGTCATCTAAAGGTTATCCTATTGCGAAAAATGGGCCGTATGGAGGAGGCGAAACAACTGATCGAGAATTCATTGGAAATCGACCGCTTTAACTTCGGGATACTTTTTGAAAAGTATGTTTTAAGTGGAGAAACCGAAAATCTGGAACATTTCAAGAAAATGTTGCGGGATAATGTACATAACCATATCGAATTTTCCTTGGACTATGCACAGGCCGGATGTTATGACGATGCTATCGCCTTGATGGAAATCCATACAGATGGAAAAACGGAAATGTATCCCATGGCCGCGTATTTCTTGGGATGGTACCACGAACAGAAAGGGGATGCATCCCAAGTAAAAAAACACTACAGAACCGCAAGTCAAATGCCCTCCGATTATTGCTTCCCCAGTCGTTTGGAGGAAGTTGTGGTGTTGGAAGCGGCTAGAAAATCCAATCCCGAAGATGCCATGGCGCCCTATTATCTCGGTAATTTTTGGTATGCTGCCCGACAGTACGAAAACGCCAAGGAATGCTGGGAAGCATCGGTGAAACTCAAGGGCGATAACGCCATTTGTCTGCGTAACCTCGCCTTGCTATATTATAACAAAAGCGATAAAAAAGCTTTGGCCCAGGAACAATTGGAACAAGCCTTCAAACTGGACTCCGACAACCAGCGCTTATTAATGGAGTTGGACCAGCTCTATAAAAAAATCAATGCCCCGGTCGCCGAACGTTTGCGGCTATTGGAGGATAACCCGGCGCTTACCGCGTCGCGAGACGATCTATATCTGGAGTGGATCGGTCTTAAGAATTTTAAGGGCGAACATCAAAAAGCCTTGGAACTGCTTGAAAAAAGGCAGTTCCACCCTTGGGAAGGCGGTGAGGGCAAAGTGCCCTTTCAGCACATTACCGTACAGGTAGAATTGGCGAAGCTGGCTTTACAGGCCGATAATCCGGCCAAAGCCAGTGAACATTTGGAAGCTGCGCAGGACTATCCGCATAATCTAGGCGAAGGAAAATTGTTCGGCGCACAGGAAAATGATATCTTCTATTGGTCCGGATGCGCCTACGATAAACAGGGCAATACGACACAGGCCAATGAAAACTGGCAAAAAGCCTCCGAAGGCCTGAGTGATCCCAGTCCCGCTATGTTCTACAACGACCAGCAACCGGACAAGATCTTCTATCAAGGACTGGCCTTGTTGAAATTAGGAAAGAAAGAAGAAGCCGAAAAGCGCTTCCAAAACCTTATCGCCTACGGCAAGGAGCATATGAACGATGAGGTCAAACTCGATTATTTTGCCGTATCCCTGCCCGACCTGTTGATCTGGGAAGAGGACCTGAACGCGCGGAATCAAGTACATTGCCACTACCTGATCGGATTGGGCCAACTAGGGCTCGAAAATACCGGAAAAGCGATTTCCGCTTTCAACAAAGTGTTGGAAAAAGATTTGTACCACTTATCCGCCCACATCCATTTAAAAATGGCGGAAGCTTGGAAGCAGGTTTACCAGGTTTAGGACAAGTGATCAGATTTTAAAACACGTTCCGCTACCGTCGGGCTGTTTATAAGCAGAAAGGTTTGCGACTGGTAGCCGCAAAAATAGGCAGGAATCACAAGATGCTATATTGATATGATATCAAGGTTGAATCGTTACGGCAAAGCTAAACGTGGCACACAAGATAGTCGCGAAATTTCGGGATTGCGGTAGCGAACAGTACATAAACACTCTAGTACATGAAAAAATTGAAAACGAACTACATTATAATAGCCGTATTACTGTTTTGGATGCCAACAACAGCTCAAACCAAAAACCAAATCGATCTCGCTGGCAATTGGCAGGTAAAACTGGATTCCACTGACGTAGGGACATCCGAAAACTGGGCCAACACCAATATTGAGGGTACGGCTATCACCCTCCCCGGCACCCTCGACGATGCCGGTATAGGCACCCCAAACACCTTGGAGCCGGCCCTGAACAACTATGTACTCTCCAACTTGGCCCGAAAGCATCAATACATCGGCAAGGCCTGGTATCAAAAAGAAGTCGAGATTCCGGTAGCTTGGAAAAAGAAGGCCATCAAGCTCGTTTTGGAACGGGTCATTTGGGAATCAACGGTATTTGTGGATGGGAAAAAAATCGCATCTAAGGAAAGTCTTGTCGGCAGTCACGAATATGATTTGAGCGAGGTGCTATCCCCGGGAAAACATCTTTTGAATATCGTTATTGACAACGGAAATAAATATCCTTTTATCAACATCAAGGGCGACCGCTATCCAGATCCCGTAAACCAAGATATGGCGCACGCCTACACCAACCATACCCAGATCAAGTGGAACGGTATTATCGGGGATATTTTGCTGGAAGCGTCCGACCTGAATGCCCCTCGACACCTACAGGTACATCCCGATTACGCCAACGATGCGCTGAACATCGTTTTCGGGCAACCGAAGCCAAGCAAAAAGGGACTCACTTTGGAAATTTTGGATGCCAACGATGAAGTGATACTATCCCAGGAAATCAAGAAACCCCTTGTGGAGGGTAGCTATGTCAATTTTTCCATACCCACTCCCAAAGAACTACAAGTCTGGGATGAGTTCCATCCTAATATATATACCGCAAAAATCACAACAGGAAACGGTTCTTCGGCAACGAAATTCGGCCTTCGCGAACTGGGAAACAAAGATGGTATTCTCACCTTGAACGACCAACGCATCTTTTTAAGGGGAAACCTAGAATGCGTAATCTTCCCCCTTACTGGTCATCCGCCGATGGAAAAGGCGGAGTGGGCCCAACTGATCGCACAGGCCAAGAATTACGGACTAAACCATCTGCGTTTCCATTCATGGTGTCCCCCCGCGGCCGCTTTTGAGGCTGCCGATGAAGCTGGATTTTATCTGCAGGCCGAACTCCCGCATTGGAGCCTGAAAGTCGGCGAGGACAAGCCGACGACGGAATTCCTAAGAAAGGAGGCCGATAAGATGATCCGCGATTACGGCCATCATCCTTCCTTTATTTTTATGACGATGGGCAACGAACTGCAGGGTGACATCCAGCTGTTGAACGATATGGTCGCCGAACTGAAAAAGAAGGATGATGGTCGGTTGTACGCGACAACTTCCTTCTCTTTTCAAAAACCTACGGGAACACGCCCCGAACCCGAGGACGATTTTTTAATCGCACAATGGACGGATAAGGGATGGATCCGTGGGCAGGGCGTTTTTAACGATAAAGCACCCGCCTTTGACACCGATTATTCGGCGAATAGCGAACACATTAAAGTGCCGTTGATTTCTCACGAGATCGGACAATATTCGGTCTATCCAGATATGAGCGAAATCCCGAAATACACGGGCGTTTTAGAACCCCTGAATTTTATAGCGGTCAAGCAAGATCTCGAAAAAAAGGGAATGCTAGAACTAGCTCCCGACTTCACGCAAGCTTCTGGGAAATTAGCGGCCATGCTTTATAAGGAAGAAATCGAAAGCGCCTTGAAGACTCCAAGTTTCGACGGCTTCCAGTTGTTACAACTTCAAGATTTCCCCGGGCAGGGCACTGCTTTAGTAGGCTTGCTCAACGCTTTTTGGGAATCGAAGGGTGCCATTTCCGCTGCGGATTTCCGAAAGTTCAATAGTCCGCTTGTGCCGCTGCTCCGATTTGAAAAAGCGGTTTATGAGGATGGAGAAACTTTTTCGGGCACAATCGAGGTCGCTAATTTTTTTGAGGATAAAAAAGGACAGACCTTAGAATGGACGATAACCGACGAAAAAGGAAATACGCTCGCTGAAGATAGCATCGAAGGCGTAGATCTATCCATCGGAAATAATTTGGATCTGGGGAAAATCGATTTCCCCATCGCCATCAAAAAAGCGCAACAATGGAATGTTTCCGTCAAACTAAAAGACACGGAATTTCAAAACGGTTGGCCAATATGGGTATACCCCAAATCGGGAGCTTCGGAGACCAAGGTTTCAAAGATAAAAGTTTCGGGAACAGAGGCCCCGAAGCCCAAAGTTTCGGGTACAGAAGTCCCGGAGACGGAAGTTTCAAAAACAAAGGCCCGGAAGACAAAAATTCCGAAAACAGAAGTTTCCAGACAAGAAGCCTCAAAGGCAAAAGCCCCGGAACCAGAAGCTTCGAAAGCTAAAATTTCGGAACCAAAAGATATCCTGATTACCACCTCTTTTGACGAGGCCCTTACCGCACTGGAAAAGGGGGAAAAAGTTTTCCTCAATCCGGATACTCTAGAACTTAAAGGCATCAAGGGCAGGTTCGTTCCCGTATTTTGGAGCCCCGTGCACTTCCCCGACCAACCGGGCACGATGGGCCTCCTTATCGATAACGAACATAAAGCCTTGGCGGACTTCCCGACAAAAACCCATACCGAATGGCAATGGTGGGATTTATGCATCCGGTCAAAATCGGTCATCATCGATTCCCTACAGGTCAAACCGATCGTAAGGGTCATCGATAATTTCGTCACCAACCACCAGCTCGCCACCGTTTTCGAGGCCAAGATCGGCAAGGGCAAGCTGCTTTTTTCATCCATGGACTTGCAGACGGACTTGAATAAACGTCCCGCAGCGAGACAGTTGCGCAAAAGTTTGCTTGATTATATGGCATCCGAAGCATTTGACCCCGAAGCCGAAGTGAGCACGAAAAACTTGTTAAAATTAAAGACAAAATAAAACTTGGGCAGCACCTTTGTGTTTACGATTATATCCATATTTATCCTTTTAGGCAGCGTTGCCTTTGGACGGAAAACCGGTTTTAAATGGAAGAAAGAATAGGATTTGAGTTTTTTGAAAACTAATCCTCCAAAAAATTATCGAACCGAATACATATCATTCGTAGTTGAACCAAAAATATAAATAACTATGAAATACACATTACTGCTACTCACACTTTTAAGTGTTACATGTGGTTCAAAACAAGAAAAACCCATTGCTTCGAACGGCAATGATACTACAGCCGAGACTAAACCCAATATCATCATAATCCTCGCTGATGACGCCGGCTACATCGACTTCGGCTTTATGGGGAGCGAAGATTTGCAGACTCCCGAAATCTATACCATTGCCAAAAATGGGACGGTCTTTTCGGATGCCCACGTAAGTGCCACCGTCTGCGCCCCTTCAAGAGCGGGCTTGATCACCGGAAAATACCAGCAGCGTTTTGGTTTTGAGGCCAATGGCACGGGTGGTATTGGATTAAGCGATGATGTGCCGACCATGGCCGAGGTTTTCCGCAAAAATGGCTACAACACCTACGCCCTGGGCAAATGGCATCTGGGCAGTGACGAATCCGACCAGCCGAACCAGCGTGGTTTTGATGAGTTCTACGGATTTTTGTCCGGCAGCCGATCTTATTTTCCGCTAGAAAATCCATCCGAAGACAATATGCTGCAACATAACGGTGAACGTGTCGAGTTCGAAGGCTACATGACCGATGTTCTCGGGGATCAATCCGTCAAATTCGCCGAGCAAAGCGACGACACCCCATTTTTTATGTATTTGGCCTACAATGCCGTACACACACCTATGGATGCCAAGGAAGAGGATCTGGAAAAGTTTAAGGACCACCCGCGACAGAAACTGGCGGCCATGACTTGGTCGTTGGATGAAAACATTGGAAAATTGCGTTCCAAGCTCAAGGACCTTGGAAAGCTCGACAATACCTTGATCTATTTTTTAAGCGATAACGGCGGGGCACATAACAACGATTCCAAGGAAGGTCCCCTAAAAGGATGGAAAGGCAATGAGTTCGAGGGAGGACACCGCGTACCCTTCGCGGTCAGTTGGCCAGCGATGCTCAAGGGCGACCAAAATTTCGACGGACTGACCTCTTCGCTGGATATTTTCCCGACTTCCCTGGCCGCTGCGGGCATAGAACAACCGGAAACCTTGATTCTGGATGGTGTGAATTTGCTTCCCTTTTTAAAAGGGGAAAAGACTGGAGATCCCCATGAACATTTGTTCTGGAGAAAGCTCGACAAGTCCGCGGCCCGAATCGGCGATTACAAAACGATCACTTTGGACGGCTATGGTTCGGTGATGTACAATTTAAGGACTGATCTCGGTGAGATGGACGACCTTTCCAAGTCGGAACAGGCGAAATTCGATTCCATCTCGAAAGTCTACGATGGTTGGCAATCCCAAATGATAGGGCCTCTATGGGACGAGGGCGAAACGTGGATGGATATCTGCGCGCATATCCACAGACGCTTGATGCAAAACCAAGAGCCGGATTATAAAGACCCATGGTCGGAGGCCTACAAGAAAAGAAAATAGCAATTCCTTCCTTGGTTCACGGGGCAGAACACAATACTTTGCTCGAGTTTGGACCAATTTCAAATCGAAAAATGTTTCGAAGAACTTAGGCCCCGATGAGACTAAGGCACAGGATATGTACATCGTAAAAGACGGGAAGATAGCCTGGCAGTATGAAACGCCAAAAGGTTTTGAAACCACAGCCCATCGGTAAAAATCATGTAGTTTTCGTTCAAAATGGGAATCCTGCCCAAGTCTTCGTTGTAAATATCAAAAAGGATGAAATTGTCAAAAATCCGAAGAATTCCCATGGGCATTTCCGGCATGCGCGGCTTACCAAAGATGGAACCTATCTTTTAGCACACATGGATTCCGAACGAGTGGCCGAATATGATTTCGACGGCAATGAACTATGGTCGATGGATGCGACGCGTATCTGGTCGGCCGAACCGCTTAAGAATGGAAATATTTTACTCTGCGGAAACGATAGATTGGTACGTGAAGTTACCAAACAAGGCAAATTGGTCTGGGATTTTAAGTTGGATGACTATCCCCAGTACAAAATGACATCGCCGCAAATAGCTGCACGGCTAGATAATGGAAATACTATAATCAATACCTGGTTCAACCAGAGGAGCGATGATATGGTAGATTTAGATGATCCGCCTGTACAGGTCATAGAAGTGACACCAAATAAGGAGGTCGCGTGGGTGTTACAATCTTGGGAAGACCCGATGAAGGTGTTACCGGAAATTTAGCAGCGTACTAGCGTTATTAATTTCCGTTTTTTTTGTAGTATTGAAGTGGACACCTATAATCACACTATCATGAAAATCAAAAACTTACTATTTTTCCTGTTGACATTTGTTTTCAGCAATGCGATTACTGCGCAACTCGAAAAAACGGCCTCCGTCGAGGGTATTACCGAATATCAGATGGACAATGGCCTGAAAGTACTGCTCTTTCCCGATAATTCGGCCCAGACCATGACCGTTAATATCACCTATTTGGTCGGCTCCCGTCATGAGGGCTACGGTGAAAAAGGCATGGCCCATCTTTTGGAACATATGGTGTTCAAGGGTACACCTAATCACCCTGATATTCCCAAAGAATTGAGTTCGCATGGGGCAAGGCCGAACGGGACAACCTGGTACGATCGCACCAATTATTTCGAGACGTTCAATGCCACGGATGAAAATCTCGACTGGGCATTAGATCTCGAAGCCGATAGAATGGTCAATTCCTACATTGCTAAAAAGGACTTGGAATCCGAGTTCAGCGTAGTGCGCAACGAGTTTGAAGCGGGCGAGAACAGTCCGGTTCGAGTGCTTATGCAGAAAACTATCGATGCTGCCTACCTTTGGCACAATTACGGAAATTCTACCATCGGCAACCGCTCCGATATTGAAAGGGTGCCTATCGAAAATCTCCAAAATTTTTACAAAAAGTTTTATCGACCCGATAATGCCGTATTGATGGTCACGGGAAAATTCGATGAGGAAAAGACCCTTGCCCTTATCG
>JAGXIC010000135.1 GCA_024635875.1 Pricia sp.
GGGCATGGATACGGAATTGACAGGGCCGATTTCCGTTGAGGCCTTGGCGGAGTTCCCGAAATCGGGACTTTGGAACGTTCACGGTGACTTTTTTGTAAAGCACCAATACGCCAATGGAATGACGGTTTATACCAGCGGAGGTTATCCCAATGGGATACAATATATTGGTGAGGATGGCTGGATATTTGTTTCCCGTGGTGATTATCAGGCCTCGGCATCAGATCCTGTAGATAAAGAAAAAAGTAGCAAAGCACTGAATGCTTCGGACCCTAAAGTTTTGGAATCCGTCATCGGTGAAAAGGAGCAGCAATTGTATACGATAGATGACCAGCATGGCAACTGGCTCGAATGTATCAAGACACGGAAAGCGCCGATATCGCCTATCGAAAAGGGCCATAAAGCCTGCGTTACCTGTTTGATCAGCGATATTGCCATGCAGCACCCCAGAAAGTTCGAATGGGATCCAGATAAAGAACTGTTTGTTAACGACGACGAAGCGAACGATTTGTTGCACCGAGATCAGCGCAAACCTTATGGGACGGACTATGTCCAGGTATAAGCTTAAAAATTCCAAATGAAGTATAAAATCTTATTGTTACTATCCTTTCTTTGCCTTTCCTGCGGTGAAAAAAAGCAGCGTAAAAAAATGGTGAATCAAAAAATTGATTCCAAAGTCAAGCTAATGACTTTGGACCCCGGTCATTTTCATGCGGCCTTGGTTCATAAAACGATGTATCCGCAGGTTGACTCCACCATCTACGTTTTTGCACCCGAAGGTCCGGAAGTTACTGATTTTCTGAATAAGATCGAGCAATATAATACCCGCTCGGATTCCCCGACCGCTTGGAACATTAAATCTTATTTCGGCGAAGATTTTGCCGAGAAAATGATAGCTGATAAACCCGGTACCGTGATGGTCGTAGCGGGCAAGAACTCTAAAAAAATCGAGTATGTTTTAGCGGCGGTCAAAGCGGGCTTGAACGTATATGCTGATAAGCCCTTGGTGATCAATCCCAGAGGTTTCGAAAAGTTGAAGGAGGCCTTTCGCGTTGCAGACGAAAAAGGCGTATTGATTTACGACATCATGACGGAACGTTTTGAATCAACAACCGCACTGCAAAAACTGTTTTCGACCTTGCCCGATGTTTTTGGGGAATTGGTCGAAGGCAGTGCCGATGAGCCCGCTATCGTCAAAGAGAGCGTACACCATTTTTTTAAATATGTATCCGGAAACCCGTTGGTGCGTCCCCCTTGGTTTTTTGATATCAATGAAGAAGGCGAAGGTATTGTCGATGTCACTACCCATCTGGTCGATTTGATACAATGGGAAGCTTTTCCGGGACAGATTATCGATTCCTTGGATATCGAGATGGTAAAGGCCAAACGCTGGCCCACCGTTTTGAGCAAAAAGGAATTTCAGAAAGTAACTGGACTGGACTCCTATCCCGATTATCTGCAAAAAGATATCAAGAATGATAAACTAAATGTGTATTCCAATGGCGAAATCATCTACAAAATCAAAGATAAGTACGCCAAGGTATCCGTAATATGGAACTATCAGGCGCCCGAAGGCACGACCGATACACATTATAGTATCATGCGGGGTACTAAGAGCAACCTGATTATCAAACAGGGTCAGGAAGAAGATTATAAGCCAGTACTCTACATCGAGTCAGCAGGGAATGCCGATATAGAAGCAGCATTGCAAGCTGCCGTTGAAAATGAGGTTGCCCAAAAGTTTCCCGGAACAACAGTGGAAAAAGTATCTGATACACGGTTTAAAATTTACATCCCCGAAGCATTTAAAGTAGGCCATGAGGCCCATTTCGGACAGGTAACCGAGAACTTTCTGAAGTATCTAGAGGCCGGAAAACTTCCTGAATGGGAGGTACCGAATATGATAGCCAAGTATTATACGACCATTGAAGCGTATAAAATGGCGAAAAAAAATGGTTCATAAGTTTATGGGTTTATAAGTTTAGAAAAGGAAGGTTTTCAAATTTTTATAAAATATGACTTATAGTTCATAACTCATAACTCATAACTCATAGCAAATACGCCATCCCTATCCCCAAAATAATCACTACTATCTTTCGTAGATTGAACTGATGACCTTCCGAAGTCTCAAAGAGTATCACCGTCGAAATATGGAGAAAGACCCCAATGACTAATGCGGTTAGGGGTATATAGTAAGTTTCCGAAAAATTTGAATGTACGGCAATATAACTTCCAAGGGGCGTCATTAATGAAAAGACAATAATAAAGAACAAGGCTTTCCCGAATTGGATTTTTGAATTCAGCAAAAATATACTCAGAATAAGGGCAATAGGGATTTTGTGTATCAAAATACCATAAAGAATCGTGTTGTGCTTTTCGATGGGAAAACCTTCCAAAAGGGAGTGAATGCATAAGCTGAAGAATAAAAGTAGGGGCAGCTCGGTCTTTCCTTCATCTAAATGTACATGGCCGTGTTCTGCGCCCTTGGAAAAGAATTCTAAAAAAATCTGGAGCAATATGCCCAACATCACAAAAACCCCGACAGTCTTGGCATCGGTTTTTTCGTAAACCTCTGGTAAAAGTTCGAAAACGGTCAGCGCAAGCAAAAAAGCTCCGCTAAAGGCCAAAAGCAATTTGAAATGGTTTTTGTTTTTCGGTTTGGTAATGAATACGAAAGCAAAACTTAACAGAACTGCAAATATGAGAAGAAGGTAATTCATCTATTGGTGCACTGAATAAAGTTTGGAAATTCTAGCTTTTATAAAATATCAAATTACAAGCACCAAATTCCAAAACAAACATTTTGGAATTTGGGATTTGGGATTTGAAATATTTCTTTAATGGGGCTAAAATACTGTATTTTTGACGGAATTCTAAAGTAGGTTATGAACAATAATTTTAAGATGGTCGCCAAGACTATGTTCGGTTTCGAGGAAATCTTGGCCAAGGAAATCCGAAATCTAGGGTGTATGAACGTGACCGAAGGCATTCGTAGCGTCACTTTTGAGGGCGACACCGGGTTTATGTACAAAGCCAACCTTTGTCTACGGACGGCCATTAAGATAATAAAGCCCATCCATACGTTTTCGGTTCGCAACGAGGATGAACTCTACAAAAAGATTTACGCTATTGAATGGTCGGAATTTTTATCCCTTGACACCACTTTTGCCATAGATACTACAGTAAATTCCGATAATTTCACCCATTCGCTGTATGTTTCCCAAAAAGTTAAGGATGCGATCGTCGACAAGTTCAGGGATAGGGATGGTAGTCGCCCCAATGTAGACGTGAAAACGCCCGATGTGCGGATAAACATCCATATCAACGACGAGTTTTGTACGGTTTCCTTGGATAGCTCCGGGAGATCTTTGCATCACAGGGGCTACCGAACGGCCACCAATATTGCACCGATAAACGAGGTACTTGCAGCGGGATTGCTATTACTCAGTGGATGGGATGGCCAATGTGATTTTTTGGATCCCATGTGTGGCAGTGGTACCCTTTTGACCGAGGCGGCGATGATTGCCTGTAACATTCCCGCGAACATCAATCGCAAGGGATTCGCCTTCGAGAAATGGCATGATTTCGACCAAGACCTCTACGATAAGATTTTGGAAGTCAGCCTGAACAAAGCTCGTGAATTCCATCATAAAATTGTGGGATACGATAAGGCGCCATCCGCAGTGCGTAAAGCGCAGGATAATATCGAAAATGCCAATCTTTCGGAGTACATTAGCGTAGAACGCAAAAACTTCTTCAAGACCGAAAAATTTACGGAAAACAAATTGCACATGGTCTTTAATCCGCCCTATGGAGAAAGGCTCAGCCTTGATATGGAGGAGTTTTACGCTGCCATTGGCGACACCCTAAAACAAAATTATCCGGGTACGGAAGCTTGGTTTATCACTTCGAATCTCGATGCCTTAAAGCATGTGGGACTGCGAACATCAAAGAAGATTAAAGTATTCAATAGCCATCTGGAATCCCGCTTGGTGAAATATGTCATGTACGAGGGCAGCAAGAAAGCAAAGCATCAAAATTAGGTTTTTGGAAAATCGGTAAGTCCCGGTTGCCCGCCGGTCGACAGGCGATTGAACGCAGTTGTACCTAGGATATTTTATTGACTATACCTTTGATTCGCTAAATACCATTCTCATTTTGGGGTACACCATCATCTTCGATAGGGGTTTCATCAATTGGGCCATCGTCCCTAGGATTTTCATCAGTGGCCCCATCGGCGCCAGGGTTTTCATCGCTAGGACCATTTTCGGCTGGAGGGGCATCTTCCTTTTTCTTTTTCCCCTTAGGAACATTCGCTTTTTTGTATAAAGGAATAAGATAGGTGATCGAATAATTATAGCCTACCCCAAATCTACTATCCTCGGTGACTTTATTAAAGCCGGGAATAAATTGGTTTTGAAAATTTTCTGGGTCCTTATTGCTGACCAAAATACCCATGCGTACGCTCGCCCCAAAATAGAGATTTTTAACCATTTCCGCCTTTATGCCTACTACGAATTCGAGCCATGCGGCGTGAAGTCCCTTGAATTCTAATTCTTGGTTAGCACCAAATCCAAAATTATCAGGGTTCCAATACCGGTTCGTATCGAATATCTTGTAATCGTTTACCATCTGGCTAAAAGTGCTGTAAGCGAAGCGACCACCTATAAATATCATGTTCTGTTCGCCGTACCAATTGCCGTACGTATTATAGTCGATGCCGGCTTTTATATAGCTGCCAGAGGCCGTAAAGTTGTAAAGTTCACCTTCGGCACTGTTTACTTCGTTGCCCAGGTCGATGCCAATGGTCTTTTTTTCGTTACCAAATTCCCCCGCTATGTATAGTTTTTGGGTCAGTCGGTAATCGCCAACGATTTCAAGTCCGGTATAATTATCCTCTAAAAATGATATGAGTATGCGGCTCATATCTATACCGGCCCGCAGTCCATAGGGTTGTTTATATTGCACGGTGTCCTTCCGATTCAGGTCGATTGGCCGATCTTGTGCATACCCCGATGCCAAGCCCAAAATAAAGAACAGACTAATGAAGTATTTTGACATGGGTGGTTGCTGTGTTTTCAATAAGGGCGGGGTCTATGATAATATCCCTAATCCAAATGGAATCCGGATTATTAATAGCAAGCGCCGCCTGAAGGTTCTCGTAATTAACAATATAGCCACAAGCTCTCGATTTGAATACTTCCTTTGCGCCGTAGGTAAAGGTGATGGTGTCGGTGTTCTTATCAGTTATACTAAGTGCGCGTTTTAGCGTAAAACTTGTGCTCGTTGCGTTAGGTCGCAGTGGAAGAATTATGGAATCTAATGCGACATTGGGGATGGTATCCCGAAGTCCCATCTCATCAAGACCTATGACCACCAGGTTCTGTACGTCTTTTGATAATGTGGTATCCAATGCATCGACAAATCGAATAACCAATTGCGGGGTATCGGCATCGATACAAATATCATCTTTTTCGCAGGCGGAAAAAGCGAGAATGCCAAGCAGAATGACAAGGGGGAATTTAAATTTGCTCATTAAAAGAATACGTTATCGCGCTTTAACTTACTTACGTTTCAAAAGTACAACATTTTCAACATGGTGGGTCTGTGGAAACATATCTACGGGCTGTACTCTGGAGACGGTATAAAAAGCTGCCATCAGTTCTAGGTCGCGGGCTTGGGTAGCACTATTACAGCTCACGTACACCACTTTTTTCGGGGATATGTCCAAAATCTGCTGTACTACGTTCTTGTGCATACCGTCCCTTGGCGGATCGGTAATCAGCACATCGGGAGTTCCGTTGGCTTGGATGAAGTCTGCATTGAAAACGTTTTTCATGTCCCCAACGAAAAACTCGGCATTGGTTATCCCGTTATTTTTGGCATTCGCTTTCGCGTCAGCTATCGCTTCGGGTACCGATTCGATGCCTACCACTTTTTTAGCATTTTTAGCGATGAACTGGGCAATCGTCCCGGTGCCGGTATATAGGTCATAGACAAGTTCGTCGCCGTTTAGGTCGGCAAAATCTCGGGTTACTTTATAAAGTTCGTAGGCCTGATCGGAATTGGTCTGGTAGAAGGATTTGGCATTTATTTTAAATCGGAGCCCCTCCATTTCCTCAAAAATATGGTTCCGACCGGAATGACAAACGATTTCTTGGTCGTAAATAGTGTCGTTGGCCTTTTGGTTGATGACATATAATAGAGATGTGATTTCTGGGAATTTTTCCTGCAGATGATTTAACAGCATATCCCGTTTGGCTATATCATCCTCAAAAAACTGAATCATAACCATAATTTCCCCGATAGATGTTGTACGGATCATCAAGGTCCGTAGCAATCCATGTTGATGTCTGGGGTTAAAAAAGGATAGGTTGTTTTCAATGGCAAAATTCCGACTTTCTAGGCGGATGGCATTGGATGGGTCTTCTTGCAAATGACATTTTTTAATGTCCAAAATTTTATCCCACATCCCTGGAATATGAAATCCGAGGGCATCCTTATCGGTAATCTCTTTGTTGGATTGTATCTCATCCAAAGTCAACCAACGGCTATCCGAAAAGCTAAATTCCATTTTGTTTCGGTAGAAATACTGTTTTTTGGAACCTATGATGGGCGAAACTTCAGGAAGTTCTAGGTGTCCGATGCGCCTTAGGTTGTTTTCCACTTCCTTTTGTTTGTAGAACAGCTGGTACTCGTAGCCCATATCTTGCCATTTGCAGCCACCGCATACCCCGAAATGTTGGCATTCGGGTTCGACACGTTTGTCGGAAAGAGAGTGAAAGTTTGTGGCCACGCCCTCAAAATAAGCCTTTCTTTTTTTGGTCGTCATTACGTCGACCACATCACCCGGTACCGTATTGGTCAAGAAAATGACCCTGCCATCCGGAGCCTTACCCACCGTTTTTCCTTTGGCACCCGCATCGATGACCTCTACATTCTGGAATACCTGCCTTCGCTGTTTTTTTCGCATGGGGCAAAAATAGGAAAAGAAGTTCAAGGGCAAGTTCAAGTGCTAACACAAGTTCAAACTCAAATGCAGAAAAAAGGTTTATGAGTTTAGTAGTTTAGCCAAAAACTAATTGAACCCCGTCAATTAAAAATAAAAAAAAGTGAACCTAATTCGCTTTTTAATGTCTATGTATTAGAAGCATGTAAAATGACCGTCCAAAAAGTATTCGATGCATTGTTGGTATTGCAATACCGATCCGGAAATAAAAAGGCTTTAGGGCTTTTGGTAAAGCGACATCACCAAAAGCTATGCAGACATGCCTATTGGTATACCCATGATATGGAAGTTTCGAAAGATATTGTACAAGACAGTTGGGGCGTTATTATTAGCAAATTATCACTGCTGAAAGATCCGAACGCTTTTGGTAGCTGGGCCATGCGTATCGTGACCCGAAAATCGATGGATTTTCTGAATCGTACCAAAAGGAATCGGGAAAGGTTACAGACTTTTCGTCCAGATATGGATACTATAGATGAAGAAGAAAAAGCGCACGTACTAAAGAGCTTGCAAATAGCGATGCTAAAGATATCGGACAACCAAAAAATAGTGCTACGCTTATTTTACACGGAAGCGTATTCATTAAAAGAAATCAGCGCAATTCTCGATATTTCCGAGGGAACCGTCAAATCAAGACTGTTCCATGCACGGGAAAAATTAAAATCCATTCTAAAAAAATAAATTATGAAAAACAAAAAAGAAAAAATCGATGAACTTATTAAGGAAACCCTAAGCCAAGAGGAAGCAAAATTTTACGATGATTTAGGGGAACAGAATCTCTTGGAAAAAATCGGCGGAACCTTTCAGGGTAAAACAGGGTGGTTGGCCATCGTAATGAACCTACTGAATCTTGTGTTTTTTTGCCTTTTCATCTATTGCTGTTTCCAATTTTTCGATGCTGACCAAGCCAACGATTTGATTAAATGGAGTGCAGCAGGATTTTTATGCTGGTCGTTTATGGCATTTATAAAATTATATGTATGGATGCAAATGGATAAAAATGAAATCTTGAGGGAACTAAAACGTGTCGAACTTCAGGTTTCCGTATTATCGAACAAGCTGGAGTAGTGGGGTATGGCACATCCTACTTTTTCCGTACTTTTGCATTTCTACGAGGATGATTTCTCTCCTACGCTGAATTTTCGAAACTTCGAAAAGATAAAGGTATAGAAGGAATTACTGGAGTTTTACCTTAAAGTAATTTTATCATGTCAGTTTTAGAACAGATTACTTCTGAAGATGCTATCGCATTGGAAGATAAACACGGGGCACACAATTACCACCCATTGCCCGTGGTATTGAATAGGGGAGAGGGCGTTTATGTTTGGGACGTGGAAGGCAAAAAATACTATGACTTTCTATCGGCTTACTCCGCAGTGAATCAGGGCCATTGCCACCCGAAGATTGTCGACGCGATGACGGAGCAGGCGCAGACACTGACCTTGACCTCAAGGGCTTTTCATAATGATAGGCTCGGCCAATTCGAGAAGTACGCGACCGAAACCTTCCATTTTGACAAGCTGCTGCCCATGAATACCGGTGCGGAAGCTGTGGAAACGGCGTTAAAAATCTGTCGGAAATGGGCCTATGAGAAAAAGGGAATCCCCGAAAATCAAGCGCAGATCGTGGTCTGTACCAACAATTTCCACGGGCGGACCACCACCATCATATCCTTTTCGAACGACCCCGTGGCCCGTAAAAATTTTGGTCCCTATACGGAAGGCTTCCTGAAAATAGAATATGATAACCTAAAGGCTTTGGAGGAAGTGCTAAAGAACAATACGAATGTAGGCGGGTTTCTGGTAGAACCGATTCAGGGCGAAGCGGGCGTTTTTGTACCCTCGGATGGCTATCTGAAATCGGCAAAAGAACTTTGTGAAAAACATAACGTCTTGTTCATTGCCGATGAAGTTCAAACGGGTATTGCCAGAACCGGCCGCTTGTTGGCTACCTGCGGCAATTGTTCCTGTCCCGATAAACACTGTAGCGGAACGCCTGAAGTGAAACCTGATATTTTAATTTTGGGAAAAGCACTTTCAGGAGGCGCCTATCCGGTATCCGCCGTGTTGGCGAACGATGATATCATGGGGGTCATCCGTCCCGGTAATCACGGTAGTACTTTTGGGGGAAATCCCGTGGCGGCTGTGGTCGGTATGGCGGCTTTAGCGATTGTAAAAGATGAAAAACTCGCCCAAAATGCCTTTGAGCTCGGTGAGCTCTTTCGGGGGGAACTGAACCGATTTATCCCGACCTGTACTATCGTGACCAAAGTGAGGGGAAAGGGCCTGCTGAATGCGATTCTTATCAACGACACCGAAGACAGTTCTACAGCCTGGGATATCTGCATGGCCTTAAAAGAAAACGGCCTGCTGGCCAAACCTACGCACGGTAATATCATCCGCTTTGCTCCGCCTTTGGTAATAACAGAAGAGCAGTTGTTGGATTGTGTTGCAATTATAACCGATACCTTGAGGCAGTTTGAGTAATAAATGGTTGAAAAAAGCCCATAAAACATCCCCTGAAATTTAATCAGGGGATGCTTTTGGTTTGTATCCTTACTCTCAATTCATGCCTGCATCAGAAACCGCTGCGAAAACAATGGCGGCAATGACACCAAAATAGATGATGGCCAAAAGCAAATAAATACCTGCCAATACCAATCCGACATAGGAAAGGATTTTACCGGTCTTGGCATTTTCGATGCCCGTGTATTCCCCAGAACTCTGCATAAAAAGGTTTTGGGCAGTTCTAGCGTTCGATAATCCGAGAAAGCTGAAAATGGCACCGAAAGGCCCACAACATGTCAAGGTAAGTACTATCGATAAAATACCGAAGGTCATGGCGTTGCTTGATCCGGGTAGGGGTTGTTGATTCATTTTTTCGAGATCTATTCTTCAATACCATACTGCTCCATCAGTTCCCGGCTTTGTTCCATCATTTCGTCGAAGCCTATAGTGGTGATTTGGTAGATTACGCTTCCAATGGAATAGAGGCCAAGAACGATACCGATAATAGCTAAAATCTTTCCTGTCTTGATCGTACTGGAATTGACGTACAATTCTGGATTTTCACGATATAATTTTTGGGCTTTTATGGCGAGTACCAAAGCGATTACAGAAGGAATAAGTCCAAGACCAAAGCACCAACAGCAAACAATGCCAAAAATTGACAAGACAATTATAGCGGTTTCGTTCGGTAGTTTTTGTTGTTCCATAATTCTAATATAGAGGGTTAGATAAATTTTAAAATAAAGTTGGTGAATATGGCAAAGAACGTGGCAAGCAACAGACCGTATGTAATTGTATTTTCAAATCTAATACTTACAAAGTGCTTTAGTCCGATAAACAAAAACAACAGTAACATTGGGTAAATAGCCGGATACATCTTAAAAGCAGCTATAAAATCCCCTTGCAACAAAAACGCAACTGATCGCTGCAAACCACATCCGGGACAGTCAAAACCCAAAAAATGTTTGGTCAGGCATGGGAGCATATAATCTTCCACATTGAACAACAAGGTAATCCACTGCATTTTATTGCTTTAAGAATTCTTTCACGAAAATTACTATTAATTTTGTGGATATAAAATAAATTTATGGGTGTTTTTCAGATCGGGGACAAGGTAGAGACACTTGACGATGTTATTCGTGGGATAGTGACCGGGGTTTCGGGGGATGGGATTACCATCGAAACCGATGATGGTTTTTTATTGGATTTCGAAGCCTACGAACTGGTCAAAATGTCAAACGCCAATGTTATTAAGGTCAGTAATCACGAAATAGACCAAGTAAAGGCCGAAAAGGAAGCGCCCAAAAAGCGAAAACGCCAAACGGTAAAACCCAAAGAACGCAACGCGCCAAAAATGGAGGTAGATTTGCACATCCAGCAATTGACGAATTCCACGAGGGGCATGTCCAACTACGAAATGCTGAACCTTCAGCTTGAAACCGCCAAACGTCAATTGGAGTTCGCCATAAAAAAAGGTATCCAAAAAGTGGTTTTCATTCATGGCGTCGGGGAGGGCGTACTTAAAGAAGAGCTGAATTACCTATTTCGACGCTACGAAAATGTAAAATATTATGATGCGGAATATCAGAAATATGGGCTAGGGGCGACCGAGGTCTATATTTTTCAGAATTCCTGATAATGGCAAACTTCCAGTAGTTTCTAAGCTACCTTAACATGAGGAAAAGTAGGGGACTTTTGGGGCTCAAAATTTGGTAGATATTTTTACCAAATTTTAAACCGCCATAAGTGAAAAGTGAAAAGTGAAAAGTGAAAAGTGAAAAGTGAAAAGAGTTTGGCGTTAAGTGATTGTCGAATATATGATTGATTGGTGTATTTTGAACTTGCGCTTGAACTTGCGCTTGAACTTGCGCTTGAACTTGCGCTTGAACTTGTAATTGATTACTCCTGAACCGTAACATACGTCCCAAACGCTACACTAGGTATCTCCGCCAGATTTATGGGCGTAGCATTCGCTTTTGAGGTCAAAACCATATTTTCTAAGGTTATACTATGGGTATAGGTAATGCTGCCGTTGGCGTCCGGGACACCGGCGACGGTCTCCACTTTCAAATTCCCGGAAGTGGATACGAAACTCCAGCTTTTAATATCCTCCCCAAAAGTGGCGGCGCAGGCCAAATCGTTGTTGGCCATCCTATCCAAAACAGCGTACTCAAAGATTTCCCTGTCTGTAAGGGCCAAACTTCGGGGGATGGTATCGGTCGCTGTATTTATGAATAGACTGTCTGTGGTCGAGACCTCCAAGGCAATAAACTCATCGTTTAAAACTTTGGTCAAGCGGATGGTCCCTTCCACGGGGGCAATGGCACATGGGATGGGTTCGAGATCGGTGTAGTTGGAAAAAGGGACTTCCAATTTAGCGCTATTTTTTGGCTTGGTGATAAAATCACCGTAGACCAAGGTGGATAGGTCGGTCAACTGTTCACCTTGGTCATTGGTCAGGGAAAGATCCGTAATCGAAATCGTGTGCCTATAATCTTTGGTTTCGGAGGTCAACGTATCCACTTTGGTGTCCACCATAATACTTCCCGCTGTCGCTAAATTTTCCTTTACCACGCTGGGTTCCAAAGGTGGAATGGCATCACAAAAATACGCGGAGGTGACATTGCCCGAAAAAAAACGATAGATCAGGTTCGAAGGTTCAGGAATTGTACTGGTAAGCGTTCCCGGTTCGGACGTCGTGTTATTGATAAGTCCCCCCGCCAAATTCAGTAATAAGGCTTCGTCTTCATCGATCTTAAAGAAAAAAGAGGTTTGTGTCGGGTCTGCAAGCCCCGGACAGGATTCGATGTTGGAGGCGTCGAAATCGACTTCCTCAATTTGCAGATCGCCGTCGTCGCAGGAGCATAATCCGATGAAGAGAGCGAAAAATAACATTTTTTTCATGCGTCAAAAATAGAGGAAATAAAGCGAACTCATTTATACTTTTTGTGTGGAACCGAGAATATTGGCTTTTGTGGCCAGATGAAGTCATTGTTTAACAGCATAGCACTGCTACGGTGGCAAAAAATGAGGCTATATGGTCACAAAACGCAATGTTCGCAGGTAAAAGAAAACGTATAAACGAGTTCGATATAAGTTTATCTTGATAGGGCGACAAAATAGAGTTAATTCCGGTAATTTTGCAGAATTACCGAAGAAGCAATTCGCATGGAAAAAGTATATTTAGATAATGCCGCAACGACCCAGGTCAGGGAAAATGTCATCGCCAAAATGCAGGATGCCTTATCAAATTTTTACGGTAATCCGTCTTCAACACATAGTTTTGGTCGTTCGGCAAAGACCGCAATTGAAAGTGCCCGTAAGACGATTGCCAAATACATGAACGCGCAGCCATCTGAAATTATCTTTACCTCTGGCGGTACCGAAGCCGATAATATGATATTGCGCTCCGCTGTTCGGGATCTTGGCGTTGAGACCATTATTACCACCAAAATAGAGCACCATGCCGTGCTGCATACCGTCAAAGATTTGCAAAAGGAATTTGGAATCAAGGTTGAGTCCGTTGCTTTGGATGCCTTCGGGAATCCAAAACTTTCGCATCTAGAGAATCTGTTGCAACAGGACGGTTCCAAGAAATTGGTCAGCCTCATGCATGTCAATAATGAAATTGGCAATAGGCTCGATATCGCAGAGGTCTGTCGGCTCTGTCTAGACTACCAAGCTCTATTTCATTCGGATACGGTGCAATCCATCGGACATTATCCGTGGGACGTACAGGAGACTCCCGTGAATTTCATGACCGCCGCCGCCCATAAATTCCATGGCCCGAAAGGAGTCGGATTTGCCTATATCCGGAAAAATTCGAGACTAAAACCCTTGATTTTAGGGGGTTCGCAAGAACGTGGATTCCGGGCCGGAACGGAATCTTTCCATAATATAGTGGGATTGGAAGCGGCCTTTATCGCGGCCTATGATAACCTCGAGGAAGAAATCACCTATGTTTCGGGATTGAAAAAATACTTTCTCGATAGCGTTCGCAAGGAAATCCCATCCGCAACCTTTAACGGCCATTCCGGCGATATGGATAAAAGCACCTACACCTTGGTCAACGTCTGCTTGCCCATCGACCCCCAAAAAGCCCTGATGCTACTTTTTCATCTGGATATTAAAGGCATTGCCTGCTCCAAAGGCAGCGCCTGCCAATCCGGAAGCGACGCGGGATCGCACGTGCTCAACGAAATTTTATCCGAAGAAGACCTAAAAAAACCTTCGCTGCGGTTTTCGTTTTCGAAATACAATACGAGAAAGGAGTTGGATTATGTTGTTGAAGTTCTCAAAGAGTTTGTTCAAGAATAAACACGTCATACTAGACC
>JAGXIC010000136.1 GCA_024635875.1 Pricia sp.
CGCTTACATCCTTTCAAACCCTAGTAACCTTATCGATTCCATGTATTTTCTTTAGATTGGAAATCACCTTTTTGAGGATGCCATTATTTTTTACCACTACGGTGATATTACCGGTGAAAGTGCCGCCATCGGTACTGAAATTAAGGTTTCTCATGTTTACGTGCATCTCGTCGGAGATGATTTGGGTAATGTCGTTTATCAAACCCAGATTGTCGATGCCCGTAAGCTGTATTTCGGATTGGAATTCTTGTTGGGTCGAATCTATCCATTTGGCGATGATGATACGATACGCGTAGTTCGACTGCAATTGTATCGCGTTCGGACAGTTTTTTTTATGCACTTTTATGCCATCGTTGACACTGACGAATCCGAATACGGGATCTCCGGGAATAGGGTTGCAGCATTGTGATAGTTTGTAGTCCAGTTTTTCTTCCTCCTGTCCAAAAACGAGCATATCGTATTTTGAGGTAATCTCGTCCTTATCGACATCTTGTGGTGCCGGGGTACGCCGTATCTTGTTCTTGAAAAAGCTGATGAACGCATTGTTGTAAGACGACGCAAAGTCTTTGAGCATCTGATTGTCGATCGAACCGTTACCGACTCTATAGAAAAGATCTAGACTGGTCTTAAGCTTAAAGAAAACCACCATTTTGTTGACGGAATCTTCGTTTAGGGTGATTTTTTGGGATTTCAACTTTCTGCGGAGGATTTCCTTGCCATCTTCCGCTGTCGATTTTTTCTCTTCCCGTAAAGAAGATTTGATTTTCGCCCTGGCCTTGGCGGTGGTGGCATAATCCAGCCAGTTTTGGTTGGGTTTTGCCTGTTCAGAAGTAATGATCTCGACTTGATCTCCACTGTTCAAAGTTGTGTTCAGCGGTACAAGTTTACCGTTTACTTTGGCCCCACGGGTGCGCATGCCCACTTCGGTGTGTATGTTAAATGCAAAATCTAAAGGGGTCGATCCTTTGGGAAGGGACTTTAAATCACCTTGGGGAGTGAATACGAAAATTTCTTTGGAGTAGAGGTTCAGTTTAAATTCCTCTACGAAATCTACCGCGTTCGTATTGGCGTTTTCCAGCGCTTCTTGCAAACGGTTCAGCCAGACCTCGATGCCCATTTCCTTTTGGGCGCCATGTTTATACTTGAAGTGTGCCGCATAGCCCTTTTCAGCGATTTCGTGCATACGTTCACTACGGATTTGCACCTCTACCCATCGGCCTTTCGGCCCCATGACCGTAATGTGCAAAGCCTCATACCCTGTAGACTTGGGCGAAGATATCCAATCGCGAAGGCGTACGGGGTTGGGCGTAAAATGATCGGTTACGATGGAATAGATTTTCCAGGCCAAAAATTTCTCGTTCTGGCGGTCGGACTTGTAAATAATGCGAATGGCGAACTTATCGTAGATTTCATTAAAGGAAACATTTTGCGCCTTCATTTTCCTGCGGATGGAGAAAATCGACTTCATCCTGCCTTTGATAATGTAATCGAGACTTTCCTCTTTCAACGATTTATCGATAGTGGCTGAAAATGCGTCGATATACGCCTGTTGCTCTTCCTTCGAATCCTCAATTTTACCTTTAATGTCCCGGTATACCCTAGGTTCCGTGTATTTCAGGCTTAGGTCTTCCAATTCGGTCTTGATGTTGTAGAGTCCGATTCGGTGGGCCAGGGGCGCATAGATATACAGAGTTTCAGAGGCCATCTGTACCTGTTTGTGCTCGGGCATAGCATCCATAGTGAGCATATTGTGGTACCTGTCGGCAATTTTGATGATAATAACGCGGACATCGTCGTTCAGGGTAAGCAGCATTTTCCGAAAGTTCTCGGCCTGCTGCGAGGTGCTCATATCTTTTTTAAGATGCGCTATTTTTGTGAGTCCGTCTACGATCCGTGCCACGGTCTCCCCGAACATGCGCTCAATATCGTCTAGGGTATATTCGGTATCCTCTACCACATCATGCAATAGGGCAGAGGCTATCGAGGTAGCGTCAAGACCGATTTCGGAGGCCACGATCTTGGCCACCGCGATCGGATGGAATACGTAGGCCTCCCCTGATTTTCGGCGCTGATCTTTATGCCCGTCAACCGCCACTTCAAACGCGGCCCGTATCAACTTTTTGTCGTCGTTGGACAAATACTGATAGCTGATACGAAGCAACTCTTTGTATTGCTTGGCAATCTGTTTATTTTCTACTTCAAGCGCGGCCTGTGTCATTTTCGGGAGTTCTGTATCTAAAATACCATAATCTTAATTGATGTACAACAAAAAGTATGCCTGTCCCCTCCCTAGCCCTTCCCGAGGGGGAAGGAACTCGATATAATTATCTTTGATTTTACGATATACGAGGCTTCGTCGCTGTATCGTTACTTTCTGTTAATCCTGCAAGTTTAAAGTTTGGATTTTTGTTAGTCCTCTAAACTCCTAAACTCCTAAACTCCTAACCTTATAAACAACTAAACTTTTTTTAACCTCAAATCTTAAAACAGCTACAAAGCAGCGATTGAACTTTAAACCACAAGGCCTATTAAGTTGAAATTACCTAAGTGGTTCTAAGATTCCGTATCCTAGCGATCAGCGGCGGGTGCGAATAGTGCATGAATACATAAGCGGGATGTGGGGTAAGATTGCTAAGACTATTTTTGGAAAGTTTTTTCAGGGATGTAATTAAAGGGGATGCCGCATAGGTTTTCTTGGCATAATCATCGGCTTGATACTCGAATTTTCGGGAAAGGTGGTTCATGATGAGTCCAGTTACCTCGGAAATGGGACTGTACAAAATACCGAAACCGATCAATGCGGCATGAAAACTAGGCTGTGAAACACCTATGGCAAGAGATACTTGGGGATTATTGATAAAGAGGGATAATAGAAAAAGGGTAAGTCCCGTCAATAGGATGGACGCTGCAAGGTTGAAAACGATGTGCTTCCTCTTGTAATGCCCTACCTCATGGGCGAGTACGGCCACGATTTCCTCTTCTTCCAAATCATTGATTAGGGTGTCGTAGAGGGTTATTCTTTTCTCCTTACCAAATCCGGAAAAATAGGCGTTGGCCTTGGTAGAGCGCTTTGAACCATCGATAACAAAAATATTTTGGAGCTCAAAGCCAACGTTTTCGGCGTAGTTCTCAATTTTTGTTTTAAGGCCGCCTTCCTCCAAGGGGGTCAGTTTGTTGAAGAGGGGTACGATCAATTTGCTATAGAAAAGGTTCATAAATAAGCTGAAGACGGCAACGAGCGCCCAGGCATAGATCCAAAAGTTGCTGCCGGACCACTCGAAAAACCAAATGATCAAGGCCAATAACCCGCCCCCGACAACTGCCATCATGCCCCATCCTTTTAATTTGTCCATAATGAACGTGCCTCTCGTGGTTTTGTTGAATCCGAATTTTTCCTCAATGACGAAAGTGGAATAATAGGAAAAAGGCAGGGTAACGATATCGCTACCGATCATGATGATTGCGAAAAACATTAAGGCCATGAGAATCGGGTTGTCGGTAATGCTCCGCGCCATTTGGTCTACCCACTCGAAACCTCCGAAAATCAGAAATCCCAAAGTGAGAAGTAACGAGAAGGTCGAGGTCAGGAGTCCGAATCGATAGTTGGTCTTCTTGTAGGACTGGGATTTTTTATACTCCTCCGCATTAAAAACATCGTTCAGTTCGTCCGGTACAGGATGGCCGTAACGTTTCGCGTTGAGAAAATCAAGTACCGTTTCAATAACGAATTGTAGTATCAGGATTATAACTATGCTGTAGAAAAGAATATTCAAGGGTGAAAAAAGTTTATGAGTTTAGAAGTTTATGAGTTTAGAAAAAGTAATATTTACTATTTACTACCGGCAACCGCAACTGCCAACTAAAAAAATCCCCGCTGCCGTTTCGCCTCAAAGATAAGAATCGCCGCGGATACGGAAACGTTCAAGGAATCTATTTCGCCTGCCATGGGTATGATGATATTTTGTCCGGATGAATCAAGCCATTCTTGGGAGAGTCCGGTTGCCTCGGTACCTACGACTATCGCTGAAGCCCTTTTGAAATCGACTTCCGTATAGTTCCTCGAAGCCGTAAGGGCGGCGCAATAGCAGTGAATGTTTTTTTCTTTCAAATACGATATGATTTCAGAGGTACTTCCTATGGCGATGTTGTTCGTAAAAACACAGCCCACACTCGATCGTATGATATTCGGGTTGTACAAGTCGGACTTTGGATTGGCGATAATAACCGCATCCAGCCCGGCGGCATCGGCGGTACGGAGCAAGGCTCCCATATTTCCGGGCTTTTCGGGGGCTTCCGCAATCAAAATCAATGGGTTTCTAGAGGGAAGGTCGAGTTCATTCAAAGCATGGGGTTTGCTATGCGCCAATGCCACTAGGCCTTCCGTGGTCTTCCGGTAGGCCAGTTTGGCGTATACTTCCTTGGTTATGGCTATAATATCGGGTTGTGGCACCGAGACATCCAACATTTCAAGAAGGGTATCCACGGCAATCAAATCCTCTTGAAACAAAACGGTATCTAAGTTATATTTTCCTTTGATGGCGAGTTGTATTTCCCGCAATCCCTCTAAAACAAAAAGTCCCGATTTCTTGCGTTCCCTTGATTTATCCTGTAAAGCGGCTATTTTTTTGATCAAAGGGTTTTGCAGACTGCTGATTTGTTTACTTTCGTACATACGGCAAAAGTAATTAAAAGGGGAGTATCGGATCAATGTATTGAAACCTAAAAATCGAAAAGTATGATACGAATAATGATGGCCATGGTACTTTTGGGCATTACAAGTTGTAAGGAAGCGCCCAAGGAAACTATATCAAAATCCGAAGAAGGAAAAGTGGAAATTGAGACCCCTAAAAAGGAATATCCCGAAGCCTTGACCCAGGTTTTCGATGCCCATGGCGGACTCGATAACTGGAAGAAAAAACGCACCTTGAGCTTTACGATTCCCAAACCTGATGCCGCTGAAATCCACACTATAGACCTCCTTGATAGAAGGGATAAGATAGAAATGCCGACAACGACCATGGGATTCGACGGCGATGACATATGGTTGCTCGACCCGAATAATTCCTATGAAGGTAATCCGGCGGTATACCACAACCTGATGTTCTATTTTTATGCGATGCCTTTTGTACTGGCCGACAACGGTATCAATTACAAAGAAGCCGAAGCCTTGGAATTTGAGGGAAAATCCTACCCCGGTATCCATATAAGTTTTGATGCGGGCATCGGTGCCTCGCCCAAAGATGACTATTATTTGTATTATGACCCGGAAACCTATCAAATGGTATGGTTGGGCTATACCTTTACGTTTGGAAGTGATGAAAAATCGGACGATGTGAGCTATATCCGCTATGCCGATTGGATGAAACTTGGCGTTGTGATGCTGCCAAAAATCTTGACCTGGTATACGAGCGAGGGCAATGCTATCAAACAAGCTAAAGACCCGTTGCCATTTGAAAACGTGTCGCTGAACGAGGTAACCAAGCCCGATGATTTTTATCAAATGCCGGAGATCGCCAAGGTGGTAAAATAGCTATGCGCTTATCGCTGAAAGCCATACGCCATAGTTAGAAAACAGAATGTTCTATCTATGGAGTATCTTATTTATTTGCGTAACTTGTATCTTTACAGAGTAAATATCATAAATTAGGAATCAGGAGGTAGAAAAATGGAAATATTGTTATTCGGAATTGCCAAGGATATTGTGGGTAAAAGCTCTTTTCGTTTTGACGCAGATGATCTGGTGCCTACTTCTGTGTCAGAACTGAAGGATAGATTAAAGGGAAGTTTCCCCGAATTCGGGAAACTCTCTTCTTTAGCGGTGGCTGTAAACAGTGCGTATGCCGAGGATAGTGATCGCTTAAGGGAAGGTGACGAGATAGCCATAATACCACCCGTAAGTGGAGGCTAAGAAACGGTAGCTGATGAAAGGAAATATGAGTATAGAGATTGTTGATGTTATCGATACCTCCACGGTATTCGCCGAACTCTCGCACCCCCACAGCGGTGGTATCTGTGTTTTTTTAGGGGCAGTTCGTGAATTTACGGATAATGAGGAAGTCCTGTCGTTGGAATTCGAAACGTATAAAATCATGGCGCTCAAGGAAATGAAGAAAATTGCAGTTGAGGCTTCCGAAAAATGGAAGTTGAACAAGGTAATCATACGTCATGCGGTAGGAGCTAAGAACGTCGAAGAACCCGTGGTCATCGTAGGCGCTTCCTCCGCACATCGGGAGGCTTGTTTTATAGCTTGCCGGTATCTGATCGATACCTTAAAAGAACGTGTGCCGATTTGGAAAAAGGAAATTTTCAAGAACAAGTCGGTCTGGGTTTCGGCGCATCCTTAAAAAAAAGTGCGAAATATGAAGTTAATCAATAAACGTCAAAATATACTGTTGGCAGGCTTGTTAAAGTATGAATCGATACGCTTTTTGATTTTGAAGTAGAATTTGAATCTGAATTCAGCATGTTAGTAGACAATCACAATAGAAAAATAGACTACCTGAGATTGGCCGTTACAGACCGTTGCAACTTGCGGTGCAACTATTGTATGCCTGCCGAAGGCATAAATTTTGCCAAAAACGACAAGTTGTTTACCATTGACGAACTTTCCCGTTTGAGCGAAATCTTAGTTTCACAGGGCATCGATAAAATCCGGATTACCGGTGGCGAGCCTTTCGTCCGTAAAGATCTCATGGTCTTGATGCGCCGGCTTTCGAAAATGGAGGGTCTTAAAGAGATATCGATTACCACCAATGCCACGACTATCGGTAAGTATATCGACGAACTCAAAGCATTGGGTATCCTGAATATTAACGTCAGTATGGATGCCATTAATCGGGAAACTTTTGAAAAGATTACGCGTAGGGATCACTACGATACCGTTCATAATAACATCATCCGTTTAGTAACTGAAGGTTTTAACGTTCGCATTAACTTTATTGCCCTCGATGGACAAAACACGGACGATATTCTGCCGATGTTGGAACTGACGAAGCATTACGACGTATCCGTTCGTTTTTTGGAGGAGATGCCCTTTAACGGTGGCAGCAAAAATTTTGATAGTATTGTATGGGATTACAGAAGGATATTGGAATATATAAAGGAAGCCCATCCGGAGTACTATAAATTGGAATCTCCCAAAACATCGACCTCCGTCAATTATAAGATTCCCGGTTTTAAAGGTAGTTTCGGAGTAATTCCCTCTTTCAGCCGCACATTCTGCGGCAGCTGCAACCGGCTACGCATAACAGCGACCGGTGATGTCATCACTTGTCTATATGCCAAGCCCAGTATGAACATTCGGGATATATTGCGGAGTGAAAATTCCGAAGAAAAGGTAAAGGCGCAGATTTTGAGGGCTATCGGAAGCCGATCCAAAACCGGTTTCGAGGCACAGGAAAAGTATAAGGGGGTTTTTGATAATTCGATGACCTCGATTGGAGGCTGAGAATGGAGACTGGATGTAACAAAAAAACAAAATCGGAAACCAGCCTAGCGGTTGGCAGGAACAAAGGTCGAAATCGAAGAGACATTTGTAGAACAACCTAAAATTGCTTGTGAAAGAAAAACTCTCGCACATCGACGAATCCGGAAACGCTACCATGGTCGACGTTTCCAATAAAACGGCCACATCCCGCAGTGCAACCGCTTCCGGACGGGTCGAATTTCCCGCCGAGGTATTCAAAACCCTAGCGGACCAAGATTTTCTGGGCAAAAAGGGAAGCATCATCCAAACAGCTGTGATAGCGGGTATTCAAGCGGTCAAAAAGGCTGCGGAGCTGATTCCCCTTTGCCATCAAATCAATTTGTCGAAGGTGCAGATCGATATCCATCCGAAGAAAAACACTTTAGAAATCCGCTGTACGGTAAAATGCAGCGAAAAGACCGGTGTTGAGATGGAGGCATTAACGGGGGTGTCGGTCAGTGCATTGACCATTTACGATATGTGCAAGGCCCTATCCCACGACATAAAGATTACGGCTATACAATTGGAACAGAAAACAGGAGGAAAACATGATTATAGGTCCTAAAATATACGGTTTGGTGCTCGCCGGAGGAAAAAGCAGCCGGATGGGAAAAGATAAAGGGATGATTCCCTATCATGGTATGCCGCAACGCGAATTTTTATATCATTTGGTGAGTCGTGTCTGCGATGAAACGTTCGTCAGTATCCGGCGCGATCAAAAAGCGGATTTTCCCGAAGACATGCAGTCTATCGTGGATGATGATACCTATAAAGGACCATATAATGGCATGCTATCCGCCCACAATAAATTTCCTGAAGTAGCTTGGCTGGTGATCGCCTGTGATCTACCCTTAATCGATTTGGCATCGTTGCAAGAATTGATAGCGGCCCGCGACCCGAATGTTATGGCGACCACATTCGCCCAAAAGGAAGACCCGCTGCCCGAACCCCTATGCGCCGTTTGGGAGCCCCATGCGTTTGAAAGTTCCAAAACCTATTTGGAAACCGGAAACGGAACCTGTCCCCGGAAGTTCTTGATCAACAACGAAACGAAATTGGTTATTCCGAGTAAAGCGAACGTTTTGCTGAACGCTAATTCGGAAGAGGAGTATAAGGAGGCGATTGTGAGATTGCGTATTGAGTGAAAGATTATGAATTTCAAAGAGTTATATGGCCCCCCCTTTTTAATACAACTAATCCCTCCGTCCGCAAGCGGACACCTCCCTTTTTTTCAAAGGGAGGAGCTTAAAAAAATATGGGTATGAACCTCGAACGGTACAACAGACAGACCATATTAAAAGATTTTGGCTTTGAAGCCCAGAAAAAGCTACAAGGGTCAAAAGTGTTGGTGGTGGGTGCCGGAGGTCTTGGTGTTCCAGTCCTAATGTACTTGAATGCCATGGGCGTTGGCAGGATTGGTATCGTAGATAACGATGTTGTTTCCCTGTCGAACCTGCACCGCCAAGTGCTGTATTCTGAAGGAGATGTCGGCCGATCGAAGGTAATGGTTGCCATTGAAAAATTAGAGGTCCAAAATACCGAAACAATGCTTACCGCCTACGAGACGTTTTTGAACAACGAAAATGCGTTACGGATGATTTCAGATTATGATGTTGTCGTAGATGCCTCCGATAATTTCCCCACCCGATATTTGATCAACGACGCCTGTGTCATCTTAAAAAAGCCTTTCGTGTATGGCGCCTTACACGGATTTGAGGGTCAATTAAGCGTATTTAATCACAATGGCGGACCTACCTATCGTTGTCTTTTTCCGAATATGCCAAAATCCGATGAGGTGCCCGATTGCAATGAAAATGGCGTATTGGGAATACTCCCAGGAATCATTGGAAATCTTCAGGCCCTTGAAACAGTGAAGTTGTTGACAGGAGTGGGAGAGGTGGTATCGGGCAAACTTCTGATTTTCGAAGCGCTTTCGAATGCTTTTCAAAAAATAAGCTTTACAGTCAAGCCCGAAAATCTAGAACTCCATACGCTACGTCCCAGCTACGATTTTAAATGTGCCGCCGATTTTCATAGTGTGGAAGCAGAAGCCTTCCTAGCTATCATCGAAAACAATAGACCGCAACTCATCGATGTAAGAACGCCCAAGGAGTTTGACCGAAATCATTTAGAATTGGCAATGAATATTCCCTTGTCCGAGTTGGATATCCGACAAAGCGAAATCAACTTTAATCAAAAAGTATATGTCGTTTGCCAATCTGGCATTCGCAGCAGAAAGGCTATCGAGCGGCTTCTTAATTCGCATTCCTATGCCCATTTCATCAATCTTTCCGGCGGAATGAACCAGATACAGAAACATGGGGTTACCTATTGAAAGCCTAATTGTATTATGCTTAGGTTTCTTTGTGGTGGCAACCCTTTACTCAGCTGTTGGCTTTGGTGGCGGGTCTAGCTATTTGGCTTTGTTAGCGCTTTTTTTAGGGGGATTTTTCGCCATCCGTTCCATCGCTCTAATTTGCAATTTGATAGTCGTTTCCGGTAGTACATACCTTTATTTTAAAAATGGACATGCGAAAATCAGGGATTTTCTTCCGTTTGTACTCGCTAGTATTCCTTTGGCGTTCATCGGGGCATCTTTTCGACTGGAGGAGCATATTTTCTTTATTCTTTTGGGATTGTCTTTGGTTACTTCATCTCTATTTTTGGCCTGGCAGACGTTTTCCAAAAAACCTACTTCCAAGCGCATAAAATCCTATCCCAAATATCTAAGCTATGTTTTGGGAGGTGGTATCGGACTTTTATCCGGACTGGTAGGTATCGGTGGAGGTATTTTTTTGGCTCCGATACTCAATCACCTGCGGTGGGACAAGTCTATCAAAATAGCGGCTTTGGCCAGTTTTTTTATCCTTGTGAATTCCCTTTCCGGAATTGCGGGATTGGTACAGGGTGATATGATGCAGCTCCCCTGGAAAGAAACCTTGGCTTTAGCGGCTTCGGTACTGATCGGTGGACAGTTAGGCATCCGCATAAGCCTAAAACGATTGACGCCGAATGGAATCAAAAGAGTAACAGCTTTATTGGTTTTTATTGTCGGAGTCCGCATTTTGGTGAAGTATCTCCCAATGATTTGGTAAACGTTTTTGGTGGTAGTTCCATCCCGCATGGAAAAATTTAAGGTTTAATTTTAATTATGCCTACGGGCATTGTTCAAAGTTTACTGCTAAAGCTTAACGGCGTGCACCTAAAACCCTGCTTCGCCGGCCAAGCAGGCGGTAACAGATACACGGTAGCGATGGAGCCTTAACCCGTTTTCGCTCAAGGCACGAATTTTTCAAATCCTTATCTTTGTTCGCTTAAATGATTAATCTAACAGCCCATTGAAAACCCTTTTGCATCCCACCTATTTCCCTAACATCGCCACTTTTGCGATAATTGCACAAAATGAGATCCAATGGGAGGTCGAAGACAATTACCAAAAGCAGACCTATCGCAACCGTTGTTATGTCTGTACGGATCTTGGACGGCACATGCTGAGCATTCCAATTCAACATGTGGGCGGTGCACAGGGTCGGCAAAAATATAAGGATGTTTTGCTGGATAATTCCTATCCTTGGCAACGCAACCATTGGCGCACGCTTCAGACAGCCTATAGAACCTCCCCCTTTTTTGAATTTTATGAAGATGAAATGGAGCCACTTTACGAGCAAACTTTTGAAAAGTTGATGGATTTCAACTTTAAGACCATTCAGATGCTCTGCAGTTGCCTTCAAATTGACATGCCGGAAGATAAAACATCAGGATATGGGATAGGTCCTACCGATGTGCAGGATTCAAGATTTTTGGTCAGCGCAAAACGGAAGCTTGAGGTACCCCAAGAAATGTATGTACAGGTTTTTGGTGACCGACATGGTTTTGTGAAAAATACCAGTGTTCTAGATCTTCTTTTTAATGAGGGTACCAATGCATTGACCTATTTAAAGAAGCAAAATACAGACTTTCTGAATGTTTAGGGTCTTCGTACATTATAGTATCCACTTTATTGTGCCAATCGCTATTGGATTGTTCTTTTTCAAGCGACACAGAACAAAAGTAATCCTCATTTTATTGGCGGGAATCGTAATCGATGTCGATCATCTGTGGGCGGATCCCATATTTGACCCTGAGCGATGCAGTATAGGGTTTCATCCATTACATAGCTATTGGGCGATAGCAACATATTTCGGATTGCTATTCTTCAAGAAAACATGGATTTTCGGCCTCGCACTGCTTATCCATATTTTTGCGGATGTTATGGATTGTTTTTTAATGTTTTAAGATTCATTCGTATTGACTTGTCTTTATCTTTTTGATTTTCAAACTTTTATTTTTGAAAATTTGTCCACCGTACACGCTCTATAAAAATCACGACTATTTTTTAGATTTTGGCATCTCGACTGCGCTCGATTTGATAATTTTAGAATTTGGTGTTTGTAATTTTTACTCCCTCAACCCAAACGACGCCATCACCGGATAGTGATCTGAATATTTGAAATTGTAGTTTTTATGCGCTTTGACCTCGAATGAACTATCCGCCATTATAAAATCGATCCGTAAGGGTATGTTTAAAAAGGTGAAGGTTCGGCCATAGCCCGACCCTGCCTCGATAAAACTATCTTGCATGTCTCCCTTGAGGATATGGTACTCTTTTGAAAACTGGGTGTTGTTGAAGTCCCCGCAAAGAAGGGTTTTATATGGACTCGTTTCACGGTGTTGCGCTATCATTTCGGCCTGTTGTTCCTGTTTTTTGAAGGCGTTTACGACCTTTCGATAGAGAAATTCAGAAGAATGGGAGCGCAGTACCCCCGTTCCTGGCGTTATGCCCAGCGATTGCATATGCACGTTATAAAGGCGCAGTGTATCCCCACGATAGGCAATATCGGCATACGAACCGTTATTGATACTGTTGGGAAAAGTTAGCGTCTCCGCTTTGACAATCGGGTATTTAGAAAAGATGCCCAAATGTACTTTGTCACCAGTGGGTATTTTCATTAAGTAGTGGTACGGATAATCCGAAAATTCCTTTACCATGCCAATACTGACTTCTTGGAAAGATATGATATCCGGTTGCTCCTCTCTCACAAGGTTTTGAATGGCCTTAAAAACATTTTTACGTTCCGTCCATCCGAATTCGTTGAAGGTCCGCACATTGTAGCTCATTATTTTTAAATCCTCCTTTTGGAATTGGTTTTTGGGAAAATTTAATTTAACGAAAGTCCCCAGTACAAAATAGCCGAATACCAGTACAAAAAGCGATGGAAGCATTTGTCGTTTTCCTTGGATGGCCCAACACAAAAAAAAGAGGAAGTTGATAGCTACCAAAACGGGCACCGCCAAACTTAAGAAGGATAGAAACGGAAGAAAGTTGACGGACAGATAAGGTACCGCACAGGCTACCAGTAGCAGAATGACAAAGATGAGGTTGAGCGCATATACGATTGTATTGAAAACGGATAGTCCCTTCACATAAGAAGTTTAGGAGTTTACTGGTTTAGGAGTTTAGGAAAACCACTTATACTGAACATTGATTTCCATTTTATTTCCCCTGTTTTTTCGACATCTTGTACTATTTAGTTTGTGCTAAGTGCTTAATATTAGTCTTGAACTTGAACTTTGGAATTTTTTTTTTGCATCTACCTTAGGCCTAATCTTCCTTCCCCGCCTTGAACAGATAATCCTTTTCCGCTTTGGAAAGACTTTCGTAGCCCGATTTGCTTATTTTATCAAGGATAGCATCTATTTTTTGTTGGTGGTTATCCTTGGTGGGGCTTGATTTTGAATGGGCGGAATTTTGTTGCTTGCGATAGACGGTCTTCATAGGCGCTTTCTTTCTACCATTGCCGACGGTCGCACTACTTTTCTTGAACAGGTCTGCAATACTATCCATGAATTTTGAGAATCCCTCCCCGATATCTGTACCCTTGAACAACTGTCTGGCGTAAACATAGCCTAAGAAAGCACCTCCTAAATGGGCCAAGTGCCCCCCTACATTGCCTCCCATGGGAATCTGAATCAAATCCATCAAGACCACAAAAATTCCTACCTGCCAAAGTTTCACGTTGAAAAAGATAATACGCACCTCCTGATTGGGAATATAGGTGCATACAAAGATCAGCACGGCCATAACCCCGGCGGATGCCCCGACCAGGGAGGTGTTTTGCCCAATAAGCGCAGGAAAAATATTGTAACTGAGCAGAAATAGGAGTCCGCCTAAGATTACGCCCAAAAAGTAGACGTTCAAAAACCGCTTGCCATCGAAAAGATTGAGCATGATGCGTCCGGCTACATAAAGAATGTACATGTTCCACAAGATGTGAAAAAAACCGGCATGCAAAAATGAATAGGTGACAATGGACCACGGCTGTACGAGAAAATCGAAAAAGTCTTGGGGCAACGCGAACCAATTCTCGATGTTGGGGCCGATCAACGCAGTGGTCATCCCCATAACGATAAAAATAAGTACGTTTACCGCTATGAGCTTCTCCGCAACGCTTAACCTTGCGTAATGATATCTTATTCCTTCTCCATTCATCTTAAATATCCTGTTAATCCTATGAATCCAAAACTCCAGTTAATTCCACCTCTTGTCATTAAAATTATTCTTTTTCCAGTACCACATCATGATAAATCCGGCAATCGCACCACCAATATGTGCGAAATGCGCGATGCCGGTGGCTGTACCGGTAAAACCAAAAATCAGGTCACCCACAATCAACAAGGGCACGAAATATTTGGCCTTTATAGGAATGGGTAGAAAGATAAGCATAAGTTCCGCTTCGGAAAAGGCAAAGGCGAACGCGACCAGAATTCCGTAAATTGCACCCGAAGCCCCAACGGCCGGGGTATTAAAGGCACTTAGAAGACTATCCACTTTATCCGCTCCGATCAAATCGTTCCAAGCGGGACTGTACTGTCCACCAGAGATAATTTCCATAACCTGATTTTCATCGACGCCTTGATCGACCAAAGCCTGTAAACCATCTTGAAACATGTAGTAATTTACACCGGTATGCAACAGGGCGGCCCCGATACCTGCCGAGAAATAAAAGAACAAAAACTTGTTGCGGCCCCACATCTGCTCCAACGGGGTGCCAAAAGCCCAAAGGGCGTACATGTTGAACAGAATATGCATGATACTACCATGCATGAACATATGCGAAATAATCTGCCACCACTCAAAATTCGGGCTCTCGGGGTAATAAAGTGAGAGCCAGGTATACATTTGAGGATAGATTTGTGCCGCCACAAAAACTATTACATTGATAATTAGCAAATGCTTTACGGCATCGGTCAATCTTCCCATTTATATAAATTTTTTATCGATATCGTTTTCCGTAATGGTAATGTATACAGGTTTGTTAAAAGGGCTGGTCATGGACTCTGTACAGGCAAAAAGGTCATTGACCAAGGCCAATTGCGACTGCCGATCTAATATCTCCCCGGTCTTTACCGAAAGGGTCTTGGCCAAGGTTTTCGACAACATGTCGGTATGTGAGAAACTCTCGCCGATTACCTCCTGCTGGTAGTCGGAAATCAATTGGTCCAACACCATGCCCACCTCGCTTTCGGCCACCAGCAAAGGTACACCGGTTACCGTAATGGATTCTCCTTCAATTTTTTCGAAAATAAAGCCCACCGATACCAGAATGTCCTCGATTTCCTGTAATGCGCCGATTTCCGAAGTCGAAAAAGAAAGCGTCAACGGAAATAGTAATTGCTGGCTTACGGCTTCTTTGATTGTACCGTTTTTCAAAAATCGCTCATAAAGCACCCTTTGGTGCGCTCGGCTCTGATCGATGACGATCATACCCGATTTAATGGTCGTGACAATATATTTTCTGCGTATCTGAAAGGTAGTCGTCACGGTTTCTGCCGCTTCTTTTTCGCCTTCGAAAATAGATCCGGTAATGGTATCGGATTCATAGCTGATGCTACCAACATCATCCTCTTTGCCCCATTTAGATTCCATGCCGACGTAAAGGTTTTCCCAGTTGGCATTTTGTCTTTTGTAATTCCGTGTTGTAAAACCGCCTTGCTGTTTCTCTTGGAAAGGATTGAACCCCGCATCGACCGTGACCTGGGGTACAACGGCCGACCTGTTCTTAAAGCCGTACGGTGTTTGCAAGTTCGGGTCGTGATCAAAATCCAATGCCGGGGCTACATTGAACTGGCCTAGGCTGTGTTTGACGGTAGAGCGTAGGATAGCGTAAAGACTATGCTCGTCGTCGAATTTCACCTCTGTCTTAGTTGGATGGATATTAACATCGAGTGATGCCGGATTTACCTCGAGATACAAAAAATAGCCCGGATAAGTGTCCGATTTTATCAGTCCCTCAAAAGCGGCGACAATTGCATGGTGCAGATACGGACTCTTGATAAACCGGTGGTTGACAAAAAAGAACTGCTCCCCCCGGCTTTTTTTGGCGAATTCGGGTTTCGTAATAAAGCCCTTGATTTTTACAATGGGGGTTTCTTCTTCCACGGGAACTAATTTTTGGTTCGTGCGGGTTCCAAAAATGCTAACGATACGTTTTCGATGATTGTCCGCCGGCAGATTGAACATTTCGCTACCGTTGTGGTAAAAATGAAAGGCCACATTGGGGTGGGCCAATGCTACCCGATGAAATTCGTCGGTAATATGCCGTAATTCGACGTGATTTGATTTGAGAAAATTCCGCCGTGCGGGAATATTAAAAAATAGATTTTTGACCGCAATCGAAGTCCCTTTAGCCGTAACCGTAGTTTCTTGAAGCACTATTTCGCTACCTTCTATCCGAAGGTGGGTGCCAAGCTCTTCGGTATCGGGTTTGGTCTGCATCTCGACATGGGCGATGGCGGCAATAGAGGCCAAGGCTTCCCCGCGGAACCCTTTGGTGTTCAAATTAAAAAGATCTTCCGCCTTTTCGATTTTAGAGGTTGCGTGGCGTGAAAAACTCAATCGTGCGTCGGTGGTACTCATGCCAAGACCATCGTCGACTACCTGTATCAGGACTTTACCACCATCTTTAACAATGAGTTTTATACAAGTTGCCCCGGCATCCAGGGCATTTTCGAGAAGTTCCTTGACAACTGAAGCAGGCCGTTGTACCACTTCGCCCGCCGCTATCTGGTTAGCGACATGGTCCGGCAAGAGTTTAATGATATCAGCCATTATTTCGAAAAGAATATGGAGAGGTCAAAATCGAATATGTAAAGCACGATTAAAACGAGCACTGCTAAAATGATGATCATTCGCTTTTTGAGATTACGGTCGCCTTGTTGCCGTATATCCGACATGGCGTTGCCGAACTTACCTTTCAAGCCTCTAGGGGAGTCGACGGTGCTACGAAATTTATCAAATTTCGGCTCGATTTTAAACGGACTCCCCTTTCCCTCATCATCGAAATAACGGGGCTGATAATCGAACTTCTTGCTGCGCTGTAATCGCGTGAATTTACTTAACATACCCATGGTTTTCAAAGTTACTCAAAATCAAAAAATATGCCGTAACGTCATTGCCAAAATTTGTTAACCTTTTTTTTGGGGATACCACAAATTTAGGAAGTAGAGCCTATGGGCCGTTCAAGGTTTAACCCCTTCTTTGTAGCTATTCAAGATTCAATGCTTAAAAATTTTAAGAGTTTAGAAGGTTTAGGAGATTAGAAAAAGTGATTTTTTCAAGAACCTTTAGCGGACGAAGTTTGCGTGGGCGAAGGTTGATCATTGGGTCTACTGAAAGCAGAATTGAACTTTAAATTTCGGCTGCAAATGACTAAAGCCTAGTACAAATGTTTTTGGAATTTAGTACTTGTATTTTGGAAATTAATTCCCAAGGACTGCCATTTTAATCGCTGCAATAGCCGCTTCTGTCCCTTTGTTACCGTGTTTTCCGCCACTTCGTTCTTGGGCCTGTTGTAGATTGTTATCGGTAAGTACGCAGAAAACAACGGGTATCTCACCGTTTAGATTAAGATCCATGATGCCATGTGCGGTAGCGCTGCATACGAAATCAAAGTGTTTGGTTTCCCCTTGGATAACGCTGCCAATGGCGATAACGGCATGCACGTTTTGGGAAGCCATCATTTTTTTACAGCCGAAAGTCAGTTCAAAACTGCCTGGTACGTTCCAGCGGAGGATATTTTTTTCTAAAGCCCCACAATCCAATAAAGCTTCATGAGCTCCGGTATACAAACCTTCCGTAATTTCGGAATTCCACTCGGAGACCACAATTCCGAAACGAAGATTTTTCGCATTCGGAATCGTCGACTTGTCGTAAACGGAAAGATTTTTAGTAGCCGTTGCCATACATCTTTAATTCAGAATTCAGAATTTAGAAAATTCTGAATTATAGCTTTCACGCCCCACCTTCGGCCATTCCGATAAAGGCGTCGATATTTCTAGCAGCTTCAGAGGCGGAGTACTCCTCTTTTATCCTTTGAAAGTATTTTAGGGCTTTATCGCTTTGGTTGAGTTCCAGCGCGGTAATCCCGGCTTTGTAAAGATACTTAGGCGCAGTATAATCGTTATCACTGTGATTAAAGGCCTTTTCGTAATAGCCTAATGCATCATCAGGTTGGCCGAGTTGCATGAAGGCATCTCCGATTCCTCCTTTGGCCATGGCTCCCAAAATAGCATCTTCCGAGCCGAATTTTTCTAAATGGGATATGGCTTCCTGATATTTTTGTAGGTTCAGGTACGACATTCCAGCGGAATAATTAGCTAAGTTTGCCGCCCGGGTACCACTATATTCGTCGATGATATCCAAGAATCCGTATTTGCCTTCGCCGCCGTTCAGGGCCAGATTGTAAAGGGAGTCTTTTGCGGTGGTATTGGTCAAGGCCTGGTCAAAATACTGCTGTGGATAGTACATTTCGTTAGACGCGCTCATTTCCTTGGGCTTTTCTACAAATTGTACGTAAGCAAGATAGCCCAGCACTCCCACGGCGACTACCCCGATAAGGCCCAAAATATAGTTTTGGTTTTTCGAGACCCAAGCCTCAGTTCTCGACGCGCCTTCGTCAAGCGAGCTGAATACTTCGGCGGTGGCACTCTCGTGCTCCAAACGCTCCTGTTCCTCTTCCTTGTTCTTTGGTTTGAATCCCCTTTTCTTATATGTGGCCATGGTCGTTTTCTTAAAGTCGCGCAAAAATAAAGTTTTTATCGAAAACCGGAAGGGTATTTATTCGTTATTTTTGGAGTCCTTCTGATATTAACCCCAAAAATCTGAAGAGCGTCGCATGTTTTTAAAACGAATGTCCCTCCTAAATTATAAAAATTTCGAATCCGAGGATTTCGAACTCGACAGCAAAATCAATTGTCTGGTAGGTCCGAACGGTATCGGTAAGACCAATGTGCTCGACGCAATTTACCATTTATCTTTTGGTAGAGGCTATTTTAATCCCATTTCAACGCAAAACATCAAACATGAAGAAGATTTCTTCGTAATCGATGGGGAATTTCAAAAGAACGACCGGGAAGAACGAATCGTTTGTAGTCTAAAACGTGGCGCAAAGAAAATAATTAAACGCAACGGAAAAATCTATAGCAGACTGTCGGACCACATCGGGCTCCTTCCCTTGGTCATTATATCGCCGACAGACCGGGACCTTATTATCGAAGGTAGTGAAACGCGTCGCAAGTTCATGGATGGGGTCATTGCACAGTCCGACAAAAAATATTTGCAAGATCTCATCAAATACACTAAGGTGCTCGCCCAGCGGAACTCTTTGTTGAAATACTTCGCCGCAAACCATACGTACGATTCGGCGACCTTATCGGTCTACAACGAACAGATGAATGCGTATGGTACGGATATTTTTAACAAACGTGTGGAGTTTCTTGAAGGGTTTATTCCTATTTTTAGGGAACAATATATTGCGATTTCAGGCGGTAAAGAAGAAGTTTCGCTGATATATGACAGTAAACTACTGAAAGAGGGACTTCTTAATCTCCTGAAAAGTAATGTGGGGAAAGATAGGGCCTTACAATACACTTCTGTCGGTACCCATAAAGACGATTTGGGATTTGAAATCGAGGGGCACCCCATAAAAAAATTCGGAAGTCAGGGCCAACAGAAGTCCTTTTTGATTGCCCTGAAGTTTGCGCAGTTCCAGTTTATCAAAGAGCAGTCGAAAACTACCCCGATTTTGCTCTTGGATGATATTTTCGATAAGTTGGACGAGAACCGGGTCGCCCATATCGTTTCCCTGGTCAACAACGAGAATTTTGGACAGATTTTTATCAGTGACACCCACGCTGAACGGACGGAAAATGTGGTGAAGCAGATACATCAGTCCTACAAAATTTTCAGATTGGGATTGGAGAAGTGAGGGGTTCAAAAATAGCATAGCACTTTTCGCCCTGCGCTTTTCGCTTGAGAATTTAGGGCGCTTAGCGGTCGGCGAAAAACGATTAGCCCTTGAAAGAAGAATAAGACATGAATAAAATTGCTATAATAGGCTATCTCTTTTTTATCTTCGGATGTTCCAATAGCATATCCAAGGAAGATCTGACCCAGCTCAACGGCTACTGGGAAATCGAGCAAGTAGTTTTCCCGGATGGTAACACCAAAGCCTACAAAGTAAGTACAACGGTCGATTATATTCAATTGGAAGGTGTAGAGGGATTCCGGAAAAAAGTAAGCCCTAAGTTTGACGGTACCTATGAAACCTCCGACGACGCAGAGTCATTTTCAATCACGGAAAAAGATGGAAGTTTTATCCTAAACTACAAAACCGAGCTCAGCGAATGGTCCGAAAAATTGGAAGACCTTGATGCCGATACGTTTTCCGTTGTCAATGAAGAGGGATTGCAGTATGATTACAAACGATTTGAACCTATTTCAATTGAGTAACGATTCAAGGTTTAATTGCGCCAAAGGCGCGTTTGAGGTTTAAAGTTAAATAAATAAATAGCCTTTAAAGGCTACGAAGTAGCGATAAAACCTTGAACCTGAATCTAAACCTGAACCTGACCATGGCAAAACGGAAAAATGACAATCTGAATATGGGCGAGGCCCTGCAGGAGTTTATCAAAGAAAATCACCTTCAGAAGGGGATGGACAAGGTTGATGTTCGAGTGGCCTGGTCGAATTTGATGGGCAATGGGGTAAGCAATTATACGACAGCTGTCGAACTACGAAGCGATACCCTTTTCATCTCCCTATCATCTTCGGTACTACGGGAGGAGCTCAGTTTGGGGAAATCGAAGATTATCACCATGCTCAATGAAGAGCTGGGGAGGGATTTGGTTAAGAAATTGGTATTGCGTTGACCTGCAAGGCAACTAGAAAGACCTGCAAGATATTCCGGACCGAAGGGAGGGTTCCTTACGGGTCTGGCTGGTTAGGAACAAGCATTGCGCAAGACCTAGAAGGATTCCTTGTACCTTGCTTATGCCATGCAGGTTGGCAAACTACCTATCAGGCAAATATCTTGAAAATCAGTATATCTCCCTTCCCGAAAAATGAAACGCCCCTTCGATGGCGGCATTTTCATCGCTATCCGAACCGTGTATCGCATTTTCGGCGATATCCGCTGCATATAATTTACGGATGGTTCCCTCGGCGGCATCCTCTGGGTTCGTCGCTCCTATCAAGGCACGAAAATCCTCCACGGCATTTTCTTTTTCAAGAATGGCGGAAACAATGGGGCCGCGGGTCATAAAATCCACTAGCTCGCCGAAAAACGGACGTTCTTTGTGAACCGCATAGAATTCCTTGGCATCCCTGTTGCTCAATTGCGTGTATTTCATGGCGACAATAGTAAAGCCAGCGGAAGTTATCTTTTCCAAAATACCACCGATATGGCCATTTTCTACCGCATCGGGCTTAATCATCGTAAAAGTTCTGCGTGTTGTCATTTTTCAAAATTTTTGGCAAAAGTACGCTTTCTTCGGTAATGGGCAATGTAGAAAAGTTTTAAACCCTATCTTTGCCCGCATGAATTTTGAAGACATCCAAGCGATTAAAAAGCTAATTTCCGAACCCCAAAAAATCGTAGTCGTACCGCATAAGAATCCTGATGGCGACGCTATTGGTTCTACCTTGGCCCTATGGCATTATTTAAAATTTAGGGGACAGGAAGCGACCGTTATTGTACCGAACGACTATCCCAAGTTCTTAAAATGGATGGCCGGTAACGATCAGATTCTCAATTTTGAAAAGGAAAACGCCCAGGCCAAGTCCAAGATTGAAGCTGCCACGCTAATTTTTACGCTGGATTTTAACCATCTTGGAAGAATCGGACAAATGGAAGAGCCTCTTAGCAAATTGACGGTTCCTTTTGTCATGATCGACCATCATCAAGAGCCCTCTGACTATGCAGAGATCATGTACTCCGATGTAATGATGAGCTCCACTTGTGAAATGGTCTATAATTTCATCGAATATCTGGGAGATGCCGATGCTATCACTCCTGAAATGGCCAGCTGTATGTATACTGGGATCATGACCGATACGGGTTCTTTTAAATTTTCGTCCACCACTTCAAAGACCCATCGGGTTGCCGCGCACCTTATTGAAAAAGGAGCGGAAAGTACCAAGATACATCATCGAGTTTTCGATACCAATACTCCGGGCAGGCTTCATCTTTTGGGCACGGCTTTGAACAATATGGTCATCTTAGAGGATTATAAAACTGCCTATATCACCCTAAGCCAAGAGGAACTCGACGCCCATAAATACCAAAAAGGCGATACCGAAGGTTTTGTTAATTATGGACTTACGTTAGAAGGTATTATCTTTGCGGCAATTTTTATCGAAAATAAAGAGGAAGGTATTATCAAAATTTCTTTCCGCTCCGTAGGGGACTTTTCGGTTAACGAGTTTGCGCGGAAGCATTTTCAGGGCGGGGGACATAACAATGCGGCAGGAGGAAAATATGAGATATCGTTGAAGGAAACCGCTACTTATTTTGAGTCGCTTTTAGATGAGTACAAGACGGAACTTGCTGGATTTTAGAATTTTTAAAGAAATTATGTTTCAAAAAAATAAAATAGCTACATACAATCTATGGTTACTCATAGCATCGGTGATGTTCAGCTGTGGTGGCCCCGAACCGCGTAGGCCGGTGGAGGTGAAATCCGGTAGCTTTTTTAAGGCTTCCGTCGAACGTAGTAAAGCGCTTTTGGCAAAGGAAGAAAAGAGGATTCAGGAAATTATTGAAAATGATTCGGCCAACGAATACCTGCACACTGCCGCAGGATCTTGGTACCGTCTCGACGTCGCGAACGAAGAAACTGAATATACGCCCCAACCGGACGATTTGGTGGTCATGACCTACAATCTGATCGGTTTAAATAATGATACCATTTACACAAAAGACGATATCGGCGTGCTTACCTATAAAGTGGATAAACAGGAATTGTTCCCCGGATTGCGAAATAGTGTAAAGTTGTTAAAGGAAGGTGAAACGGCGACATTTTTATTTCCATCCTCCTTGGCGTACGGTTATCATGGTGATAACGAAAAAATCGGGGTCAACGTTCCGATTAAAGCCACGCTGTCCATCTTAAAAATTGAAAAACATCGTGATAGTATTCAGTAGGAGTAGAAAACAAAATCAACATTTATATAAAACAACTAAATGGACCATCATTGGGTTTGTCCGGTCGAGCGAAGTCGCGACCTAATTGCAGGTTCGGGACCCAAAGTTCTCGACTGAGCTTGAACAGACATTGGAACACGACTTTTAAACAATTTTAGATCTGCCTCCTTGCAGGGAAGGTTTTTAAATCATAATCTCTTCAAATCAATACACCCTTAAATTAAAATTCAACACATGAAAAAAGTATATTTTTTAATAACGCTCGCTATCGCCCTGACCGGCTGCAAAACCCAATACGCCGAATTAGGCGATGGATTGTTCGCCGATATCCAGACCACGAACGGAGATATCATCGTAAAATTGGAATACGAAAATACACCGGTCACGGTAGCCAACTTTATTACCTTGGCCGAGGGCACGAGTCCCTTTGTTTCCGATAGTCTAAAGGGAAAACCCTATTACGATGGGATCATTTTCCATCGGGTCATGAAAGATTTTATGATCCAGACCGGTGATCCGTCCGGAACGGGTAGGGGCAACCCCGGTTATAAATTTATGGACGAGTTCAACGATTCGTTAAAACACGATAAAAAGGGCATTCTTTCCATGGCCAATTCCGGACCAACGACCAACGGCAGCCAGTTTTATATTACGCTCAAAGAGACCCCATGGTTAGATGGACGGCACACCGTGTTCGGCCATGTTGTCGAAGGTCTTGATGTGGTCGACTCCATAGGCACTGTAGAAACTTCACAAGATGCGATGACAAAGGACAAGCCTTTAGTCGATATTAAGATGGAAAAAGTGTCCATTGTCCGCAACGGTAAAGCGGCCAAAAATTTCGATGCCGTTCAGGTGTTTTCCGATTATTTTAAGGAAGAAGAGGCACGGATTGCGGCCTTTGAAAAAATGAAAACGGATTTCGTAACAACAATTGCCGAGCAAAAAGAAAAGGCCGAGGTGCTACCATCGGGATTGAAAATGATTCGGCTAGAGGAAGGCGACGGGGAAAAACCAAAAATCGGCCAAAAGGTAAACGTGTATTATGCTGGCTATTTAGAAGATGGTACGCTCTTTGACAGTAATTATGAACAGGTGGCCAAAAAATATAACATGTTCGACGACCGCCGAAAACAGGGCGGTGGCTATCAACCTATACCCATGGCCTACAGTCCCGATGCCCAGCTTATTGCCGGATTCAAGGAAGGACTACAACAGATGAATATTGGAGATAAAACACGGCTTTTCATCCCTTCCCATCTAGGTTATGGCTCCCAAGGTAGTGGCCCAATCCCTCCAAATTCTGATTTAATTTTCGATTTGGAGATTACCGGTATTGCGGAATAGGGCGTATAAATCAAACTTTGCGATAACGGCTGAAAATTTTTGGTCGCTACTTCCACCAACGCTGTGACTTCATTTTTACGGTAGCTTTTAGAATATCCTTCTGGGAGATCTGTCCGGCCAACTTACCATTTTCCAAAATGGGAAAGCGGCGTCTCTTGTCGTTCAGAAACTTGTTGGCGGCATCAAAAATGTTCATGTTCCCATCAATGGTCTCCACGTTCTTGATCATATGCTGCTCGACCAGACGATTTTCCATGGGTAGGTTGTGGTACCTGCTTTCACTAATATGTTTGATGCAATCTCCTTCCGAAATAATGCCTATTAGTTCATTTTTCTCATTGACTACGGGCCCACCGGAAATTTTATGGCGAATAAGTGCCTGAATGACCTCCTCAACAGACTGTTCGGGACGGAACGTAATCAATTTGCGGGTCATATAGTCGTTGACCGTCATTAGTGTCTCATCGAGATTTTGAGATTTCTTTCTTGGCCCTTGAAAACTTTTTATTCCCATGACGTTCTTTTTTGTAGTTAAACTCTTATAAATATACTGAATTATAGGATGTTGGACAAGCGAAAATAGCCTTATAGGGCCAGGCTGTTCAAATCGTGCTCATTTTTGATACCTCCTTTAGAAGCTATATCAGGTTTCTAAAATTGCCGTTCGTCTAAAAAAAACAATAGCATCAAAAATGTACCGTTCTTAATCTCCCACTATTGAGTCGTATTAACCCTAAATCTATATTTTATGAATTGGTATCTAAACGTATTAAAAAATTACGCCGACTTCGGGGGCCGTGCCCGACGAAAGGAATACTGGATGTTCTTTTTGTTCAACATGCTGTTCGGCTACGTATTGCTAATTTTGACCACTGTTGCCGAATTACCTGTTTTGATGTTTGCCGCGATATTATATTTTTTGGCAGTCTTGATTCCCAGTATCGCCGTAGGGGTCAGAAGAATGCACGATGTCGGCATGAGCGGATGGTTTATCTTGGTGCCAATCTACAGTTTTATCTTATTCTGTACGGAAGGTGAAAAAGGGGATAATAAATATGGTGCCAATCCGAAATTGCAAGAAAGCGCTACGATACAGAAGATATAGTCAAGGGTCTCATCGATTAAATAAAAGGCCTGTCGAATTCTAACGGGCCATTTTTAATCATGCTTCTTGTAAAAAAACAAGTCCGCTGCGCTAAAAGAATCAAGAACCGAGACTAATTCTATTATACGAAAATTCAAAAGGTCTACTTTCATGGCTCTTGTAGCACAGGGATCTAACGTCCTCTGCCTAGGCTATCTGATTAGTGGCATCCAACTGAAATCTGATATAAAATTACATCACTTCTTCGGCGCATCCTCTAAAACTGCCAATAAAAATTTCCAGAACTTTTGTACTGACGAGATGCTGACCCGTTCGTCGGGAGAGTGTGCGCCCAGTATCGTTGGTCCGAAACTTACCATATCCAAATCGGGATAGTTCTGGCCCAATATGCCGCATTCCAATCCCGCGTGGCAAGCAGCAACCTTGGGTTTTTCATCGAACAATGTTTCATATTTTTTTTCAAGAACTTTCACTATTTCAGAATCGGGGTTGGGTGTCCATCCCGGATATTCACCTCCAAACTCCACGTCGCAACGGGCCAGTTCGAATGTGGACCTCAAGGCGTTGGCTAAATCCATTTTTGCAGAATCGACCGAAGACCGGGTCAGGCAATTAACGAGGATTGCCCCGTCGCTGACGGCTACCCGTGCGATGTTGTTCGAGGTTTCGACCAAATTGGGAATGGTGGCACTCATGGTGTAGACGCCGTTATGTGCCGCATAAATTCCCTTTAGTAAACGTTCTTGTGCGCCAAGGCCCATGATCATATGAGGTGCGGAAGTCTGTTCGAGGCTTATCTCCAGCGTAGGCTCCAAGCTTTGCAGCTCTTTTTTAATGGTAGCCGCCAATTCGATCATCGCGGCCTCGAACGCCTCGACCTGTGATTTTAGAACGACCAATTTAGCGAAGCTTTCCCGGGGAATGGCATTACGGAGTCCGCCACCGTCGATTTCCGCTAAGCGCATCATAAAATTATGGGTAGCATGGTATAGCAAACGGTTCATAATTTTGTTCGCATTGCCCAGACCGCGGTGGATGTCAATACCGCTATGGCCACCTTGTAATCCTTTGACTTTTATTTCATATGGAGTAACGGCCCTAGGCACCGGTTTTCCGTTATATCTTCTGGTGGCGGTCACATCAATACCGCCGGCACAGCCGATATCGAGTTCATCGTCTTCTTCAGTATCAAGGTTTAAGAGGATTTCGCCCTGAAGAACACCTCCCTTAAGGCCCATTGCGCCGGTCATTCCAGTTTCTTCGTCAATCGTAAAAAGAGCTTCCAAAGCGGGGTGCTTGATGTCTTTACTCTCCAAAAGAGCCATGATAGCGGCAACGCCCATTCCGTTATCCGAACCGAGGGTAGTGCCGTCCGCTTTGACCCAATCGCCGTCTACCAGCATTTTAATACCTTGGTTCTCAAAATTAAATTCCGTGTTTGCGTTTTTTTGGTGTACCATATCGAGATGAGACTGTAAAGTGATCATCTTACGGTCGTTCATTCCTTTGCTTGCCGGTTTTCGAATGATGACGTTACCCACAGCATCTTTCACGGTTTCCAGTTGGAGGGATTTTCCGAAGTCCGTCATAAATTGAATGACCTTTTCTTCTTTTTTCGAGGGTCGTGGTACGGCGTTCAGATCGGCAAATTTGTTCCAGACCTCTGTAGGTTTTAGTTTTCGTATCGCTTCGTTCATAGCATGTAGTTTTTTTCAAAAATACACCCTCAAAAATTGATATGGCGTATTATTGATTAATTTTGACGCTGGAAATGATGAAATTTAACCATTTAGCGTGTTCAACGACAGATTAAGGAATGGAATTGCCCTAAGCCTGATACCGCAGTTGCTTATTGTACTTTGGCTTGGCAACCGACCCGATTTGGTCGAAACTTATTATAGCAATGGTATCTACCCGGTCACCAGCCAATTCTTCAGGATACTTTTTGGGTGGATTCCCTTTTCGGTCGGCGAGATTATTTATACGTTTTTAATTATATTGGCCGTCCGGTATGTTTTCAAAAATCGGATGAAAATTAAAAAACATCCCTGGCTTTTCGTTCGAAACGTGGTATTGGTGTTTGCCGTTTTCTACTTTACCTTCAATTTGGTATGGGCCCTCAACTATTACCGGATGCCGATAGCGGAACAATTCGCCATCCGCGATAGTGTAACCCCTTCCGAAGTCATCGCCCTGACGGAACAACTAATTTTAAAAACGAATCAGCTTCAACTGGAAATTACCGGGGATAGTACAGAAAAGGCAGAGGTGCCCTACGATCGCAATGCCATTTTCAACAAAACGGTTGTAGCGTATGGCCTTATCAAAGAAGAATTGCCTTTTTTGGCCTATTCCCATCCTAGCCTCAAAAAAGCGTCCCTTGGAGCCTTGGCCAGCTACATGGGCATTGGAGGCTATTTGAACCCCTTTACCAATGAAGCTCAGGTCAACGGATTGACTCCCGTCTTCCGTCTTCCGGTAGTTACCGCCCATGAAATCGGACATCAAGTAGGCTATGCCAAAGAGAACGAGACCAACTTTATCGGCTATCTCGTCACCATGAAAAACGAGGATATCTATTTCAAATATTCCGCCTCTGCCTATGCGCTGAGCCATTGCTTAAGCGCTGTCCGCCGTACGGACAAGCAAAATTTTGAGAAGTTGTTCAACAAGGTAAATACGGGAGTACAAGAAAATTACAAGGAGTTGTACGAATTTAATCTAAAATACGCCAATCCCTTCGAACCCGTTTTTAAATCCATCTTCAGTACCTTCCTAAAAGCCAACCAACAGAAAGACGGCATCAAGAGCTATAGTAAGATCGTGGAACTGATGGTCGGGTATCACGAGAAATTTCCGGTTTAAAAGTTCAAGTACAAAGGTCAAATTCAAAAAAGCGATAATGAATTATTTGAACGATGTACGATGTACGATGAACGAAGTGAGAAGTTAGATACAGGATGTCATAAGTTTTCAACAAGCTAATAACATACAGATTCCGGTTAAGGGAATGTGCACCGATTGTCCAACCCCCAGCCCATTATGTATCTTCCACTTCGCACTTCCCTTTTCTTTTTCTATTTTTGAGCCGTCAAAACCCCCGATATAAATGAGAAAAATAAAATTGTTGGCATTCGCATTTTTAGGATGCGGTGCCTTATCTTTCGCGCAGCAATACTTTCCGAAAAATGACGGCGTCACGGCCGAGAACAATAACTACACAGCGCTTACCAACGCCAAATTGTACGTTACGCCATCCGAGATTATAAATGGGGGAACCCTATTGTTTCGAAAAGGCAAGGTAGTCGCCGTAGGCAAATCAGTGAATTTGCCAAAAAATACAGTGGTAATCGATGTCAGCGGGAAATCCGTTTATCCCTCCTTTATAGATATCTACTCCGGTTTCGGAGTTGAAAAACCGGAAAAAATGAAATCTGACGGACGTTCTGCGGAGTTCAATGCGTCGCGGGACGGCTTTTACAGGAATGACCATATTATGCCCGAAAATGAGGCAGTTGCCAAATTCGAATACAATGATACCGTGGCCAAAACACTTCGGGAAGCAGGTTTCGGAGTTGTCAATTCACACATACAGGATGGTATTGCGCGGGGAACCGGGGTGTTGATTGCCCTGAACGGTGCTGGAAACGATGGCGACCGCATCATTGATGATAGATCCGCCCAGTACTTTTCGTTCGAAAAAAGTATCGCTAAAAAACAATCCTACCCCACATCCTTGATGGGCGCTATGGCCCTATTGCGCCAAATGTACTACGATGCCGATTGGTACGCCAAGGGTACTATCGATACAAAAGATCGCTCCCTTGAAGCCCTGAACAAAAATAAGGGCCTCGTTCAAATATTCGAGGGTGACGTTAAGGGCAATGTCGTCCGTGCCGATGGTATCGGGGACGCCTTCGGAATACAATATGCCATTTTAGGCGGTGGCGATGAATACGAGCGGGTGGCCGATATCAAAGCTACCAACGCCAAATTGATTTTACCCTTGAATTTTCCAGAGGCCTACGATGTCTCCGATCCCTATGCTTCGGGATATGTGAATTTAAAGGATATGCGCCATTGGAACCAGGCGCCTGCCAATCCGAAAATCTTGGCGGAAAACGGTGTCGCTTTTTCCTTTACCCTGCACGACCTGAAATCCCCGGAAGATTTTAAGGAAAAATTGATGAAGGTGATTTCATACGGACTTCCCAAGACTAAAGCATTAGAGGCGCTGACCACGGTCCCTGCACAGATTCTTGGGAAATCAACCGAAATAGGGTCGCTACAAAAGGGCAGCTATGCCAATTTCTTGGTAACGTCGGGAGATGTTTTTGACAAGGAAACGGTACTTTATGAAAACTGGGTGCAAGGCACTAAAAATGTAGTCAATGATTTGACTTTAAAGGATATTCGTGGGGATTATAATTTGTCCGTATCCGGCCAGACCTTCAAACTTTCTATAAAAGGAGAAGCGGGAAGTCCCAAAGCGGAAGTAAAACAGGATACCGTCAAATTGAAGTCCAAATTCAGCTATACCGACGGTTGGATGACCCTTTCCTTCGCCACAAAGGACGGAGAAAAAAGTTATCGTATGACCGGACTGATAAACCAAACCTCGGATGAATTAAGCGGTAAGGTTGTGCTTCCTGAGGGTAACGAGACCGTTTTTAAGGCGGTAAAAACTTCCCCATTTTCTGAAACAAACAAGAAGGAAAAAGAAGAGGATACCCCTGAAATGGTTGCTGTGACCTACCCGAACGTAGGTTACGGATATACATCCATCCCCAAACCCCAAAATACCCTGTTCAAAAACGCCACAGTCTGGACGAGCGAAGATGCGGGAATCCTAGAAAACACCGATGTCCTTGTAAAGGATGGAAAAATTGCAGAAATTGGAAAAGATCTCCGTGGCGGAAAAGCCCAAGTCATCGATGCGACGGGTAAACACCTAACGGCTGGTATCATCGACGAGCATAGCCATATTGCGGCCTTGGCCATTAACGAGGCCGGACAGAATTCCTCCGCCGAAGTGAAGATGACCGATGTGGTCGATCCCGAAGATGTGGGAATCTACTATGCCCTGGCAGGTGGGGTAACCTCTTTACAGCTCCTACATGGCTCGGCAAACCCGATTGGTGGGCGTTCCGCCATCCTAAAACTGAAGCGGGGCGAAAGTGCTGAAAATATGATTTATGACAATTCCCCTAAATTCATCAAGTTTGCTTTGGGCGAAAACGTCAAACAGAGTAATTGGGAAAGCCACACCCGTTTTCCACAAACACGTATGGGCGTCGAACAGGTGTTTACGAACTACTTTCAGCGCGCGAAAGAATACGAGGCCAAAAAGAAAAGTGGCGAGCCTTACCGTACTGACGAAGAACTGGAAACCTTGGTAGAGATCCTCAACGGAGAGCGGTTTATTTCATGCCACAGCTACGTACAGAGCGAAATCAATATGATGATGAAGGTCGCCGAGAAATTCGGGTTCCGTATCAATACCTTCACCCATATTCTCGAAGGCTACAAAGTGGCGGACAAAATGGCCAAGCATGGGGTAGGCGGTGGCACGTTCAGCGATTGGTGGGCCTATAAGTACGAGGTGAACGACGCCATCCCCTATAACGCCGCAATCATGCACGACCAAGGTATTACAGTGGCGATTAACAGCGATAATGGCGAAATGATCCGTCGACTGAACCAAGAGGCGGGCAAGACGATAAAATATGGGGGAATGACCGAACTGGAAGCCTGGAAAATGGTCACCATCAATCCCGCTAAATTATTACATCTCGACAACCGAACGGGTAGCATCAAAGAAGGTAAGGATGCAGATTTGGTATTGTGGAGCGACCATCCGCTTTCCGTTTACGCCAAAGCCGAAAAAACGGTCATCGATGGTGCCACTTATTTCGATCTCGAAAAAGATAAGCAACAGCGCGAAGCCATCAAAAAAGAGCGCAACCGACTTATCCATATGATGCTAAAGGAAAAAGCCGAAGGTGGGAAAACCCAGAAACCGAAGCAGGATAAGAAAGAGGTGATGCATTGTGAGAGTGGGGTCGAGCTATTCAGTGGGCGGTAGCCGTTCCAGTACGCGGTAAAGGGTTTGAATTAAGAAATGAGAAATACGAAATATGAAGTGCGAAGTACGAAAGACGAGGTACGAAGCAATAAAGTAATAGTTAATTATGAAAAAAACAATACAAGCGATAGTGTTGGCCATAGTCACTCCATGGTTAGGGACGGCCCAACAAACCCCAGCTATACCGCAATCCGAAACGGTGGTCATTGAGGGCGCTACTGCCCATTTAGGCAATGGCGAGGTCATTGAAAACTCGTTGATTATGTTCGAAGACGGGAAATTGACCTTTGTGGGTCCCGCCACGACTAAAATTGCCAGAAATGGTACGCAGATAAAGGGCAAGGGGAAACATGTGTATCCCGGATTCATTGCTCCCAGTACCTCCTTGGGTCTGATTGAGATCAATGCCGTACGGGCGACCGATGATCAAGACGAGCTAGGTGAAATGATTCCCCATGTGCGAAGCCTGATCGCCTATAATGCGGAATCAAAAGTGGTAGAATCCATGCGTCCCAATGGCGTGTTGTTAGGGCAAATTACCCCTATGGGCGGGCGTATTTCCGGAACGTCCTCCATTGTACAGTTTGATGCGTGGAACTGGGAAGACGCCGCGGTAAAGGTCGATGACGGTATTCACCTGCGATGGCCGAGCAGCTTTCGCCGCGGGAATTCGTGGGAAGGCGAAGAACGCGGCTACCAACCCAACGAGAAATATCAGGAAGAGGTAACGGAGGTCGAAGTTTTTTTGAAGAATGCCAAGGCCTATGGTGATGGCGCTAGTGAAGATATGAATCCCGCTTTTGCAGCTATGCAGGGCTCTTTCGACGGCTCCCAGAAGGTATATGTATACGCCGATGGCGAAAAGGAAATCATAGATGCCATTACCCTGACCAAAAAATCAGGATTGAAAAACGTGGTATTGGTCGGTGGCTACCATGCTTACAAAATCACGGATTTTCTAAAGGAAAACGAGGTGCCCGTACTCGTGCAGTTCACCCATAACCTACCTGTTTTTCAGGATGAAGATTACGATCTTCCCTACAAACTGCCCAAACTCTTGGTCGATGCGGGACTGCTAGTAGGTCTGCAGAACGGAGCGGCTTCCAACTTCCAGACCCGTAATTTGGCTTTCTATGCTGGACAGTGTGTGGGACAGGGCATGGAAAAAGAAAAAGCCCTACAATTAATAACCGGCAACACTGCTAAAATCTTAGGTATCGATGAAAACTACGGCACGTTGGCCGAAGGCAAAAGCGCCACGCTTTTCATATCGGAAGGCGATGCCCTTGACATGAGGGGCAATCAGCTTACCCACGCCTTTATTGATGGGCGTGAGATTTCTTTGGATACCCATCAGACAGAACTTTGGAAGAAGTATTCCGGGAAGTACGAAGGCGACCAATAGCTAAGTGGTGCACACTTTTACGGCCACAAGTTGCACACTGGCGATTTTGTATTGGTGTTCATAAACCGCCTCGGGTGCGTAAAATCAATCAACCATTGAAGCACTTTTTAGGTCTAGGCTAAACACAAGGTATAAACCAAAAAACATTTCTTTCAGAAATTTGAGTTTCTCCCTTAGGTACACAGATAAACCCATCAGCCTTGGCCAAGCTCACCAAATCTCCCGATCCATTGCCCTGAACCAATTTTGCGTAAAAACTACCTTTTCGCCATTCCGTTCGTACTTGAAGAAAAAGGGTTAATCTGGGATGGGGCTGAACAGGCTCCTCCAAAATTACAGTGTGTTTTTCTATTTCGATTCCTAAAACTTTCGCCAACCATGGTAAAAAATAAACATGATAGTTCGCAAAAGTGGATACGGGATTTCCGGGAAACGAGAACACTACTTTTCGCTCTGCCGCCTGAAAACCGAACCAAAAAGGCTTGCCCGGTCGTTGCGCCACATGATGAAAGACTTTTTGAACACCCAAGGCTTCCATGGCGTCAGGAATAAAATCAAATTTTCCTTTGGATACTCCGCCACTGAGCATTAGTACGTCATATTCCGTTAAAGCTTTTTGAAGTTCCTTTGCAATAATCGTCCGGTTATCGGCCAAATGTAGTCGTGTAGGGGTGATGTTTACCTTTTCCAAAGCCGCTGCCAACGAAAGTGTGTTTGATTTTCGTATCTGATGGGGTAGAGGTGTTTCGGAAACTTCGACGAGTTCGTTTCCCGTTGAAATCACACAGACTTTGGGCAATTTTTGAACCAAAACCTCAGTTTTGCCGACCGAGGCGAGAACACCGATAACGGCAGCAGTTATTTTAGTTCCTTTCTCCACTATCACAGCTCCTGCTTTTTCATCGCTGCCTTTGGCATGTATGTTTTGGCCTTTTGTTGGTGTTTTTGAAAGTATCGCCCATCCATTCCCAATATCCGTTTCTTCGTACATGATGATGGTGTCGGCGTCTTTCGGTAGTATGGCACCGGTCATGATTTCAAAACAGTTGGTATCGGAGGAAAGTGTTTGTTGTGCCATGCCCGCACTCAAGGTTCCCTCTATTTTAAAGCGGTCGATTTCTCGTTCTATGGCGGAAAAGTTGATGGCAATTCCATCTTTGGTCGAGCGGTCGAAGGGAGGGAAGTCTCGGTCTGCCTTGATATCCTCGGCTAGAATATTACCGGTACCCTGTAAAAGGGTGACTCGTTCATCTCCCAAACTTAAGGGATGATCTAAAACTTTTTTGAATGCCTCTTCGAAAGAAATCATGTTTTTGAATTGGGGAGGGTTTACTTTAAAAACTTGCTTGTCCGTCAACTATACACTTCTTATAAAAATAAGACAAGGGCTTGGCTGCGCTTTATATGATTATCATCAAGCAGAATTGCCATTTGTGGACAGGTCAACACCCTTGATACGCGCAAAGAGTTTTGGGTTCCTTGAGGTATGAAAGGAGTCAGGTTCGTATACGACACCTACGGTCAAGAACTTTTTTCCTCTTTAAGCCCCGCTAAATATTCGATCAGATCTCGCAACTCCCGCTTTGTGATCAGTTTGCCCATGGCAGGCATTGCCGATGGCATGTTCTCCCTTTTATCGATGCGCCCAGCGGGAATTTCCAAAGGTTCGGCGGCATTGGTGCGAAGGGTGAGACCTTCTTCGGTTTCGGCTGACAGTATGCCATTTACTTTTTGACCGTCTTTTAGGGTCAAGGCAACACTACCGTAACCGGGTGCCAAACGTGCGCTGGGTTCGATGAGGGATTCCAAGAGCTGTTCACGGCTAAGCATGTTCCCGATATTTTCCAAATGTGGGCCTACGTCGCCCCCTGAAGCGCCAACGGCGTGGCAGCGGGTACATTGTGCGGTAGGGTTATTGTTGAAAACCTGCCACCCTCGCCGGGCATTACCGCCTTGCAGGGTTTCTTCATAGGCGGCCAATGGATCGCCGCTGTCTTTCGGGGCATTCAATTGGGCCATCAAATTTTCTGAATCCGTTGCTTTGACGGCCTCGGTCAAATCGAGAATGATTCGCTCGTCAAGTTGATTAGCATTCGCCTGGGCAATCAATTTCTCTAAGACATTGCCACTTTTTTCCAAAGGGAGTTTACCTAAAACACCCAATAGCTCCTGTTGCTCGCGTATGGATCCTTTCTTGAAAATCGGATTGACGATGGCGGGAAGCTTTTCCTTCGAAATATCCATTTGCGGAATCAATCCCAAAGCGGTAGCCCTTACTTGCTGGTCACTATCTTGCATACCTAGTGCCATAGCGGTTTCGATATCCGTGAACTGTAGCTGTCCCAAAGCCTTTAATGCTGCCGAACGAACGTCAACGGACTTATTTATCCTCATTAGTTGAAGCAATTTCCCGTTATGGGCATCGATGCCGAGGTTGGCCAAGGTCTTCGAAATACCGATCAGGATTTCTGGGTTTTTATCCTCCAAAAATATGGGAATATCCTTTTCGATTTTTTCCTTGACGGCGTTGGCATCCCGTTTAATTTCACCTCGATATCGGCCATCTACCCTGTCGAGTACGGAAGGTTCGGCCCAAGTGCCAATAGCCGCTAGGGCTTCTCCCCTTAATGTATCGGAGACAGTTTTTCTTTTGGCAAAGGCAATCAAATTTTCTAATGCCGGGTCGCTGCCGACACGCAGTGCTGCGTTAATGCTCCGTCGCAACAGAGCCTCGGAAGCGAATTTCTCCATAACCATTACATCTGCCAATTCGGGAAGGGCTTCTTTGATGGACCAATCGTCGTTAATGGCACGCGCGGCTTCGGTAACAATATATTCATCGGCATCCTGAAGGAATTTAGCTACTCGCGGATCCTGCCATTTGCGAAGGATCAAAACTGCTGCGATGCGCAGGCTTCGTTCGGGACTATCGGCCAAGGCTACAATCGGTTCTTTTTTCCCTATTCTCGAAAGTGCGAGCACCGCGGCGTGCCGTAAGTATAGATCGTCGTCGTTGTTGGCAGCTATCATGTCCAATAAAGGTTGTACGGCCGATTCTTGGTGTATCCTTCCTAAAGCTTGCGCTGCAAAGAACCTGATTCTTGGATTTTCATTTTTTAATAGGGGAATCAAATTTGGTCCTACATCCGTAAACTTAACATCCCCTAAAATTTTCACTGCTTGCGCAATGATTTCAGGATCTTCGTCGGAAAGTAGCCCCGTAAGTACTTCGGCGCGATCTAGATTTTCAGCAGCGAGCTGGCCGATACCCCAAATCGAATGTATACGGGCGAATTGGTCTTTACCATCCACGATTACCTTATTGAAAGCATCTTCTCCCGAACCGCTTTTCACTAAAGCGAACTGTGCTTTTTGACGGATGCGCTTGTCGGGGTAGGCGAGCAATTCTACTAATTTTTCGGTCGGTTGGTCCTTGTAGTCCAAGGTCATCAACCGCTGAGTTTCCTGACGTTGTTTGGCGAGATCGTTTTCATTTTGGGTCACGTCCAATTTCCACACACGGCCGTAGTTTTTGGTATTCCATCCATTGATCCAATCCGCCACGTAAAGGGCACCATCGGGACCGAATTCGATACCTGTTGGCAAAACACCGCTTAGTATACTTTGGTCGGTATCCAACTCAAAAGAGGCACCTTTGGGTTTCAGGTCGAAGGCCCAGATATGAGATCGATCGGGATTACCGACAAATTCGACCAGAAAAAACTTGTCCAACCACTTTTTTCCCAAAGCGGTACCAGGATTGTACTGCATCCCTGTAGGACCGTTATGGAAATTCTGGATGGGCGGGATGATATAGGCCGCCTGACCTTCCCATCGGGGCTTGAACATTTTTTCATCCATCCAAACATTATAGCCGTTGTTCTGGGGGTCGGTGTATTTTCCGTACTGCCAATTGGCGCGCCATCCGGCATCGGAACCTTCTACGATATGTACTAAACGCTCGCTTTCGCCCGCGTGGTCGCCATCATTGTCCGAAGAAATGATATTGCCATAGGCATCGAAAACGAATTCGTGGGTATTGCGGAGTCCATGTGCGAACACCTCAAAATCGCTACCATCGGGATTGCTGCGGACGATGACCCCCTGATTGGGATAAAAATGTTCGACGCCTTCTTGATCGGTTACGTTCGCACCGATATCGCCAATACCCCAATATATTTTGCCGTCGGGTCCTTCTACAGCACCTGACATACCGTGTCCACCAAAACCGATATGTACGGCATAACCATGGCTTATCGAGGTCTTTTCGTCCAATATCAGGTCGTCGTTGGTATCGGTAAGCCTCCACATATCGGGGCCGACGCCTACAAAGACATCGGCATCGCGAACCAACAGGGCACCCGCGACATCTGTAATCTCTTCGTTAAAATCTTCGAGAATGCGGGTGGATCGGTCGGCGATACCGTTATTGTTGCTATCTTCCAACATCCACACCTCTTCTTTTTCAACGGTCAGATCTTTCCAATCGTGCGACCCGTCTCCGTTCAAATCGGCAAGCCATTCGTTCTCTTCGTTTCTTTCTGGCGTAAAGGTCGTCCGTAGAAAGTCTCGCCGATCTTCAACGGACTGTAAGGAACTGGAAGGGGTCATCCAATCTTGATGCCCTCGAATATCGAATTCCGAGTTCTTTTGGCGGTTGGTGCGTGTCAGGTACACCTTGCCCTGACTGTCAATGGACATGGCGATGGGGTCGGGAGCCAACGAGTCGGAGGCCCAAAGACTGAGTTCAAGGCCTTCCGCAATTTTAGGGGTGATATTTTTGAGTGCTTCCTGTGCCCTAGTGACCTCGGTAAGGGAATCCTCTTGAATCACCAAGGGCGTTTCCTTAGGTTTTTTAGGGGTGGTGTCGCAGGAAACGAAGAGGAGAAAAAAAGCAACAAATGAGATAGGGGAATAGGGTTTGAAGTTTGATTTCATAATTGGTGTCAGGGTATAATATGATGGGAGAATAGATGAGACATGAATATTTATGGAAAAGGTAAAATTTATTGTTTGTTTTCAGCTAAAACGTGTTTTATTACGGTCTTCGCCTTATCCGCTTCATCAAGGTTTACATGAATTTCCCGATTTCCATCGATATTGGCGGCAAAACCGGCTAATCGGGCGGATTCAGATTCGTCTTTTACAACGGGTTCAATCCCAATTTCTCTTAGTTCTGAGATGATTCGTTGGCTAATAAATGTGTTCCCCGTGAAAATTTTGGTGTAGTTAGTGCTCATAGCATGATTTTGATAAAATAATATACTAAGATAGCGATAAGTTTTTAAAGTTAAGACGGCAGTTCGGCAATCGATTTTTTACAAATGCTTACATCTGCTGTAAAGCACTGACCGTCACCAATAGTTGTCCCACATGGCGTTGGCTGTGTTCTGCGGCATGAAAAAGCAGGCCAAGCACAGTGGTCGGCAGTTTTTTTCGGCCGACGCTACGGAATTCTGTCAAATCGGAACGGTTTAATGTCCTAAAGTAATGTAAGGCCTCATCGACTTTTTTCTTGAAATCTTCCAACAGTTGGGATGATGACACTCCCGTATCGGCATTTGCCTCATTGCGTAAAAACTCGAACTGTTCTTCGGATAAGGACTTTTTCTTGGCGTAGGTCATCAAGCGGTCGATCACGCCCGTTACATGTTGCAAATGAAAACCTACGGAAGCGCGGCCGAATGGTTTTTTCCAAAGTCCATTTTCAGGAAAGTCCTTTAAATACTCTTCGATTTCCTCGGTCGTTTGTAACAAGGCGTGGGCAGCGGGTTGCAGTTGATCGGGAATGCCTTCGATCGGGCCTCTGAGCCAGACTTCTGGACGGTTATTTTTTTGTTTTTGGTTGTTCATTGGATTGTCGTTGTTTGAACGCGTTCATACCTTCTATATGCCCATCAAATCGGGCCAAAGTTTCAGCCAATACCATAATCTGTTCCTGCGCTTCTTTCCAATTTTTTTGCGCTATGGCTTCCCGAACACCAGGCAGTGTTTTAACGCCGTATCCGGTATAGAATTTTGGGGCGGATATCTGATGTTTGTACCAAGATTTTCGTGGAAGTCCTTTTTCCGAGGTCAATATCTGCTTGTCTCCCATTAATTGTTGATTAAGTTGGTTGCACTTTTCCGAGGGATAGGAAGTACCCGCGCCAAGATTCCGGTGCGATCTGTCCTGCCAAAATTTGCGCATCTTCACGGGATTCACGAAATAAAAAAGAAGGATTGAAGTTTAGGATTAATAGATTATTACAATCCTGAATCGTCGGTGTAGCTGAGCCTATTGATGCTTGGTTTTTCTATCAGTTTCAGCTGCCTGTCGTATCCCGCATTTTTAAAGGAACGCAGAAGACTTTCATATCGATGGCCACTGGATATCAAAGTCAACTGGTTGTCGTTGCATTTAATGATAATTTGTGTTTCGCTTATCCGATACTCCGATGGAAGAATGCTTAAATACCGGGAGATAGAATTGGGTACACCAAGTTTGGACAGAATGTGCATAGGGGAGAGCGGAAAGGTATCGACAACTTCTTTGCCCCGGATCATGGTAATCGATATAATTTCATTTTTCATTACCGGAATCGTAAGGATATTGGCCGTAAAATTACCCAATACCATAATCCCGTCCGGTAAGATCTGTAGATTGCATCTGGTCTGGCTCAGCAATATATCGGTTCTGTGCCGCCCGTTCTTGTAATCTACCAAGCGATACCGATATTTTGTTTTTTTGGAAACCAGTTTCGATTTTTTGGCTAGATCTTGATTGAATAGGGTAGATGCAGCTTTCATTTCTAATAGGGTAGGTTTAGTGCTTGACGTAAATATATAGCGGTAAAAAAATTCCCGAGGGCGAAGTCGCAAGTTAGCGTTTTGAGAAAATTTTTGGCTATAAAATAGCTGTCACCCTAATTTTGACAGGCTGCATAAAGATGCATTTCGTCGATCATGACCCACCATTAATAGGTAGAAAAAGTTGTTAATTCTTATCGAAAACTTATTAACAATATAGGTTATGATTTGTTATCCCACATTCTTATGCAATAAGAATGGCGTGCTTTGTAGGGTTAGGTTTACAAAAGGCCTCTTGCCTTGATCTCGAGATATTTATTGATGGTATTTATGGTCAGACTTTCAGGTTTGGTGAGGATGGTCTGTATGCCAAATTGCTGCAGTTCTTTTTGCATAAGGCGTTTTTCGAGCACGAATTTTTCGGCGATAGTTTTGTGGTAGAAGGTCTGTAAATCGACGGCGTCGGTGGTGATCAATTCCTCAAGTTCGGTATTCTCAAAAAAGATGACTACCAGTACATGCTTCTTGGCCATCGCCAACAAAAAAGGAAGCTGCCTTTTTAATGTGGATATATGTTCGAAATTGGTATAGAGCAATAAAAGGCTGCGGTGATTGATCTTCCTTTTTAAGGTAGCGTACAGCAGGACAAAATCGGAGTCGGTGAATTCGGTGTTTATGTTGTATAGTTTTTCCAAAATCGTGTTCAGGTGCGTGATTTTCTGAACAGCGGGCAAAAAGGTCTCGACATTTTTTGAAAAGGCAAGGGTGGAATTGATGGCGTAGTCCAAAAAGTTTCAGACCATCAAAGAATTGTACGATGCCGCCAAACGCAACGGCGATCATAATGTAATCGTATCTTTGAGCGATTGAATCAAAAAGGTGACCGAAATCGCTACGGAAACGAAACCCGTCGAGTTTGTGGATATCGTTAGTAAGGATTATAATTATTATACACAGCAGATGTGAAGGAAGTGGGAGGTTGCAATAGCAGTTGTTTGAGTTTCAAAACTGCCTGAGGTAGATTCAAGGCGACTCAACAAATAGCAACTTTAACCTAGAATAGTTGCGAAGCAACCACTGAACCTTAAATTGTCTCAATTAAAGCTTTTACTGAAAATCTGAAATTTTCAACCTGTAACTCGTAACCTTCTTCCATGTTCTATTTCGTTATCGACATTCTTGGCACCATCGCTTTCGCTGTTTCCGGGGTATTGGTCGCCATGGAAAAAAAGCTGGATATTTTCGGTGTGCTCATCATCGCTTTTGTGACCGCGGTGGGGGGAGGTACTTTGCGGGACATACTAATCGGTAGTACTCCCGTTTTCTGGATGCGTGATTACACCTATATCTCGATTATTATCGGCACGGTGATATTTGCCGTTCTTTTTGCGAAGTATCTGCACAATTTTCGCATGACACTCTTATTTTTCGACGCCATCGGTATCGGCCTGTTCACGATGGTCGGTGTCGAAAAAGGATTGGCCTACGACCTTTTACCGGTAATGTGTATTGCCTTGGGCACCGTTACGGCCTGCTTCGGGGGCGTTATCCGTGATATTCTTTGTGCCGAGATTCCAGCGGTCTTTAGCAAGGAAATCTATGCCACGCCCTGTATTTTGGGAGGCATTATTTATTTTATACTTATCCTTTTGCCTTTTGATGTGACCTTCGCCTATAGTATCTCCATTCTGTTCATAATAGTAGTCCGTTTGCTGGCGCTCAAATTCGGTATAGCGTTGCCGGATATTTATCGGGAGGGTAATAGGTAAGCGGCAGGGGTTGGTACTATTCCGGGTTCAAGTACTAAAAAAGTTTAGGAGTTTATAGGTTTAGGAAAAAAGGTTATAGTTTATAAAAAAATAGCTTTTTGCTGCTGCTATTGCTTACTCCAAAACTTCCGCTTTCTGAATATAAATGTTCTGCTGCGGCCAGTCGCCTTCCCCTACGGTTACGCTATTAATTTTATCCACCACATTCATACCTTCAATGACCTTTCCGAAAGGGGTGAAATCGCCGTCGAGATGATAGGAACCAGGATTGGTGACTACGATAAAAAATTCGTAAGGCGAGGCGAGCATATGTGGATTATTTTCTTTTTCACTACTGGGCATCGACAGGGTGCCACGATCGTGCCGGTGTCCCTTTTTGGGGTCGGGAGGTAACAGATACCGCCCGATTTCACTACGTTTTCTCCCAGTTTTTCTATCGTCTGAATTACCGCCTTGGATAATGAAATCCTTGACCACACGGTGAAATTGTGTTTCGTCGAAATAGCCCTTTCGGGTGAGGTAGATAAAATTGGCCTTATGGTAGGGCACGTTGTCAAAGAGCTCAACCGTAAAACTGCCCAGCCGGGTGGTGATCTTTACTTTGTTTACTTTGAGGTCTTTTTGGTAATTGAAGAAAAAATCGACAGCATTGTCTTCGGTCAGCACCAATTTCTCTTCTTTTTCTTGCCCCTTTTGTTGTTTTGTGGAATCGATTTGAATCGAATCTTTTTCCGTTTCTTTTTTGGCGGTCGTTCCGGGCTTTTCCTTTGGATGATCCCCGCAGGAAGCCATAAAAAATAGTAGTAATATTGCAATTGTAGAAAAACGTCGAAGAACCATGGATTTTGATGATTTTGCTTTACGGATTCCAAAAATAAAACAAATGCCGTTACCGGGGGAAGCATCCCACCTAAAAATGGCCCCTGAATTCCGATTGGAAGAAATGCGAAGGGCGAGATCGGAACAAAAAAATCCGAAGAAGGCAGGGGTGATGGCGTTATTCTATCCCGATAGCCATAACGATACGCATTTGCTACTTATTTTACGTCAACCCCATCCAAAGGACGTCCACTCCAACCAAATTGGTTTTCCGGGCGGAAAAGCTGAAAAACAGGATGTAGATCTTAGGGCCACTGCCTTGCGTGAAACTTGGGAGGAGGTCGGCGTATCCCCCGAAAAAATAGAGGTAATTAAAGGATGTAGCGAAATCTATATTCCGCCTAGTAATTTTGAGGTAAAGCCCTATATGGGTCTTTATCGAAAGAGTGAACCCTTTGTGCCCCAAATATCCGAAGTTGCCGCTTTGATTGAAGTACAACTGTCCGCTTTACTTGACGATGCGAATTTTTTTACCGAAACCCTGACCACATCCTATGCCCAAAATGTATCGGTGCCGGCCTTTAAATTAAACGGGTATACCGTATGGGGCGCGACCGGTATGATGCTCAACGAGATGAGAACTTTGTTGCAGGACGTTTTGTAAACCGTATTACGAAAATTGGATAAGCCGATGAAATTAGAATTTATTCAACCAAAACAAACTTTTTCATTAACCACTTACCACTTAGCACTTAGCACCTAGCACCTAGCAACGAGCATCCGTCTTCTGTCCCACTTCTAAAACCTAATATCTCAAATCTTATTCCCCATTTCTCCATTGTTTCGTACATTAGCATCCTATGGCTCTATTCAAGAAAAATCCGTTCGGACATATTCTGTTTTTGAAAAAATGGCTCATCCGTCTATTGGGGCTCATGACCCATTCCCGATACAAACAGTTCAATAGTCTTGAAGTAGATGGTTCTGAAATCATTAGGTCGCTTCCTGATAAAAACGTACTCTTCGTAAGCAACCATCAGACTTATTTTGCCGATGTAGTGGCTATGTTTCACGTGTTCAATGCCAGTTTGAGCGGTAGGGTCGATAACATCAAGAACATTGGATATATCTGGAACCCGAAGTTGAACATGTATTATGTGGCCGCGGCGGAAACCATGAAGAAAAGTCTGTTGACCAAAATTTTTGCCTATGCGGGATCGATTAGTGTAGAACGCACATGGCGATCAGAGGGTCAAGATATTAACCGGAAGGTGAAGTTTAGCGATATTTCAAGTATCGGAACAGCCTTGAACGATGGCTGGGTCATCACATTTCCACAGGGAACTACTACCCCGTGGAAACCTTTGCGCAAGGGCACGGCGCACATCATCAAAAAGTACAAGCCCATTGTAGTACCCGTGGTTATTGACGGTTTTCGGCGTTCGTTCGATAAAAAGGGACTCCGCATCAAGAAAAAGGGCATCCTACAATCCATTGTCATTAAGGAACCTTTGGATATAGACTATGAAAATGAATCGTTCGATGCCATCATCGAAAAGCTGGAATATGCCATCGAGCAGCATCCCTCGTTTTTAAAGGTCATTCCCCAAAAAGATCTTATGGCCTACGAAGAGGAGAACGAACTGCGCAGGTATCGCAATAGGAAAAAAGTGTAATCGGCTACAATTCAAGGCGTTTTAATTCTTCATAGTTTTTATGGAGCCTTTTCAACAGAATGCCATAAACCAGTCGGTAAAATAACCAGATAAAGCCTATCATAAAACCGATGCCCACCAGTACTATCAGCCCGGAAAGAAACCAAAAACGAATCTCCGAGCCATTATCTTTGATGGTATCGAGTAATTGCATCGTTTTTTCGTCGTGGGTAAAAAGGCTGTAAAAAGTATGTAGGGTACTAATTACGGCCATGATCAGATTGTAAGCTACATAATAACGAACGATGCGCCTTGTGTGCAATATGCTCTCCATCAACTTCTTGACGCTATCGACCGTCGAGATCGCCTTATAGGATTTAAAGAGATAATAGATAAAAACTAAGATTATCACGATTGAAAGAACCGTGATAGCGATAAAAAAAATTTCATCGCCCCTGCCATAGATTTCGTTAAATGTTTGTTGAATAGTATTCCAGAAAAACGGTAGGGCACAGAGTGAAATCCAAAAGGCCAGTTCGACTAAACTGATATAGAACATCCATTTGACGATGGATGAGGATTTTCTCCAAAGCATCCGATAGATTTCGTTGTAGGTCAACTTGGGAAGATTATCTTCCTTCCGCTGCCAGTCTTTCTTTAATAGTTCTAGCTCATCCATCATAATTTCTATGGATTCAATATGGTTCTTAATTTGGTCTTGATGCGGTTCATCTTAACCCTGGCGTTTACTTCGCTGATGCCTAAGGTATCACTGATTTCCCGATAGTTTTTATCCTCTAGATATAAAAAAACCAAGGCTTTGTCGATATCGCCCAATTCTTTAATGGCCTTGTACATTAATTTCAATTGCTCTTCTTCGCCGGCATCGTATTCGTCGGCTTTTATCTTGAAAATTACCGATTCGTAATCTTGGGTCCGAATGCTCCTTTTCGACTTTCTGTACAGCGTTATCGCAGTATTCAGGGCAACCCGGTACGTCCATGTGCTGAATTTCGAATCGCCACGAAACTTGGGGTAGGCTTTCCACAATTGAATGGTAATTTCCTGGAACAAGTCGTTATGCGCATCGCGATTATTGGTGTACAGCGTACATATCTTATGAACAATGTTCTGGTTGTTCTCAAGTTCCGTTACAAATTGATGTTCGAGATCTTTGTTCACGTCAAGACGGTAGGTTGGTGTCCGGTTAGTAGTACCTTTATAGGTTTCGTTACAGAAAAAGCAGAAATGGGTTCAATTTAACAAAAACCTTTTGTTTAATTTTGGCTTTTAGATAAACAATTATGGGCGATACCGACGCATTGAACATCCCGAGATGCAGTTTTCCGAGAATTATAATCGTTGGGGGCGGGTTTGGCGGGATTGCGCTGGCCAAGGCGCTCAAGGGAAAAGAGATGCAGGTGGTACTTTTGGACCGAAACAATTACCACACCTTTCAACCCTTGCTCTACCAAGTCTCGACGGGCGGTCTCGAACCCGATTCCATTGCCTATCCGTTGCGTAAGGTTTTACAGGGCTATCCCGATTTTTACTTCCGTCTTGCCGAGGTACGGGAAGTGGTTCCCGAATCGAAGTTGGTGCGTACGGATATTGGAAGTTTGAGTTATGATTATCTGGTTATCGGAACAGGTGCGGAAACCAATTTTTTCGGGAACGCCGAGATTCAGAAAAATAGTATGGAGATGAAATCCGTTCCACAATCGTTGAACTTGAGGAGTCTGATCTTAGAAAATTTCGAACAGGCCCTTTTGACCGATAACCTGCACGAACGCAATGCTTTAATGAATTTCGTTATCGTGGGTGGCGGCCCAACGGGAGTGGAACTGGCGGGTGCCCTTGCCGAAATCAAAAAGGGGATTTTACCCAAAGACTATCCAGATCTCGACACGCGAAGGGCGCAGATTAATTTGATTCAATCGGGAGACCGCATCTTAAAGGAAATGAGCGAAAAAGCTTCTCAAAAAGCCGAGGATTTTTTAGAGAGCCTAGGGGTTCAAGTGTGGAAAGATACCCGGGTTATCGGGTACGATGGAAAGACCGTCCGCACAAAAACTGATCTTGTCTTTGACGCTGCCACGATGGTCTGGACGGCCGGAGTGAAAGCAGTCTCCATAAAGGGGCTGAACGGCAAAGACCTTTTGGTGCCTGGCAACCGGATGAAAGTGAACGCGTTTAATCAATTGATAGGCCATGAGGCCATTTTTGCGATCGGCGACACTGCCTGTATGCTTTCCGACGATACGCCCGTCGGCCATCCGATGGTAGCACAGCCTGCCATACAGCAGGGTCGGCACCTTGGTGACAATCTTGTTCGCCTTTTGAATAATGAGCCGATGAAGCCTTTTGTCTATAAAGACAAGGGAAGCATGGCGACCGTAGGCCGCAACAAGGCCGTAGTAGATTTGAAAAATTTTAAATTTCAAGGCGTGTTCGCTTGGTTTGTTTGGATGTTCGTTCACCTGTTCTTTTTGATAGGTTTCCGCAACCGCATGGTGGTATTCATAAATTGGGTTTACAATTATGTGCGGTTCGATCGTGAGGCCCGGCTAATTATCCGACCTTATAATCGAGACTATAGTCAGTTTAAAGACGGTCAAGTCCTTAATAAGGAAAGTTAAATTTTGGTAACACGAATAGAGGGCCAGTGAATTCGCACAAGACCTGGGGGGAGATTATAATACTGCCAAACCTTTGTCGGATAAATTATATTCCGAAAGCTTTGTGTACCTCCTTGGTTCTAGTAGGCGAAACACATTCTAATTTTACTAGGGGTATTAAATTTGGCCCAACATTCGACGTCGAAATTCAAGGTTTTTACGATACCTATCTATTGGCCAATGTTTTTGATGTTTTCATTTGTGGGAATAAATACATAACGGATAAATTTTATATTTTTTCCGGATTGGGTAATGAATTTGAATTCGATACATATGGAAGGTAATCTCTCCCACCACGAATTAAAATAATGAACGAAATGGGCTATGATGTTAACCAAAAACTGTTTTGGGAGGCCAAGCAGGAATTACATCTAAATCAATCGAATTATGGAAATTCCGGTACGCCCGACCTATTCTTGCTCAGTAGCGAATACAAGTATTAAATTCATTTTTTCTTGACGCTGTTTGAGGATTTTTGATTAACAGGATTATTTTGTATTTCTTCCGCTTTCCATCATCGGTCTCCTTTCCTAGGATGAAATTCGTTCATGACCCTAGCTAGATTACTTCTATCTACGTGAAAATAAATCTCGGTCGTGGTGATGCTTTCGTGGCCCAACATCTGCTGGATGGCCCGTAAATCGGCACCGTTCTGAAGCAAATGGGTGGCAAAGGAATGCCGGAAGGTATGGGGACTGATATTTTTTTGTAAACCTGATTTTTCTGCCAGTCGTTTGACGATGGTAAACAGCATGGCACGTGTCAGCCGTTTGCCCCTGCGGTTTAAAAAAAGGATGTCTTCGAACCCTTTTTGTATGGTTTGGTGTATCCGTACCTCCTTGCTGTAAATTTCGATGTACTTTTTGTTTATAGGGCTGATGGGCACGAAACGCTGTTTATCGCCTTTGCCCGTAACCTTGATAAAATCCTCATCGAAAAAAAGGTCCGAAATTTTTAAGTTAACCAGTTCCGTTACGCGGAGGCCGCATCCGTAAAGGGTCTCGAGCATGGCGCGGTTACGTTCGCCCTCGGGTTTCGATAGGTCAATAGCGGTGATTATGGTATTGATTTCGTCCTCGGAAAGTGTATCGGGCAGTTTCCTTCCAATTTTTGGAGATTCAATGAGGTCTAAAGGATGGTCTTTGCGATACTCTTCGAACATCAAGTAATTGAAAAAACTTTTGAGTCCTGATATAATCCTTGCTTGCGACCTAGGGTTCATGGTCTTGGCCACTTCATAGATAAAGCGTTGCACCGTTTCTTTGGCGATCTGAATAGGGTCATCGTTTAAACTATTGGTGTCGAGAAACAACACCAATTTTTTAACGTCCCTAATATAATTCTGCTGGGTATTGGCCGAAAGTCCCCTTTCTATTTTAAGGTAGTGCCGATAATCTTCTAGTGCCTGTTGCCAGTTCATTTTATTAAAATAAAGGTATTCGTTGCGCAATCCAAAGTTTTCTATCTTTGAATCTTAAAACAATTCTAAAATCAATCCACATGAAAGGTAAGTTTTTTGCGATAATCGCGATAGTTTTTTTTGGTTTGGGACAGTTACATGCCCAATCTACGGAGGATGGCGTCGCTTCGGCAGGTATTGGGCAAATTGTGTTCGGGGCAAAAGCAGGATTGAACATTTCCACATTTTTAGATAACGACTTTGTGGAAATAAGTCCAAAGTTGGGGGCTTATGTAGGAGGTATAGCCGAAATACCGGCTTTTTTTGAAAATTTCTACTTGCAACCCGAGCTGGTCCTTTCATTTCAAGGAGCGGATATCGGTCCCGGTAATTTGAACCTAACCTATCTTCACTTGCCGTTAATGGCCAGATATCAAATTACCGATGGGATAGCGGCCGAATTTGGACCGCAGATAGGTTTTCGATTAAGTGACAACGGGGATGATTTTAATGGATTTGATACAAATAATACGCAAATAGGACTGAACTTTGGTGGCGGCTATCGTTTGAACGATACTATTTATTTCCAACTCCGCTTCGGATTGGGCCTTTCAAAGGTGCTCGACAATACCGATTTGAGAAATGGTGTAGTTTCTTTAGGAGGGGCCTATTTCTTCTAAAAATCTGGGCTACCCATTCTGTCAGAAACCAAAAATAGTACCAAGGAAATACTCTAATATCACTCTTTGGAAAGAATAAGCCAGAAAAAAATAGGGAATTTGGTGAAGCCCGATAGCATTTTGGAGGTTGTAAAAGAACGACTCAAGACGAATTCAATATAAGAAATTGTTGATATGAAGATACTCATTGTTAACGGTCCCAATCTCAATCTTTTGGGAAAACGTGAACCTGAAGTCTACGGTGACCAGACCTTTGATGACTTTTTTGCGGACCTTCAGCTCAAATTCACGGAGGTTCAATTGGAATATTTTCAATCGAATATTGAAGGCGAGCTGATCAGTAAGATTCAGGAGGTCGGTTTTTCGTACCACGGTATCGTGCTCAACGCCGCGGCCTACACACATACATCGGTTGGTATCGGCGATGCGGTTAAGGCGGTAGAAACACCTGTGGTCGAGGTACATATATCCAATACCCATAAGCGAGAGCCGTTTCGGCATATCTCCTATATCTCGCCCAATGCCAAGGGCGTAATTCTCGGTTTCGGATTAAAAAGCTACGAACTGGCGATACAGAGTTTTCTGGGGTAGCGTTTATTATATTCTTTTGGCGCCCCTGAAAGCATCCTGTGGCATTACAATCACCGATGATACGTCCGATTGTTATTTCAGTCGAATTCCGGTGGTGTGATGCGATAATTTTATCCTGCAGTATCTTTGATCTTTACTTTCTTTACCCGCAGCAGTAAGAGCATCCCGATAAAAAAAAATAGTCCCAAAAAAATAATCGAATAGCGTATGCTACCAGTTACCTGCCCGATGTATCCATAACTGAGCATTCCTATAACGATTCCTATTTTTTCCGAGACATCGTAGAAACTGAAATAAGAGGTGGTGTCTACCGCGTCTTCGGGTAGCAATTTAGAATACGTAGACCGAGATAGCGACTGTATACCGCCCATGACCAGCCCTACGAAGGCCGCGGTGAAATAGAATTCCATAGGCGTGACGATGGTATAGGCGAAAATGCAAATGCCGATCCATATAAAATTCAGCGCAATCAACGTGCTAATATTCCCGAACCTTTCCGAACACTTTGAGGTCATGTAGGCGCCCAAAATAGCGACGATCTGTATGAGCAGAATACTGACGATCAAACCGGTAGTGGAGTTGGTCTCGCCCCAATCCAGTTCTTCGATTCCGAAATAAGTGGCGATAAGCATAATGGTCTGTACGGCCATACTGTACACAAAAAAAGCACCCAAATATCTTTTGAGGGGCACATTGGCCTTGATTTTCTTCCAAATCTGTTTCAATTCTTTAAAGCCGTTGAAGAGTACATTCTTTGTAAAGGTTTGTTTCTTGTTTCCTTTGGGCAAATGATAATACGTATATTGGCTAAATCCAATCCACCAAAGGCCGGTTAGTACAAATGACAATCGGGTAGGGGTGGATTCATCTTGAAATCCGAAGGTTTCAAATTTCAAGATCATCGCTAGACATAGCAATAGTAATAGCACACTACCGATGTAGCCCA
>JAGXIC010000137.1 GCA_024635875.1 Pricia sp.
ATCCGAACGCCAATCACGGTTTTCATAACGATACCACTCCGCGTTACGATAGGGAAGCGGCCGAACTGGCTTGGCAACGGACCATTGATTTTTTTAAGGAGAAATTGGGTTGAATCGGCCTTGAAGTTATAGAAACATCCGTTTTATGGGAAAGTTATGACATTAAGGGAATGTATAGTCAAAACCCGTTTGAAGAAAATGTCTATATTTAGTTTTCCTAATCAATACTGTCCGAAACAAAATGAGCGATTCTGGACCTAGCAGGGCTTTGCGAAGCATTTATGATCATCCGCTGTTTACCCAAGAACAACTGGACAAAATTTTTGCTGCCCACACGAATTTTGAACTGAAAAAAAATGGCTATTTGCTCGAACAAGGGCAGACCGCCAATTCCTATTATATTATCGCGCACGGACTGGTACGCTTTTATGTACACGATTATAACGGTAATGAGATCACCACCCAGTTTATTTGCGAAAATGAAATCGTGAACGAAGTTTCGTCCTTGTTCCAACGTATCCCTTCGGTGCAGAATATCCAGGCCGTAACGGATGCCAAACTCTGGAAAATCGATTTCAACGATTTTCAGCATTTATACCACACCATGGAGTCCGTAAGGGAATGGGGACGGGAGTGGATGTCGGCACAGCTCTTCCAGAGCCAACAGCGCTCCATAGAAATGATTACCCAGTCTGCCTCCTCCCGCTACTTGCATCTGATAGAGCATAGACCCCAGATCGTTCAACAGGCACCGCTCAAGCAAATTGCCTCTTATTTGGGCATTGCGGATACCTCCCTGAGCCGCATCCGAAAGGAAATGTTCCATGGGTAGTATTTCTTGACCTATGTAAAGTGTCTTTATATTTTTGGATGCTACTTTTGATATATAAAAATAGGTAAGAAATGAAAAATCTAAAGACCATTTCGTTTTCCATCCATATCGATTCCAGTAGGGAAAAAATATGGAACGTACTGTGGAAACCCGTAACCTACGAAAAATGGACTAGCGTGTTTACCGAAGGCAGCCATTACAAAGGTGAGCTGAAACAGGGCAGTACCATACAATTTTTAGGGAAAGATGGCGGCGGCATGAGCTCGTTGATCGCAAAACTGGTAGAAAACGAGCAAATGGTCTTTGCCCATCAAAAGGAACTAAAAAACGGTGAGGAAACCGGTTCCACGTGGCAGGGTGCAAAGGAAATTTACTACTTGAAAAAAGAAAGCGATACCGGTACTGAATTACAGGTGATCATGGATATCACACCGGATATGGAAGATTATTTCAGTAAAACGTTTCCCAAGGCATTGGGCCTGGTCAAACAGATTTCAGAACAGTAATCAGTAACCCATAAAACAATAACATGGACACAGCAACATCAAAAAAATTGGACATCATCATCCCGGCCTACCGGATGCATTCGCAAAGCTTTAAAAATGCCTTAGAGGGCATTACGGAAGAAGCCGCATTGCAACGTATCGACAACAATACCAACCACGTGGTGTGGATGACAGGTAACTTCGTCAATTGCCGCTATTGGATAGGCAGCATGTTGGGCATAGCCGATAAAGATCCCTACGAAGATCTGTTCAAAGAGGCAAGGGCATTGGACGAAAGCTTTGACTATCCCACACTGGAAGCCCTAAAAAAAAGTTTCGCGGCCATATCGCCAAAGGTGTACCAGAAATTAGTAACGGCGACCGACGGGCAATTGGACAAGGCCGTTTCGTTCGGAATGAACATTCCTTTTGTGCCGGAAAATGTCCTGAACATGATCGGTATGTGTATCGGCAGGGAAGATTATCTTTTGGGCCAAATCGGACTGATGCGTAAATTGCTTGGTTTAAAGGGGATGAGTTACGATATGGACGAAAATTTGAAGTACTGAAACTTTAGAAAACGAATTGACTTTCATAAATTTTATAATCATTAAAAATTAGAATTATGGCAACGGTAAACGCTTATTTGACTTTTGAAGGGAACTGCGAGGCAGCCTTTAATTTTTACAGATCCGCCTTTGGCGGTGAGTTTAGGGACCTTAACCGATTTAGCGAGATGCCTCCTCAGGAGGGGATGCCTGCCACATCCGAGGAGATGAAAAATCGGATTATGCATGTGAGCCTGCCCATAAGTGCGGAGACAATTTTGATGGGCAGCGATACCATGCCCGGTATGGGCCCGGATATGACCGCAGGCAATAATTTTTCCATTTCGATAGGCGTAAGCTCCAAGGAAGAAGCCGATAAATTATGTGACGCACTGTCAGCCGACGGAAAAGTGACCATGCCCTTGGAAGTCACTTTTTGGGGCGCCTACTTTGGTATGTGGACGGATAAATTCGGTATCAACTGGATGGTCAATTATGATTTGCCCAAGTAGAGTGCGCTCCGCCTAATATTTCGGAGCCCGAGGCCTTGTGAAGGTACGTGGTACCATGGACGGACATCCCGAAGAAGCTCATTCTAAAGATCGCGGCCTATAGAAAGCAGGATGTCCAAGATAGAGATGCCAAAACAATAGCCATCATTGCGGACAGATTTCGATGACCTTGGAACGGGAAAAAAAGTCCCCTTGCAGCAAAAACTGACAAAATGTTGCAGTCATTGCAAAGCGATATCATACGGACATTAATTGACCATAGTAATGACGAACAATAATTTTAGAAATGGTTATTCCGAAGTAAACGGACTAAAGATGTATTTTGTAATATATGGACAAGGCAACCCGCTGGTTCTGATTCATGGTGGTGGCTCGACCATAGAAACATCCTTTGGACGCATTATTCCTGTTCTGGCAAAAAAGCGACAAGTAGTTGCTATGGAATTGCAGGCCCACGGGCATACCAACGACAGGGATACCGACCTGTCCTTGGGGCAAAATGCAGATGATGTGGCCTCCCTTTTAGAAAACCTTGAAATTTCAAAAGCGGATTTTTTGGGATTTAGTAATGGCGGACAGGCCCTTATAGAAATTGCGCTTCGACATCCCGCCTTGGTCCATAAAATGATCTTGGCTTCCGCTTTTTATAAACGGAAGGCCGCAGTTCCCCAATTTTGGAAAGGTTTTGATGGCGCGACCATCGATATGATGCCCCATGTTCTAAAGGAAGGTTATCTAAAAACGAACAATAGCGAAGAAGGATTACTGAATATGTTTCAGAAAGATGTTCAATTGATGAAGAATTTTAAGGGTTGGACCGATGAACAGATGAAATCCATTTTAGCCCCTACATTGGTACTTAATGGGACCCATGATGTGGGCAGTGTGGAGCATGCGGTTGAAATGTACCGGATAATTCCGAATTGCGAACTGGCCATATTACCGGTGAAACACGGGGAATATCTGGGAGTAATAGAGTCACTGACCCATGGTGAATGGAGACAGTCTTATGCTGTCGGTTTGATTGAACAGTTTCTTGATAAAGAACAGCATTGAAATCTCGCTCATCTTAAAACTGACGGTAGCATGAAAAATCAGCGATTAGACAACATAAACCCGAAAATGACGGAATCATATGCCAAGTGCGGCATAAATTCTGCAATTGATGGGGGTTGCAAGTCCCTTTTTTCTTCCAAGAATCAAACTTTATTCAAAAGAAGGCTAAAACCCGTAAAAGCAAAGTATTATTGTGATAAATGAAGACAATAAATGATTAATACCACTTTTTTTGATGAAATGAGCATGACAAAACTTTTTACCAAACAAGATTTTTGTTGGCGAACCACATCTGACCGATAAATATTTTTATGCATGTGAATTATCAGATCGAAGAAAATGTCTCTTATGCTCGGGCTAGCTTCCGGTTCGCCAGTTCCCCCAAAAATTGATGTACTTGGCTTACGGCCATCGAACCCTCACCTACGGCAGAGGCGACGCGCTTTACTGAACCCTTGCGCACATCGCCAACGGCGAAAAAGGACGGAGAAAGAAGCTTGGTTTTTAAGTCCGTTCCGATCGGAAACCCAAGCCTCTTTCAAGGTGTCCAAAACCAAGAACCTATGGTTCGACCACGGAGCGGGATTTGGTGGGAACGTTATCGATTTGGTTATGCGGCTTTACGACTGCCGCGTTCGGGATGCGCTGCACTTCCTGTCGGACGTACCGTCCTCTTTTTCTTTTCACCCGCAACCTTTTGTCCCGCCTTCGGATGATGGTTTGGTTGTCAATAGCGCCAATACTATCAGGCATTTCTGTCTGGAAGCCTACCTTAAGGAACGGAACATTGCCATGGAAACCGCAAAAAAATATTGCAAAGAAGTCCACTACTCTTATAAAGAAAATAACTATTTCGCCATTGGCCTACAAAACGATTCCGGCGGTTGGGAACTTCGCAACAAATATTACAAGAATTCTTCTTCCCCAAAGGACATTACCTATTTACAAAACGGATGTAGAAGATTGGTCGTAACGGAAGGTATGTTCGATTTTTCGACTGTAACGGACTACTATAACGACAACACCGATTTTCTAACCCTAAACTCCTTGTCGTTTGCAAATCGGGCCTGGAAATACATAGCATTATATGGTCACATAGAACTTTATCTGGACAATGATGAAGCCGGAAAAAGAGTTACGGCCTGGCTTATGCAAAATCATAAAAACGGTATCGATAAGTCTTATTTATACAAGGATTACAAAGAGATGTGGATAGGGAGAAAAAGTAAAATGATAACCACATAGATAATGAAGTATGAACAGGATGGGAAACGTAGTATACTACATCAAGAAATCGATGGTTTTTCCGAAATGGTCGGTAAAACTGTTTTGGAGCCTATTAACAATTATCTTCCTCGTACTGGGCTTCTCCGCTTATAAAGTATCCCGAACCGCCCAAATAAGGCAGGAAGGCTATGGTCAGGGGGAAGAAAAAGCAGTCGTCCATTTTCGGGCCTTCTTCAGGGCCAATCCGGAGGCAGCCGAGCTCTACCAAAATTGGAAGGAGCACCAAAGCAAAAAGTAGGGTGCCCTATCCGGTTTTTGCCTGACGCTTATCTGCCGGAACGCTACAAAAACCGGACAGGACCCACGCGCTGGCAGGTTATGGTAAAATTTGGAGAGAAATAAATCTACATTCAAATATAAACGCATCGTAAAACTTATGTAAAAATTTCTTGCGAGATTCAAAAATTTAATAAAACCTTTGTACACCCTAGAAATTATGTAGTTTAATATGCGTAAAACAAAGTGAAGTTAAAATTTTTAGTCGGCTATAATGGAATTTTCTCCGGCTACTCGTTTAGGGGAAAAATTACTCCTGCCAAGGGAGGCGACTTGCGTGTTATTCAACTTAAGGATATTGACAATGATTATACGACTATTGGGAAGGAGTGTATTTTTGTTCACCAAAACCAAGTAAAGGATAAATATTATCTAAAAGAAGGGGACATCCTATTTATTTCAAAGGGGGCCAACAATTATGCAATTCCATTTTATGCCGACGATAACTATCCATCAGTAGCTTCTTCGGCCTTCTTTGTTGTACGTTTGGATGAAACGAAGGCAACCCCAAATTATGTTGCATGGTACATCAATCAAAAAAAAGTACAACAGTATCTTGAGTCACAAGCATCGGGAACCTATACAACCAGTATCAATCGGGAAACCGTTGAAAATATACCTATTTTGCTTCCGTCCATTTCACAACAAGATAAAATAGCGAATATTGCAGCCTTGGCCGTAAAAGAGCAAAATCTATACAACCAACTTATGGAAGAGAAAAACCGATTGATCCGCACCCAATTATTGACATCCATAAAATAACGAAGCACCATGATAACCAAAGAAAGACCTACTCAACAACAGATAAATAATGCCCTATGGAGTGCATGCGACACCTTTAGGGGTGCATTCGATTCTTCGGAATACAAGAACTACATTTTGGTCTTTATGTTCCTTAAATACCTGAGCGATGTTTGGCAAGACCATTACGATCAATACAAAGAGCAATACGGGGATAATGATGAGTTGATAAAACGCAAGTTAAAGAGGGAGCGCTTTGTACTACCCGACAATTGCAGTTTCAACTATATCCATGAAAAAAGGAACGATGCCGATATTGGTGGTATCATAGATAAAAGCTTGGCCAAAATAGAGGAGCAGAATCTGGAAAAACTGAACGGTGTTTTCCGTAACATCAGTTTTAACTCCGAAAAACTAGGCCAGACCAGGGACCGAAACCGGAGGTTGCTCAATCTTATCAACGACTTTGCCAAACCGGAACTCGATTTTCGACCTTCACTCTGGGAGGGTAAACAAGATGTACTTGGGGAAGCCTACATGTACCTCTTGGAAAAATTCGCCTCGGGAGCAGGGAAAAAAGGTGGGGAATTCTTTACGCCAAAAGAGGTATCGCAACTATTGGCCAAATTGATCGCTCCGGAAGAAGGGGCGAGAATATTCGATCCTACTTGTGGGTCAGCTTCGCTTTTGATTCAGGTCGCCGAAGAGGTAAAGGACAAAAAAGGAAATCTTTCCAATGATTTTGCGATTTATGGACAGGAAAGCAACGGTGATACATGGGCATTGAGCAAAATGAACTGTTTTCTGCACGGTATGGATGCGGCCCGGATCGAATGGTGCGATACCTTGAACAATCCACAATTGGTCGAAGCTAACGGACTGATGAAGTTTGATGTAGTAGTGGCAAATCCCCCTTTCTCCTTGGATAAATGGGGCCACGAAAAGGCGGAATCCGATAGATTCAGAAGATTTTTAAGGGGAATCCCGCCAAGGTCCAAGGGCGATTATGCCTTTATACTGCACATGATCGAGACTGCTTTGCCCACAGGACGGGTTGGGGTCATCG
>JAGXIC010000138.1 GCA_024635875.1 Pricia sp.
CCGAACTGGCGTTGCTCTGGAAGGCCGAAATCAAGATTATGCACATCGCCGTAGAATTTCGCTTTAACGATCAGCAAAAGCTCAATCAAAAACTTTTGAAAGAGCGGTTTGAAGGCTTGGACCTCATCTTTCACAATCTCGACTTCGAAGGCGACATAGCCCCTACCCTGCAAAAGTTCATTAAGGATGCACAGATAGACCTATTGTCCCTAGTGCGTTACCATCATTCTTTTTGGGAAAATTTCATCGGCGAGCCCGTGGTCAAAAAAATGGCTTTTCATACGGAAGTGCCACTCTTAATATTACCTGAATAAATACACTTAAAAATGGACCCATGAACATTCTATTACCAACGGATTTTTCAGCGAACGCCCGCAATGCCATGGACTAAGCCATCTATCTTTTTGAAATTGTGGCGGGTATCTTCTTTGTTTTGAACACCTATCAGGTGAGTAGCTCCGGTCTGGCAAATACGAGAGGCGGTGCACGCGCTAGGACGCGGTTCTGGGACCTGTCGCGTTGGCATGGCTGGAAATTGAAAATTCGCGGACGGCATGACCACTGTCATTTTAATTCTCTTTCTGACCAACTATTTTTAGCTTATAAAATATCCCAAAAATGAAAAACATTCTCTTACCTACCGACTTCTCGGATAACGCCTGGAACGCCATTCAGTACGGAATGGCCTTGTTCAAAAAAACGAGTTGTAACTTCCATTTGGTCCACGTAAGACCCATTACGGCATATTCGGGTGGCGAAGCGGCGATGTATGCCTCCCAAGAAATTCTGGAACAAAGTGTTTTAAAGGAATGTAAAGAGCGATTGCAGCAACTGCTCCATACTATTGAACGCCTGCCTTTCAACACCAAACATACGTTTCATACCTCGGTACACTACGGCTATTTTACCGACCATATAAAAGAGGAGGTCGATCGAAAAAATATTGACCTGATCATCATGGGCACCAAGGGCGCATCGGGACTTAAAGCAGTTTCCGTCGGAACTAACACCGGAAATGTAATGACCAAAGTGCCCTGTGCCGTTTTGGCCGTACCGGAAGACGCCAAATACGCTAGGCCGAAGGAAATCGGGTTTGCCACGGACTTTCAATTAAACTATGATATCGACGTATTACAAGACCTCAAAGAACTGGCCCTTTCTTTCAAATCGGCGTTACGGTTTTTATATGTTACTACAAAAGGTGAAAGTCTTAGCGACCATCAGACCAAGAACCGGGAATTTTTAAGGGATTATTTTGAAGACACCGAATGCTCTTTCCATACCCTTACCGGAAGAAAGTTGGATGAGGCCGTGCAGTGCTTTACCGAGAGCCGGAATCTTGAGTTGCTGGTTATGGTGGCCAAAAACCTGAATTTTCTGGAACGCATCCTTTTCAGGCCTACCGTAGAAAAAATTAGCTATCATACCACGGTTCCTTTTTTGGTACTGCATGAGTTGAAGAATTGAAAGACCAAGGACCACTGAGATTCGTGTGAAGGTAGGTTTTTAAACTTGGTCTTACATATGTGGCTTAAGAACACCAATGATATCCTTCTTCTGTAACACTCCCGACTGCCGCCAAACCTGCTTCCCGTTCTTGAAAAGTAACATGGTCGGCACTCCGCGCACCTGATATCGGGCGGCTATTGCCTGGTTTTTGTCCACATCGATTTTGACAATCTTTAGCGCATCCCCCATTTCGTCCTTTACCTGTTTCAAGATAGGCGCCAACATTTTGCAGGGGCCGCACCAGTCCGCATAAAAGTCCACGAGCACAGGGGTCTTCGAAGCTACAATTTTAGAAAAACTGCTTTTCATTCGTATCCCATTTAAAAAATCAAATATACCGAAAATAGCAATCCGACAAACTGACCAATGTCATGGTTTTCAAAATTCTTCTCCCGTAGTTTTATCCCATACTAAAAAAATAATGATTATGACACGTATTCTATTGCCCACCGACTTTTCGGATAACTCCTTTGAGGCTATCCGGTACGCCCTATTGGTCTATAAGAATATCAAGTGCACCTTTTATCTCTTGCATACCTACACCCCGCCCGTCTATCAAACGGAATACCTGCTGGGGAGTCCCGGACTGATCGGTCTGGGCGATGTGATGCGCGAAACCTCCATGACCCAGTTGGAACAACTGAAAAGCCGTCTGGAAGACCAATACGGAAACGATAAGCATACCATTGTCGTACACACGGCATTCAATACCCTTTTGGGCGAAATATCGGAAACCGTTGCCAACGAAAACATAAACCTTATCGTGATGGGAACCAAGGGGGCGACGGGTGCTAAGGAAATTCTGTTCGGTACCAATACGGTACACGTCATCAAAAAGGCCAAATGCCCGGTAATTGCGGTACCTCCTAAATATGAATACGAAGCACCCAAGGAAATATTATTTCCTACGGACTTCGAAATTGAATACGGAAAAGATACTATTTCACAGGTGCTGACCATCGTCAGTCAGCACAAGTCGAGAATCCACGTCATGCACGTCCGGACCGGGTACGACCTGAACGCGGCACAGGAAAGGCACAAAGGCCAGCTTAACAAATTGCTGGGTAGCGGTGCCCTGTTCCATGACATGCCCGACAACGGAATTATCGAGGCGGTCAACGACTTTCAGGTCAAGAATAAAATAAACCTGTTGGTCATGGTACAAAACAAACACACCTTTATAGAGCGGTTATTTATAGAGCCGGTCATCAAAAAAATAGGCTTTCATTTAAGCGTGCCTTTTATGGTACTGCCCCATTTTTAAAAAGACTCCCATGAAGCATATACTTGTTGCCACCGATTTTTCGAACGATGCGTATTCCGCCTTGTTCTATGCCACTAAATTGCTGGCCGCTAAACCTTGCACTTTCTACATTTTAAATGTTTTCGACGAAAATACTGCCCTGCACGGCAAAAAGGCACCCCTTTTGGGTAGCAAAAAACGCTTGCCGGCACTACAAATCCAATCTAAGGAAAAGCTGACCGAAACCTTCCATAAGATTATTATGGATAACGAAAATCCATACCACAGGTTCTTAACGATTTCGAATAAAGGAATTCTTGATAAGTCAGTAAAAGAAGCCATCAGGGATTATAATATCGACCTTGTCGTAATGGGTAGCAAAGGCCTGACGGGCGCCAAGGAAATTTTTCTGGGCAGCAACACGATCCAAATCGCACAGGGTTTGGCGCTCTGTCCCGTTTTGGCCGTACCGAAACAGATCGATTACAAAGCACCGAAAGAGATTGCCTTGATAACCGATTTTAAAAAAGGCTGTGTCAAGGAGGCTTTGGCGCCCTTGCTGTATCTAGCCACTCTTTTTGGATCAAGTATCCGGGTAATGCACATTACCGAGGAGGAAGTTTTGGATAACGAACAGGAAATCCGTAAAAATGAGCTTGAAGAATGTCTCGAGAGCATCGATCATAGTTTCCATTGGGTCCAAAACTACGATGATAAGGCGATGGTCATTACTTCCTTTTTGGAAAAACAACATATCGATATGTTTGTCATGCTATCCCATAAGAAAAGTTTTTTTGAAAAACTGATACGTGAACCGGTCATTCAGGATGTCATCATCTACTCCCGCATCCCGTTTTTGATACTGCCAGCGAAAGATTGACCCTTCTGGCTAAACATCCGAAAATTCGTTTACTATCCTCCCAAAACATCCCCTTCATGAAAAACATCCTTGTTCCCACCGATTTTTCCAATAACGCCTTCCACGCGTTTCGCTATGCGAGTGAACTTTTTAACAATGAGGAATGCCGTTTCTTTTTTCTGAACGTGTTCAGTGAAACGAAAGGCTTTAAGAGAAAGAATCCGAAAAGTAACGACACCGGGTCACTGATACAACTAAAGGATGCATCGAAAGTCCGGTTTGAACGCCTTTTGTCCAAAATAAAAAAGCAGGCCGACCATCCGAAACACACCTATGAACTCATTTCAAAAAAGAACGAACTGACGCATGTGGTCAACTTGCTTATACATGAACTAGACCTAGATCTCATCGTCATGGGTAATAAGGGAAAAAACAGCAGTATACCCGTATTTTTGGGAAGCACGGCCACCAAAACCTTAAAATCGGTAGAAAAATGCCCTATTTTGACCATTCCAAAAAATCATGCCTTCTACGAACCAACGAACATTGGGTTGGCAACGGATTATAAGACACCCCTACAGTCCGAAACCCTTGCCATACTAAAAATTTTAGCCACTGGCTTAGGTGCAGCGATAACCATCTTACACATCAATGATGGCAAAACCTTAAACCCAAAACAGCAGACCCATAAAGAGGCACTGCTCGCCTTTTTCGATCCTTTGCCCTGCTCCGTCCATGAGATTTCCAATTTTATCAGCAAGACCAAAATTATACAGGTATTTCTGGAAGATGCGCACATCGATATGCTTGCCATGGTCAATAACGTGCACGGGCCGCTGGAGAAGATATTGCGGGAACCCATTGTTGAGAAAATGGTAATCGACATCAAAATTCCCTTTTTGGTCCTTCCGGAAATGCGGTAGCGACTGATAATTGTCATAGGCCAAATGCGACTTAAGAAATAGCTTTACCAAGAATGCTAAATACATCATCATGGATAAAAGAATATTGATACCTACCGATTTTTCGAAGAACGCGTTAAATGCTACCCGATATGCACTAGATCTGTATTCAAAATTGCACTGCGAGTTCTATTTTTTGAACGTTTTTCAGTTGGATTATTATACCACTAGAAACCTGACGATTCCAGAACCGGGAAGTGCCGAATACGAAAGGGCAAAAGCAGGGTCGGAAGAGCAATTTTCAAAACTGTTGGATAGCATAAAGATGTCACGGGACAATCCCAAGCATACCTATCATACCATTTCGGCCCTAAACCTATTGCCGGAAGCGGTCAAGGAGACGATTTCCAAAAAAGATATTGATCTGGTGGTCATGGGAACCCAAGGGGCCACAAGTGCCCAAGGCGTTATTTTCGGTAGTAATACGGTAAACGCCATGGAGGACATCAGGGAATGTCCGGTGCTGGCGGTTCCAGAGAAAGTGCGATTTTCGGCTCCCAAGGAAATCGTCTTTCCTACGGATTATAAGTCCGCTTTTAAACGTAGGGAATTGGGCTACCTTATCGAAATAGCCAAAATGCACGATGCCGCCATACGGGTTTTATTTGTAGCGAAAAATTCCGATCTGAACGACAGCCAAGAGGATAACAAACAATTGTTGGATGATATTTTGGCGTCCGTAGACCATAGTTTCCATACCCTATCGGAAAAGGATGTATCGGACGGACTGACCTCTTTTGTGGAGAGTAGGGACAGTGATATGATCGCCTTTATCAACAGAAAGCATTTTTTCTTCAGCAGTGTATTTTCGAAACCGCTGGTCAAAGAAATCGGCTATGACGCGACCGTTCCCATCTTGGCTCTGCATTAGGAGACTGTATTGAAATTGTTGAAGATAAAATCCTTAAATAAAATAAGTTATGAAACAGATAGGTATTTGGATGGACAAGCAACAGGCCCACGTCGTGCGGTTGCACGACGCAGGAGAAACACTGGAAACCATTCATTCCAATGTGGAATTTTTCAACCTTAAAGGTTCTTCCGGGTCAAGGGTCAAATGGGGCGGCACGCAGGATATCAGCCACGAAAGCACTTATCTCGAAAAGGAAAAGCATCAATTAAAAGCCTATTTCAATCAGTTGGCCGGTGCTATAATGGATGCAGATGCCATTGCCGTGTTCGGGCCTTCAGACACAAATGAAAAATTCAAGGCCGCGTTGATGGCCGATCACAAAGCATTGGCGGCTAAATTAAAGAATGTGGAGAAAGCCGATAGCATGACCGAAAACCAGGTCAAGGCCTTGATAAGGGACTATTTTCGGGACAAGAAGTAGTCCTTCGACATCCGAAAAACCAGGGATTGAAAGTTTACCTCCGCGACCTTTCGTTTCTAAACCGGCCGCCTCTTCAAATCTAAACGATGGACGAACTACTCGATTTTTTCAATCACGACATGGTGGTAAAGGTGGCAAAGCTTTTATTATGGATACTTTTCATTGTCATATCCATAGGTTTATTGCGAAAATTGCTTAAACGGCGAATAGCCGATACCAGTATTCGCTACAAGGCCCAAAAGGGGGTCGAGGTCGTAGGCTATATACTGATAGGCCTATTGATCCTCGTTTCGTTTACGCTCGAGAATGTTAAAGACTACACCATCATCATCGGCCTTTTTACGGCAGGCATCACTTTTACCCTACAGGAACTGATTTTGAGCATTGCCGGCTCGTTCTACATCTTTTTCGTACGGATCTACCAACCGGGCGACCGTATCGAAATCAATGGTATCAAAGGCGATGTCATCGACATTGACAGTATCTATACCACTCTCATGGAGATGGGCGAATGGGTCAGTAGCGACAATTACTCCGGTAGGATCGTCAAGATCAGTAACGCTTTTGTCTTTAAAGGGCCCATTAAGAATTATTCCATGGATTTTCCCTTTGTATGGGACGAACTGAACGTACTTATTACCTACGGTTCAGATGTTGAACTTGCCAAAAAATTAGTGCTGGATAGAGCCACGGAGCTCTTATCGGGCTATACCGAGGATTCCTTGGCCAAATGGGAAGAGATGGTCGAACGGTATTATATCGAAAAAGCCACCATTACACCGACCGTGGCCATCAACCTTACCGATAACTGGATAGCCTTGAACCTTCGCTATATAACGGACTATAAGCTACGACGTGTTACAAAACACCAATTGTTCGAACACATCGAACGGGCTGTCTTACAAACCGAAGGAAAAGTAACTCTTGCATCCACTACCTTACAATTACTGAAAATACCGGAAGTCGACGTACATCTAAAATGATACTTTGAAAAAAGACAAGGACATCGAAATTATAAAATCATCGGGCAAAAAGGCCAGATTTTCAATGGACAAACTTCGCAATTCGCTAAAGCACAGCGGTGCTGACCACAATTTGGTAGAACAGATTGTTGAAAAGGTCAAAGAAGAGCTTTTCGAAGGTATATCTACCCATGAAATCTACAACCGGGCCTATGCTTTATTAAAAAAGAACAAATCGGTCTTTGCCTCAAAATATAAACTGAAAAAAGCGATTTATGAGTTGGGCCCTACCGGATTCCCGTTCGAACGTTTTGTGGCGGCCATTCTGGAATACTCGGGCTACGTTACCCATGTGGACGAAATCTTGAACGGCATCTGTGTGACCCATGAAATCGATGTGCTAGCGGAAAAAAACGGGTCGGTGACGGTCATCGAATGTAAATTCCACTCGGAAGAAGGGCGTAACTGCAATGTCAAAGTTCCGTTGTACATCCACTCCCGATACAACGATGTTAAAGCACATTGGGTGACAAAAAAAACGGAATCCAAAACAATGGATGCAGGTTGGGTAGTAACCAATACCCGTTTTACGGAGGATGCCATCAGCTATGGAAAATGCGCCGGATTATATCTGCTGAGCTGGGACTATCCCATAAATGATGGCCTCAAAGACCGTATCGACAGGCTCGGCCTTTATCCCGTTACCGTATCCACTTTACTGAGCACACGCGAAAAGCAATTTTTGCTGAGCAGGGATGTGGTACTCTGTCGGCAACTTTGGAAGGACAAGTTCTTCTTGGACCATTTGGGAGTCTCTCAAGACAGAAAAAGAAAAATTCTCGCAGAAATTGGGCAACTCTGTAATCATTAGATAATGAATAGTATCAAAGTACACTTTTTAGGCGCCTCCGGAACCGTGACCGGATCTAAATTCTATCTGGAAACCCCGGAACTGAACCTAATGGTCGATTGTGGGATGTTCCAAGGCCTAAAGGAACTTCGCCAACTAAACTGGGAAAACCTGCCCATTGATGCATCCAAAATCGATGTCGTATTGCTGACCCACGGCCATTTAGACCATACCGGATACCTGCCGAGACTGGTCAAAGAAGGCTTTCACGGCAAAATCATCGCAACCGCCCCTACCCTGGCGATAACCCGTATCATTTTATTGGATAGCGCCAAAATACATGAGGAAGAGGCCGAACGGGCCAATAAGGAGGGCTATAGCAAACACCATCCGGCCCTGCCGTTCTATACGATAAAGGAAGCCGAACGGGCCATCGACCTGTTCCGATTCGAAAGGAGGGATCAATGGATAACCCTTTCGGAACACATCCGGTTCAAATTCAGGTACAACGGCCATATCATCGGGGCGACGTTCATAGAACTGGAAATCTTCGGGAAAATGTTAGTTTTTTCTGGGGATATCGGGCGACAGAACGATAGCCTTTTGGCTCCGCCCGAATATCCCCAATGGGCCGACTATATTTTTGTGGAAAGTACGTACGGCAACAAGCTACATCCCGAAGAAGACGTGGAACAGAAAATCATTGATTTGGTCAACAGAACCATCAACGAAAGGGGCAGCCTCATTATTCCATCGTTTGCGGTCGAACGGCTGCAATCGTTGATGTACCTGCTTTGGCAGCTGTACAAGAAGAACAAAATCCCCAATATTCCCATCTTCATCGATAGCCCCATGGGCAATAATGTGCTATCTGTTTTCGAACGCTTTCCCGCTTGGCATCAACTTCCGATGAAAGAGTACCATACGATGTGCGATCATTTCAACATCATAACTTCCTACGCCGATACCTGGAAAACTATAGACGACCCCAGACCTAAAATCGTAATCGCCGGCAGCGGAATGGTTACCGGGGGCCGGGTCTTGACCTATCTAAAGCAATTGATAGAAAAGACTTCCACTACGGTATTGTTGGTTGGCTTTCAAGCCGAAGGTACAAGGGGACGACAGCTTCTGGAAGGAGCACATGAGCTCAAACTATTCGGAAAATACCATCCCGTCAATGCAAAAATCGAACATTTGGAAAGTCTCTCCGCACACGCAGACCAAAAAGAGCTATTCCAATGGATGAAAGAAATAAAAAACATCCCCGAAAAGGTGTTTCTGATTCATGGGGAACCCTCCGCTCTAGATGCCTTCAAGGTAAAAATCAGTGATATATACGGCTGGATGGTGCATATCCCCAAATTGAACGAAGCTACCGAGTGGACATTTTAATTTAAAGGTCGGGAACTGATAAATATCATTTTGGTTCTCGCCTACCCCCTTTACCTTTATACTCAATTCAATTTAGAACTAAAAATAATACACCAATGGCCACACTACGAAATGCACGTTACACGGAATGGTTAGCGCCGGAAGAGATGCACGAACAATCTAAAAGATGGTTTTCAGAACTTACCTTTATCAAGGACGAGCAGCATTTTTTGAACAATCTGATCCAGTCGTTCGCCATCAAACCTATTGAGGAAAAGGAATTCGCAATGATCAACGATTTTAAGAAGGCAATCGCCGAGAACCAACTTAGGCTAAACCCTATTTTAAAGCAGGTCCAAAAACACATGAACCAATTGGAGATTATGTTGGATGACGTCAACCAACATGAAATGGAAAAGGCTTACAAAAAGACCCATAAAAGTCTTTATGGAAGGTTGAACAAATACTTTTTGGATTATCGGACAATAAAGGAAAGAGGATTCGCAAAACTGACCCACATCCTGAAAAATACTAAAAAAATGGCTTTGGGCAACCCGGAATATCAGCTTAGTGCGATAGAACAACCGAAAACGCCGAAGGCCGGTTTCGGACAAGAATAAACTAGATGCCAACACACTTTGAAGCGTGTCGTTAAACGTAACCCAATAAGATGAAAAAACTACTACTGGTATTGATCATAGCGATTTGTGGTTGCTCTTCGGCCGAACTCGTCGAGAACTATAAAAATCCCGATATCGTTCTCTTTGATGCCAACAAGGTGTTGGTCGTGGGAATGACCGACAGTGAGGCCGTCCGTACCGACTTTGAGAGCAAACTGACTAAGGAATTCGAAAAAAGAAACGTGGAGTCCGTAAGGAGTTTGGACGTTTTTGACGTCAATTTTACCGATTCGAGAAGAACCGAAAAAGAATTGGATGCTTTCGAGGAGAGCCTTTTGGATAAGGATTTTGATGCCATTCTGCTTACCAAGATCACCGGTTCGGAGAACAAAAAGACATTAATGAGAACGATGAACGAACTGTACAAAAGTAAAGATGGTTTCAAAGAAGATTACAGGCGTCATCAGAATATCTATTATGAAGACGGCTACTACCGACAATTCCCGGTGTACCACGCCGAGACCTCGTTGTACTGTATCTGTGTGGGCAAAGAGCGTTCGTTGATTTGGCGGGGAAGCATAGATATCTCCGATCCCAAGGATATCCAAAAAACAGTGGACGATTACGTGAAACTAGTCGTTCTCGCCATGGAAGAGCAAGATTTAATTTTCAGAAAACAAACGGACGATGAAGTTACTGGTCTATAGTGCCAAAAAATCACAGTTTCATAGCAACGGACTGAACACCTTGCCGAAACCCTCTTTTAACTTTTCGGTCCACGGTCGCTCGAGGTATTCGGAATAGGAAAGCATTCTGCTCACATTGGCATCCTTCAGAAAATCTTGCTTCAATAATCGTGCAAAATCCGCGTCGTAGGCAATGGCATTGACCTCATAATTCTGCTCAAAACTGCGATCGTCCAAGTTCGCCGTGCCAACGGTAGCGACCATATCGTCGCTGACCATAATTTTGCTGTGTAAAAATCCATCGGGGAACAGATAAATTTTGATTCCGGATTTTAGCAGGGCCTCAAAATAGGAGCGGACACTCCAACTCACGATTTTGCTGTCGGCATTTTCCGAAATCATCAAACGAACATCTACGCCGCTCAAGGCCGCGGTCTGTAACGCCTGCATTATTGCTTGTCCGGGAATGATATAGGGGTTGGTAATGTACAGGTAATCCTTTGCCTTGTTGATTATCGTAAAATACGCTTGCTCCAAGGCAGGGAAATCATCGTCCGGACCTCCCGACACAATCTGTACAAGCATATCGGAAGTATTAGCATCGGATACCTCGGGAAGCCATACCGGTTCGATCGCTTTTTGGCTGACCAGATACCAATCCATCGCAAATACATAGTCCAAATGATTTGCCGAAGGGCCCTCCATTTTTAGGTGCATATCGTGCCAATTTCCCAGGTCCGGGTCTCCCTTTAGATATTTATCGGACAGGTTGATGCCGCCCGTGAAGGCAATGCATCCATCGACGACAATAATTTTTCTATGGTTCCTATAATTTAGTGATGAAAGAAACCGACCGAACTTAAAAGGAAGAAACGGATATACCTCGACCCCAAGGGCGCTCAGTTTTTTTAAATAGGATTTACTTAGGGAGAAGCTTCCGATACCGTCATAGATCATCCGAACCGAGACACCCTGCCCGATCTTCTTTTCGAAAAGTGCCAGCAGCCGATCGGCCAACTCGCCCTCCTCGAAAATATAATATTGCATATGGATTTGCTTTTCGGCATTTTTCAACGCACTGAAAATTGCCTCAAAGGTACCTTTGCCGTCCTTGAGTAATTGCAACCGATTGCGGTTGGTCGGCGGAAAATGGGAGTTCTTGTACACCAAGGTCATCAGTTTACGATACTTCCCGTCCAAAGATGCCATATGTAGCGTTGTGGGTCTGGGTAGATTGAAGAAGGCCTGCCTCTTTATCTTCAGCAGTTTGTTCTTTCTGCGGTTTCTTCCCAAAAGCAGGTAAAGTAATATTCCACCCACAGGAATGGTAAAAACCGCCAAGAGCCAAGAAAGGGTTTTGGATGGTTTAGCCCCGTGCAACAGGATACTTATGACAATCGAAATGGCTAGAACGAAATAGGTAAGAATCAAAATAATTGTCCACACAGCTATTGTTTTAGGGATGCATAAGTGCTTGGGATTCGATACCGTCTACATCAATATAAAATTTACGGGAATACTGTAAGGTACGTTTACCGGCCGGCCCCTCTGTTTGCCAGGCGTCATTCGAGGCAAGGATGCGATGATACGTTCGGCCTCCTCTTCCAAAAGCCGGTCCGGCCCTCTAGATTTGATCCGGGTAACATGACCTTGGGTATCTATGAGAAACTGTACATATACCTTTCCCTGAATACCCATTTCAACGGCAACCGGTGGATATTTGAAATTCTTTCCCACATGTTCCTGGATTTTTCGTTGAAAACAGGCCTTTCTCTCATCGTTGGTGCCCTGATCGCATCCCGGAAAGATCGGAACATCCTCTATAACAGCGAAAGGTACGGTTATTTCTTCCTCTTCTTCCTCGACCACAACCTCATCCACATCAATTATCGGAGCGTCAATAACCGATTCTTGATCGGTTTCGGTACTCTGAATGACCGTTTCCTCGATTTCCTCGGTATCGTCCACCACTTCAATGATGGTGGGTGCCGAAGGGGGTATCGGGGGAGGCGGTAATTTTAGGTTCTCCGTTACAGGAACTTCTTCCCGTAAATCGGACTCTGCCATGTGGGCCACTATGACCTCTTTTAAGGAAGTGTCGTAACTTTTATACTCCAATGCTCTCCATGTAAGAAAGAGTGTCAGTGCAAGCCCTATGACAAAATAGAGTCCGCTGTTTCGGTTCAGATCTACTTTTGGATTCTTCTTGGCTTTCATGACCTTGTGATTTTATAGATACAAGGTAGTACAGCCTGAAATTTAGTACTATGATATTGGTCAGTTTCGGGCGGAAAATTCAATAGTAGGAAGGAACATCCAATTCATTTCATCCTTCTTTTACGGTAAAAGGAAACAATCAAAACAGGGATAAAAAGAAAAACTGCTAAAACGATAATATCATTATTACCTTTTTAAAGAAATGATGCGATACCCAGATTAAACCTTATCTCTACCGGAGAGAATAGCCGACATAGCATCTAATATATTCTCTAGAAATTTGTTTATTGAAACAATAGTATGGATTCTAACGCCAAAAAAAAGCAGCGATTTGTTTAACCTATCTTTAACCCATGGAAATGAAAAAAGCCCCCGATATCTCGGAGGCCCTTGTTTTGCTAGTTTTCTGGACGGTTCTCGAACTTTTCTTACGAGTGCCTTGTTTAAATGACCCGCCGGTGGTTTAATTTTAAAGCTCACTGCAAGGCTTAGGTTTTTACTAAAATTTAACGTTATGAAAATTCCCATTGCTCTTTCTCTCCTATAGTAATCAAGATTTACTTGCAAGTAATTCCCAACACTTTTTGTAGGGGCCTTTTATAAGTTAAAGGAACTTTTTGGTAAATTCGATTACAACAAACATGGTTTTGAACGGTTCTGGTACAATCTCACAATTACTAAAGCTATTTTCACCAAAGAAATTGCTTTTTCGATATCTTTACTTTAATTCGGCCTGAATATTAATCCTATTTTCTAAAGCACCTGTAAGTAATGGTAAAACGTTTTTTGTTTATTTATTTTTTGGTGCTGCTTTCAGCTTGTAAATTCTCTGAAAAAAAGACGGAGCCAAGTGTAATCCCTCAGACAGGTGAAAACAATTGGCAATCAGTAAAATCGGAAGACGATAGCAAACCCGTTAAACGTCATGAGGCTGCTTTCGTAAGGGTCGCCAATAAATTTTATTTGTTGGGGGGAAGAGGAATTCGCCCGGTAAGTATCTATGACCCTAAGACCAAAACTTGGTCAAAGGGCACGGAGCCTCCCTTGGAACTACACCATTTTCAACCGGTTGTATATCAAAACAAGATTTATATTATCGCCGCCCTGACCGGAGGTTGGCCGAACGAGACCCCTACTACCCATATCTACAGCTACAATCCAGCTACGGATTCGTGGTCCCTTGGCGATGAAATTCCCGAGGAAAGAAGACGTGGGTCTACCGGTAATGTTCTGTATAACGGTAAGATCTATATATCTTGCGGTATTAAGAACGGACATATCGGTGATCATAAAAATTGGCTCGACAGTTATGACCCCAATACCGGAAAGTGGGAAATCTTGGCCGATGCCCCACGTCCCCGTGACCATTTTCAAGCGGTATTGAATAAGGGAAAAATATATGGTGTTGCCGGGCGAAATACAGGGCAAGAACCTGAGAATCCATTTGGTGGTACGATTGCCAAAAATGATGTTTACGACATAGATAGCGATAGGTGGAGTACTTTAAACAACGATATTCCTACCCAAAGAGCGGGTAATGCCGCAATTCTTTATGAAGATAAAATTGTAGTGGTCGGTGGCGAATCACCCGCCCAAGAAAAGGCACATACCGAAATGGAAGCGCTGGACACTACTACCCTTAAATGGCAATCGCTTCCGGGACTTATTGAAGGCAGGCACGGAACAGGTCTATTGATATATGACGAAAACCTTTATATAGCCTCTGGTTGCGGTAATCGTGGAGGTGAACCAGAGCTTGCATCTATGGAAAAGTACGCTAAATGATTCTAAAGACATCAATCTAAGTTAATTACGGCGTTTAAGGTGATTTAGGGGCATATATGGTGACTTAACTCCTATTATTTGGCGAGAGCCTTACTTTCTTTTTACCAATACCACCCAATCCCTATTTCTTGGCTCGGGACCTTCGCCTAAACTTACCCAGTTCCCACCATTCACAATCCCCTCAGTTCCTCTCTGCATCGGACCTCCATTTCTAGGGTCATACCAAAACACCTCGTATTCACCGGTTTGCCTTCTGAGGTCAAGGCTTGTAGATTTCCCTTTCTTAAGATAAACGGCATAGACTTCCCCTGGTTTTGAAAAACAATAGTTGGTAGTGTCCCTTAGCAAAGAATCTGTACTGATCATTGTGGGATATGGAATATTCTGAAAAAATTCTTTAGCTATGGCCGATTGACCCCACATCTTACTGCGACTTCTCCAGTCTTCTGCGTTGAGGTCATTGGGTGGTTTTAGCCAACCAAAATACCACTCGACCCCAGCGCCGCCAGCAGTCAGAGTGGACCAGAGCACTTCTGTGCGGAGTGAGTCGATACGCGTATTGTTTACATCATCGGGAGTGCCGGTATGCCATGGCCCGATTTCATCCATACTCACGATCCAAGGTTTTTCAGACTTTTTTGATAATTCCACCCATTTTTTTATATCATGATGTATGTCCGTGATATTTCCTATTTGCATGGAAACCCCGTCTAGTTTATCGTAACCAATTAGTTTTTTGAGAATGGGTTCCCGCATTTCCTCCTCTGGTAAGGTATGTATTGCCACAGGGTTCTTATAGGGGTCGGCATCTTTTATATAGCGTATCATCGCATAGCGTTGCTGATCGTTTTGGGCATGTGGCCACCACGGTGCCGCTCCATTTTCTTCACCCATATTCCAAACTATATTTTTGTGGTGCGCAAACCTTGCGATCAATTCGGTAGTATAGTTTTCGTTCGAACCCCGTATTACCATCATCAAGTATAAGTTCGTTCTCTTTTTCTTGGGTCACGAGTTGAATTATGATGCCCAGACGTTCTGCATGGGAAAAAATAATGTCCCATTGCGCCAACTTGCTGACATCGTACCTTAAAAAATCGCCCTTTTTATGGCTTAAAAAGGGCCATACATCCCTAGCGTCACCTTCAATATTTAAAGTCAGGGCATACATTGCGTTCATCCCTTGGGAAGCCAAATAATTTAGGGCGCCTATAGCACCTTTACCCTTACCGTTCTGCCAAGTGGGGTCTCCCTCGTTCCAGTCCTTTACGTGCGGTTGCCATGTTTTTAGATAATTCTTTTCAGGATCGTACGAATAGGTACTGTCAATATCAGCGTATGCCAAAAAGTTTTCCGGAGAGTTCGTTCCTATTTTCAAAAGCGGTTGCCCGTCTTCGGTATGAAAATACCCGCTACTATGATGTTGTAACCGACCCCTTTTTACGAAGAAGCCGCCAGCATCTTTCACCGGCATTACTTGTAATGTTCCTTCCTTGCCGTCGTGCGGCGGGACTGCAGTACCCGAGTACATGTCTTGAGAAACAGCAATATTCGGCCCTTTCATAAAGGAAACCCGATAGTGCCAGTCCCCAGCTTGGTCTGGGGTGAACTTCACCCGCCAAATTCCACCGGAAGAGGCACTGGTTTCAGCGGCATTGCCATCGGAGGCATAATATCCTGGAACTGAAAATTGATGGTCGCCCAATTTAAAATCAACGTGCAGCCTATAATCCGTGAATGGATTTTCGGAAGCTGTTTCAGTGGTGGAGGTCATTGGAAAATCCAATATCAAGGGTTCATTTTGATGATGTTCCTGTCCGAATGACGTGTATGACACACAAACGGCCAGCAGTGTGTGAAAAAAGAGATTGTATCTGCTCATTTTATTATGATTAGTTAAATTTTTTAAGGCTTCCAGCGCTTTCTTTTAGAGTTGACTCATTAGAGTCTATAAATTTCCTTTCGTACCAATTTCATAAGGTCCATATGCCGTTCTTCGTGCATCAGCTTTCGGTATTTTTTTCGATCAAGCTTATCTACCAAGTTCCAAAGGGCGAGATTCATTTCGGCATGCTCGGTAAAAAATCCGATCATATCGAAAATTCGGGGGGAAGCATCCGCGGTAAAATATTTATCATAGCCATACTCCTTGGCATAGAAAAGAAACTCTACCGTATGAAGAAAGTTACGTGATCCGGAAATAAGGTCCCAATCAAAATTAAAATCATTGTCGTTAGTATGCAGGTAATAGTCCGTACCCGTTTCTTCGCAAAGGGCTATTACCTGTGCGGGATTTTCCTTTGCCAAAAGGGCATGGCCAAAATCGATGGTAACACCGGTAGCCTTATTTCCAACCTCTTTTAAGAACAAAATTGTTTTTGCACAATTATCCAATTGGGCATGCACACGGGTTTCATTGATTTTATATTCGATGAACAAAGGTATTTCGGTCAAATAATCGGCTGCTTCTTCAACGGCATCGACCATGTTTCGCCACGCTTTCGGGTAATCGACCTGAAAGAGATTGTCGTAGCCGTCGGATAAGGGGCAACAGGTCACCAAGGGGGCGCCTACCGCCATGGCGTAGTCCTTTGCTTTTTTTATAATGTCAATGGCGCCTTGCCGTAAACTGGCATCGTTTCTCGACAGTGCACCTGGCACCCATTGGGTTTCTTTTTTAATATTGGCATTTACGGCCGCAAAGCTTAGCCCTCGATCATCAAACATTTTTTTTGTGGATGAGGCCTCTTCCGTTTCATAAGGATACACAATCTCTACCCCATCAACTCCGGGAATTTTAACCACCAAGTCCAATCGTTCCTCCAAAGATGTGGGTTTTTGATATTCCGAAAATCGATCCTGCGTTCTGCCCAAAAAGGCTGTAATAATGCTTTGTTTCATTTAGTGCCGTCTTTATGATATTCCCGCAAAGGCGGAAAAGGTTTAATTTTAGTTCTTATGTGCTAATACTCTATAATGGTATCCCTAACAATATCGGGATCGGTAAATTGATCCATCAGATCGGTTACCTTGGTTGAAAATGAATACATTACCGCTCCCCTTTCACCTGCCTGAAACCAATGTTTGGTGCCCGGTGGCAATACGAGTTGATCTCCAGGGGCTATCACAACCTCATTCCGCATGGTATAGCAATCTTCTTTTCCATTAACAATAAAGCCTTCTTTCAAAGTATCTTCCCCAGGGATGTAAAAAACAAGGTCGCCCCATATACCACGAATGACCTCTTCCTTGCCCGGATCATCGGCCACTGGCGGATGCCAATGTTCGGGTTCGGTCTGGTGCGGAAGCAATACCAAAATCTTTGCGGCCATACGGTCGGTGTCAAAAAGCGTTAGGATCTGCACTCCTTCCTCTTTGATCCTGTTCAGTCCGAAATCGACTGCGGTTACGTTTTTTTTATCCTCCTCGGTAAGATGGATACCTGCTGCCATAATCATTTCCAGTGACTTTTCACAGACGTATTTAAAATCTTCTTTGGTTATCATATCAGCTCAATCGATTTATCTGCAAAGGTCTTTGCGGTTTTATGGCTGTCCATAATAGTATGGCCAGCGCGTTCAGGCCTGCCGCCAAATAGAAAAAAGGAACCTCGGAACCGGTCATATCCAACATATACGGAAAAGCTAAAGCGGTGAGAAACGAACCGATATTTCCAGCCATGTTCATGGTGCCGCTCACCGCTCCCGAAAATTGTTTTCCGATATCGACGCAAGCGGACCACGAGGGACTCAAGGTCATATCGGCCCCAAAAACCGCAATGGAGATACATACGATAGCGGGGGTTACTTCCTCCATATACACACTGGCCACAATACCTATGGAAGCCAAAAAAAAACCGATGATGGCCGGTATCTTTCGCGACAGCTCCCATTTCTTCCTTTTGAAAATGAAATCCACCAAAAAACCTGAGAACCAATTGCCCAAGGCTCCGCATATCAATGGGGCCGAAGCAAAGAATCCTGCTTCAATGGCCTCAAGGTTATATTTAAACTGTAAATGAGGAAATAGCCACGTCAGACAGAAAAAAAAAGTGAAATTACTGGCAAAGTACTGCCCCATCAGTAACCACATCTGCTTTGATCTGAATAGCTTTGGGATATCGATCTTAGATTTTTCTTCCCCGTGGACATTTCTATCGGTATGCTCATGAATATATCTGACTTCCGCTTCGGATATCCCGGGATGGTCTTCGGGATCATCCCTAAACCACCAATACCAAATAACCCCCCATAGGACGCCAACGCCGCCAAGTATTACGAAGGTCATTCGCCATCCGACCCAATCTATGAGAAAGGCCACCAAGGGCAATGCAAAGGCGGCACCGACCCTACCTCCCGAGAAATTGATACCATTGACAATGCCTCTTTCCTGAAGGGGAATCCAACTATAAATAGCGCGTGCCATTCCTGGAAAAGCACCAGCCTCGCCCGCTCCAAACAGAAACCGGACTACCAACAGAATTCCATAGTTCCAGACCGCCCCGGTCAATGCGGTGAACAAAGACCAAAGCCCGACCACGGCAGTCAATATTTTTCTGGGGCCATACTTATCGGCAAATAACCCGGCCGGGGTTTGAAAAAGTGCGTAGCCCAGCGCAAAAATGCTCATGGCCCACCCCATTTGTTTATCGCTCAATTGTAACGATTCTGCCACTGGGTCTTTGGCCACGGAGAGTAAAATACGGTCGAACAAAACAATCAAGGCCAAAATAAATGTGCCAAAAACCATTTTATACCGAACGGGAAATAAGGTGTTACGCCTCATCTTCCATGTTTCTAAGGATACGTTTTTTGGAAATATTCAGATGTTCTTTGATAAGCGTACAGGCTGCATCAACATCCCTCCTATCAATGGCACTGATGATATCGAGATGTTCTTGAAGTGTTTCACTTGGCGGCCTTACCAAGCCTATAAGGTCTATGCATACTAGAAGGTTTCCTTTACGGAACAGATTGTACAGAAAGGTATTGCCGCTACCTTTGATCAACGTATCATGAAATATACTATCTGTCTTCTGGTATTTATCATGAGGTATTTCAGGGTTATCCAAAAAGGGCTCAAAAAGTTTTGAAAGTATATCTATTTGAACTTGTGAAGCTTTCTGGGTAAATAGACTAACGGCCATGCTTTCAAGGGCGATACGGCAATCGTAAATTTCGAGGATTTCCACATCGCTAAATTCCTTTACTACCACGCCTCGGCGCGGAATCGACTCGATCAAGGATTCGGCCTCCAACATCTGCAGGCCAGAGCGAAGGGGAGTACGACTTATACCGAGTTGTTCCGCTAATTTTTCCTGAACTATCTTTTGGCCGGGTTTAAGTTGTTTCGAGGTAATGAGTTTTTTTACCTCCTCGTATGCTTTCTTACCCAATTCAATGTTCGATAGTTTCATAATAAATCCTCCTTTTTTTATTTTTTACGGTTCGAGTTAATCAAACACTTGGATGGTTCTGCTGTTTTATAGGCATTGTCAGGGGTGTCATTATGATAAAGTGCTATTCTATCAATGCTGAAATTCTGCGATCTCCCGCTGAGATATAGGGTATGCTCTCCTTGCTCCAAGCGATATGCTGCATTGGAAAAGACATGGTCGATATCCTGCTGCGAATTCCAATCCCAATTGCTGACCGTATGATTGAAGTTTTTTCTCCAATCGCCATCGTTCATTCGTAAGAAAACATCATTAAATTCGGTAAAATCCTCACAGGAGTGGTAATTCCTTATCTTTATCGTATAGGTCCCTGGCTTGGTTATTTTAAACGTATAACTTAACACACCTTGTCCATTGGTCTCTATAGTGGTCGTATCCGTCCAGGTAATATATCCTTCTCCCGAATAATCCCCAACTGTATTTTCCAATGCCCAACCCTGGGTCAATGATATACTTTCAGCTTCAAAAACTACTATTCCATTTTCCTCTTGAAAAAATCCTTTATCACACTTTGCAACGGATTGACTAATTGATACAAAAACGAAAGTGAACGAAAAAGAAATTGCGAGTATAATGGATAGTTTCAAAACGAAATTTTTAAATTTTTGCGTACATCACACAAAAAAGATGTAAATATTATTTTTTTTATGATGGATTGGATTACAAACCCTATTTAAAATAGCGGACTTCATCACTTTTTGTTAGAAGCCCACATATCCAAAAGCAATTTATATAATCCATTTTAAATCCACTTCTGATGGTTGATTCCCCATATAAAGAAACCTTAAAGACCATCGAAGGTTAATAAAATAGATGGACTTGACCCGTCAAAAATAACAATAATATTCCTATTTTGTATACAGTATACAAAAATATTTAAATGAAGATACTTTGGTGATGATAACAGATATTCCACCAGCGTTCAATTTGGCAAGGCAAAAGCGATATAATTTCCACCGGGCTTTTGTCCCCTTTCGCCCCCTACCGCTATCGCGATGAATTGCTTCCCATTGACCTCATAGGTGATCGGGGTGGCAAAACCACCTGCGGGAAGCTGGTATTCCCAGACCGTTTCCCCAGTATTTTTGTCAAATGCCCGAATGCGTTCGTCCTTGGTTCCGGCGATGAAAACGAGACCGCCAGCGGTAACCAAAGGGCCGCCATAACTTTCGGTGCCGGTGACGGGAATTCCCTTTTCCGTCAGTTCGGGGTATTCGCCCAGGCGTACGCGCCATAGGTATTCGCCGGAGTTAAGATCTATGGCGTTAAGGGTGCCCCAGGGCGGTTTTAGTCCGGGATAGCCGTCTTGATCGCTGAATTTTTGCCACAGCTTAATCAAGTAAGCAGGTTCAAAACCGAAATTTTTATGAGTGTCCTTAAGAGTCTGATTACCGTATTCACCGACTATTCTACTTTTCGATCGGCCCGAACCCGGGTCAAACAGAAAATCTACGATGCCGTCCCTCTCCTTTTGTGACAGTTTGCGGAAAGAGGGCATACGCCCGACCCCCATTTTTAGGATATCGGAGACCTGCCCCTTAGTAAGCCGTTCCCCGATTTCTGATAGGTCCGGGAATTCCGTTCCGCTGCCTTTTCGGTCCGGGCCATGACACGAGGCGCAGTTGTTTACATAGAGCGCATTTCCGTAGGAAAGTGAGGCCAGTTCTTTGTTTCGGCTCGTACTATCGATCATCTGAAGGATCCAAGGATTATCGTTGGCGTTCTGGTACAGGATGCCATCGGGATCGATGGCATTGCCGCCCCATTCCGCACCCCCGCTATACCCGAAAAGTAGGGAACCTTCTTTGCTAGGCGGCGTGAATTTGTTGTCGGTGTCGTATTTAAGGAACGCCTCCTTGGTGAACGCGGCCGATTCGGGTGAAATATCGCTGATATCGTCCTCGGTGTATATTTGCCGGGAGAACGGGGCGGGCTTTAACGGAAATTTCTGTACCGGCCACAAAACCTCTCCCGGCAGGCCCTTGACCGGCACAGCACGCTCCTCGACCGGGAAAACGGATTCGCCCGTATTACGGTCCAGAACATACACTAGTCCGTCTTTGGTCGTCTGCACCACAACGTCCAACCGCTTTCCATTTTGTTCGATTGTAGTGAGATTGGGCGGAATGGGAAGGTCCCTGTCCCAAACATCGTGGTAAACGGTCTGGTAATACCATTTCAATTCTCCAGTCTCCGCATCGAGGGCGATGATGCAATTACCGAAAAGGTTCCGCCCCTCACGGTTTCCTCCATAGAAATCGGAAGCTGGCGAACCCGTGCCGAAATAGACCTCCCCGCGTTTCTCGTCGAGTACCATGCCTGCCCAACTATTCGCCCCGCCAACTTCCTTATAGGCATCCTTGGGCCAGGTCTCGTACCTTGGCTCACCGGGGTGGGGAACGGTATGGAACACCCATTTCAGTTTACCCGTAATCACATCAAAGGCACGGATATGGCCGGGGGCTGCATCGCCGGATTCGGATACGCTGGAACCGATGACGAACGTATTTTTGTAGATTACACCGGGACTTGTGGCCCTGACACTCAGGGAATCCGTATCGCCTTTCCGGTTGGTCGATAGCCCTTCATGCAGGTCCGCCGTTCCGTTTTCACCAAAATCGGAGATTTGTTTGCCATTGTTGGCGTTTACGGCGTACAGTTTGGACCCGACGGTATACAGAATGCGCCGGTCTTTACCCTTTTCCCAGTAGGCTACGCCCCGGCTTACGTTTACATCGTCATTCACGTTGTCGAATTTCCATAGTTCCTCACCAGTACCCGCGTTGAGTGCGAAAAGATACAATTCGGGGGTGGTGCCGTACAGCACCTCGTCAACCACTATCGGCTGGCATTGGATCTGCCTAGTCCATCTAGAGTCCGGATCGTTCGGATCTATGGGTTTCGTGGCATTGTACATCCAGGCCACTTCCAGATCGTTGACGTTGTTCTTATCGATTTGATTTAAAGGGGAATAGCGGTTACCGGCTTTATTGCCGCCATATACTGGAAAATCCTTTCCCGTTTCATAGGTCGATCGATCGGATTCTGTAGTGGGACCACCACATGAAAACAGCGCCACAACAAGTAAAAGGAGTATTGAATGACCGACAACATTGTTTGGCATAGTATCAAAAAGTATAGAATTCATAGGTGATGGTCCACGAAAACGTTTGCTTGCTATCTACGTTAACATCAATATAGGGTTCGGGACATAGGGTCTTGATTGCGGACCAAAAGACAACATGCGACAACGGCCTGTCACAGGTAATCCGTACCCCTGCCCCGGTATTTTTATTTTCGACCCTTATATCGTAGTCTTCGTTGGAAGCTCCGAAACCTGAAAGATTAACGATCATCGGATAATCATTTTCCCCCAGTTCCTTTACGAATTGTATTTCGTTACCGTTTACGACTTCCGCAAATTCCCCCAACCTGCTTTTGTCCGCTTCGATGGTAAAAGGAAATTGAACGGAGTATCCCGGACCGATGTTCTGCTTATCGACCACGAAAAAATTATGGTTAAAAACCCGGGTTTCTATGGCCCTTTTTCCATCATTTACCAAGGTATGTTCGATTATCATTTTGTTGTCCCTTAGCTGTATCGATTTATGATACGTGTATGGGTATTTTCCCTTGGTTATTTGATGTGTAAAGCGAACCTCATCTTTTTGAGTTTTTAAATTCCATTCCCCACTGTCCAAAATTTCATAAGATTTTGAAAAATGATAATTGGTCGTATCTGGCCTTTGTAAAATACCCACGCCAATCTTTACGAAGTCTTCGCCGGGTCGGGCACGATCATATCCGATGGGATCGAATGCCTCGACAGGGCCCATGATGGCATCATGGATAGTAGGCTCATACCTATCGAACCACTTTCCAAAATAAGTATGGTTTTTATATTCCAGACTTGGTATAACCACTGCCCAATCGAACCGGGTGCCCCTATAATACCCGTTTTCCGCATCGGGCAGATATATTTCACAGGCTATCGTACCATTTGAAATATACGTTGTAGGGACCTCTTGCGAATGACCTGCCAACGGAGTAAAGAATGTTGCGGCTGCTAACAAAAAGTATGTAAGTGGAGTTCTCATGATAAAATCTTGCATTTTTCCAATCTAATTTTCGCTTTTCAACTGCACTTTTAGGGCCGTATAATGGTCCCGTCCTCGTTACGTACCTGCCAATTGGACTTCAGGTTGAGGGGGTACTTGGCCGCCTCTTTTTCATTGACCTCGACGCCATAGCCGGGAGCCTCGTTCACGTGCATGTACCCGTTATCCATGGTCGGACAGCCGGGGAAAACGGCCTGTTCCTCTTCCGAGAATTCCCTGCCCTCTTGGATGCCGAAATTCCAGATAGCAAGGTCGATATGGGCCTGGGCGGCATGCCCTACCGGCGATACGTCACCGGGACCGTGCCATGCGGTTCGGATACCAAACCACTCGCCCAAGCGTGCGACTTTCATGGCAGGGGTAAGCCCGCCGATCTGGGAGACGTGACAGCGTATAAAATCAAAATAATGGTTGGCCATCGGCTCAAGGAACTCGTTGATGTTGTTGAATAGTTCTCCCATGGCGATGGGTACGTTCGTGCTTTGTCGCAGCTCTTTCCACCAGCCAGTATTTTCCGGTGACAACGGATCTTCGATAAAAAATGGACGGAACTCCTCCAATTTGTTTATCATGTTGATGGCCTCGGTCGGCTGTACGCGTTCATGGATGTCGTGCAGAAGCTCCACATCATCTCCGCATTGCGTGCGTACCATCTCGAACATTTTTGGCACAGACCTGAGATAGACTTGCGGGTCCATGTAATTATCCTCCTTGTAGGCATATCCGGCCACCTTGAAATCGGCGGGCTTTTGGTCCGTGCCGACGGCACCGTAACCGCCTTGCTGGATCCTGACGTGCCGATAGCCTTTATCTATAAACTTTTGGACATCTTCTGCCACCGCCTCCGGGGTTCTGCCCCCGGCATGGGCGTAGCAAGGTATGGCAAAACGGGACTTGCCCCCTAGCAACTGGTAGACCGGCATGTTGGCCCGTTTCCCCTTGATATCCCAGAGCGCTTGATCCAGTCCGCTCAATGCATTGTTCAGTACGGGTCCATTTCGCCAATAGGAGCTGACGTAGAAAGACTGCCACATATCCTCAATATTGTCGACATCCTTGCCGACACAGAAATCATTCATATAGCTATCTATCGCGGTCACTACGGCGGCGGCACGTTGCGTAAACGTCGCACATCCCAAACCGTAAAGTCCCGGCTCGCTGGTTTCCACTTTTACCACTATAAGATTGCTGCCCCGCGGGGCGGTGGCAATGGTCTTGACGTTTTTAATCGTTACCGGTGCCAACCCTTTGGCATAGTTCGGGGTTTCATAGGTTTCCGCATAGGCCGGGGTGCTCCCGAAGAGGCCCAGCGCCCCCGCCGTCGTTCCTAGGCCAAGGGTCTTTAAAAGGTTGCGGCGGTTAATGTTGTTTTCCGTGTTTTTCATAAAATCGTAATGTTAGAAGTTAAAAGTTTAATATAACAAGTTTTGCCTTACCTTAAATCCGCCATTTATGGTCGAATAGGAGGGATTTTTAATTGCTGTAGATTTTCCCTTGAGACTGAACTCGCCGTTTTTACTATTGAACCGATAGACATAGAATCCCATACTTTTACCGGGTTCGGTGTATGTACCGACCAAAAGGTATACATAGTATCATCAGGGGTTGTTTGCCCCTCGACAAGGGTATGGAAGCCTAGCATCAGGAATAAAAAAGGAGTTGTCTTCATGGGTCTTAATTTAAAGTGTTTTCGGATAATTTCGGATTACCCGACTCTGGAATTTACCTTTAAATATAGTTACTTTCCTAAAATCTAAAGGAAGAACTATATTTCTTGAACCTTGACTTAAATAACCTGAACCATAATAAAATTCTATCTTAAATTGTGCGCCATCACTTAAAGTTACAAGTGCATACGTATCATCTGGTGCAATGTCAATGACTTTTCCTTTCTGATGGATACCGTAACTTTCCAGGGTCTCGTTGTTGTTTCCTACCAGCAGATTCATTCGGTTCAAGGTTGTAATCGGGGCAAGTGCCCTGGCGTTTCCGAAAACCTTGAACCCACTCTCGTTCGCAGGGGCAGGCTCAAAAAAACCCTGGCCGTCCCCAATCAGGACGCTGCCTATAGACCCATCTAGATAGCCGCTCAGCGTTTCGGTATCCCCTATTACCAACAAGTAAAACATCCGTAAATCCATCATTGTTTATATCGATGACGGCTGTTCCATACACTGGGGATTTTTGAGCGGATATGGGTAGTTTTCTATAAGAAAAATCCCCGTTCCCCTTATTTTCAATATAAATACTCTCATTAATATTGATTTCCTTTTTAATCACATTTGCCAGCTCTTCCTTGTTGAACAGTTGATCAAAGGTTATCTTACCGTAATCTCGATAGTATGGAAATCTTTTCTTCATAGCGGTGATTTGGCTGACCAATGCATCCCTTGAAGGGTATGGATAATTTTTGCCGTTGAGATAATAGCCCATTATGGGGTCTATTCTGCCATTATTGTCAAAATCCTTGGCCAATAAGGTAAGAGGTTCATTTTTGCAAGCTTTATATTCCACGTTGTTCCCTACATTACCTACTATATAATCGATATCCCCATCAAGATCAAAATCAGCCCCATTGATGCTGTTCCAGAACCCAAGCAGATGGTCTACTCCGGTTTTTGAGGTGACGTTGACAAATTCTCCCTTTTTATTTTCAAAAAATGAAATTTCCATCCATTCACCAACTACAATTAAATCTATTTCGTTATCGTTATTAAAATCCGTCCATAATGCTGATGTGACCAAGCCAATATCTAAAAGTTCGGGTGCCACAGAAGAAGTAACGTCTTTAAAAACCCCCTTATCGTTCTCCAGAACAAAACTGAGACCCGGATACGGATAGTTTTTAGGAAGCAGCCTGGAACCAATGAAAAGATCTAAATCTCCGTCCTTGTCAAAATCACAAGCGTTCACGGTACCAGCACTGGAGGACATTTTTGGAAGACCTTTACCAATTTCAAAGCTTCCATCATCTCTTTGCAGATAAAGTTGATCTTGGTAAAAATCCGATGGAAAGGGCAACTCGTTCCCTCCGCTTGCCACATAAACATCCAATCTTCCATCACCGTTTGCATCGAACAATAGGCTTCCTAGTTGTTCGTGATTCCAAGACAGTGGCACTGGTGCGCCCTTTTCAAACTTCCCTTCTTTATTTTGGATATAACAAATGTCGTATCGTTCAAGGCGGTGGTCATAACAAAATCCTCTAATCCATCGTTATCCACATCCCCAACGGCCAGTCCCGGGCCTTCCCTAGAAAACATCTTTAGCAACAGGGGCTCTTCCAAGAAGTCAATATAATCATTTTCACGATGCGAAATATCTTTTGTAACCTCAGGTTTGCTGACCAATAATGTTTTACAGAGCTACTACGTTAACTACAGAGTTTTAAATTTTGATAATTCACCGGTGGATGACCGATCATTCTTCTGATAAGGCCATCGAAAATGTTCTCTTTATGGATCGACCTGTTTATCCTGTACGAGAATTCATCCAGGTATGCCTTGGTATGTTCCTTGCTGACATGGGTGGGTATCGCCCTGAGCCATGATTTCAGGTTTTGGATCACCGTGTGGATCTCGTTGAAATTGATTCCCGGTAGGCTTTTGACCGATTTGATATCGTATTTCTTTTTCATCCTGTTATACCCTTTCCAACCGTCCGTTTCCACCTTTGCCCCTGTGTCTATGTGGCCCGTGAAAATCGTCTCCAGTTCCGTTCCCGAATAATTGTCGATGGGCAGGGCGTAGAACCTTTTGATCTTGTTGTCATGGGTGAGCTCCACCGCGCCGACGATCTTTTTCTTCTTGGTGTGGTAGCTGCGGCCC
>JAGXIC010000139.1 GCA_024635875.1 Pricia sp.
GCACCAGTGTCCAATCCGAACCCGGACCTTAAGTGGGAAGAGAAGGGGGAGTTCAATGTCGGTCTGGATTTTGCACTCTTCAACGGCCGCCTTTCGGGGGCGTTTGATTATTTTATCCGAAATACCACCGATTTATTGAATGTAGTTCCCGTCCCGAGTCCCCCAAACCTTTTTGGAAGTTCTTTGGTAAATTTAGGTGAAATGGAGACCAAGGGGTTCGAGGCACAATTAAATTATAACGTCGTCAATACCGATAATTTCAACTGGGATTTTGGCGGGAATTTTTCGACCTTTAAAACGGTTTTGGTTAAATTGAACAATACCGATGATGCCGCGCAGTTTAGGGGTAATCTTGGTGCGCCTGGGCTTAACAATACCTTGGTAGTACGGGTGGCCGAAGGCGAAGAAATCGGTCAAATCAGGGCGTCTATTTTCGCCGGATATGATGAAGAAGGGAGAACTCAAGTGGTGAATGCTGACGGAGAACTTACTACCGACCGGGATTTGGATCGCGATGCGGTTATCGTTGGCAAGGGGCTACCGGATTGGACTTTGGGTATTACCAATAGTTTCAGGTATAAAGATTTCGACATGAACTTTTTTCTAAGGGGAGCTTTCGGCCATTCATTGGTAAATATACAGCGTGCCTATTGGGAACATCCCCAAGTAGCGGGTAGACAAAATATTGTTATCACCGAATTCTTTAATCCTGATGATGCCGAACAAGATGCCTATCATTCGGGGTATGTCGAAAAAGCCGATTTCTTACGGCTGGACAATGCGACAATTGGATATACCCTAAAGGTTCCCGAAGGGAATGTTATTCGGGATGTTAGATTTTATGTTTCAGGGAACAATTTGTTTACTATTACCAAATATACGGGTTCAGACCCGGAGGTTAGATATTCCGATCCGGGGCCTATTACCGAGGGAAATTCGGGTATTGCCTATGGAGGGGATATTTTAGTGCCAGGAATAGACCGAAGGGTCACTTATTTGCCGACAAGGACTATTCTCTTGGGAGTAAACTTTAAACTTTAAAAAATTATTGTTATGAGAAAAATAATATATAAAACGGAGCTGGTGATTTGCATGTTACTAGGTGTGTTCATCATCCAATCCTGTGACGTTGAGGCCGAAGTCTATTCGGAAATAACCCCAGATGAATTCTTCAAAAACGACCTTCAGATCGCCTCTGCCGCCTCTGCCGCCTATACCCAGCTTTATGGGTATTGGGGCCTTCATGATCTGTCCGAATTACCTTCCGATCAATCCACTGTACCTGTGCGTTCCAATAACGGTTGGGATGATGGCGGTCTGTGGCCAAGGTTGGTCGAACATGATTTCAATGAAAACGATTTTGTGGGTGGACCATGGAACATGGCCTCCGGTGGAATTAGTGCTTGTAATCGATTAATAGAGATTTTTACGGAAAGTGTCGGTGCGGATGCACCGGTCATTTATGAATTAAGGACTCTCCGATCATTTTATTTTTACGTTTTGCTAAGTTATTTCGGAAACATCCCGATAGAAACCAGTTTCGCCGAAGCCGACCCCGCACCTTCACAGGTGCCTCCACAAGAGGCTTTTGACTTTATAGAATCCGAACTTTTGGCCTCATTGGACAATTTGAGCGAGGAGAAAAGCAGTACCTATGCAAAAGTCAATAAATGGGTAGGCTATAGCCTTTTGGCACAGCTCTACCTTAATTCCGAGCGTATTACCGGCACCCCAAAATGGCAGGAGGCTGCGGATGCCGCCAACGTGGTCATCAACAGTGGGGCGTATAATTTGGAAAGTGGCTACTTCGCCAATTTTAAAGCGAAGAACGAAGGTTCAAACGAGAATATTTTTGTAGTTCCCTACGAAAGAAATATCGCAGGTGGTTTTGGTTTACGAATGTCTGCGCTGCATCAGTCGGCTAACCAAACTTTTGGCTATTCACAGACCCCTTGGGGAGGTTTCAGCATACAAGAAGATTTCTACAAAGCCTTTGATGAAGATGATAAACGAAGGGGGATGTTCATAATAGGCCAGCAATACACCGTTGCCGCTGGTCCCTCTTATTCTGATGATGTTGGCTTTTTCTATTCCAATCCCAGTGATGATCTTAAAGTGACCAACTGTGTTGAAGATTGGGATAACTATGCTACAGATCCTTCGCTTCAAGCGCAATTGGAAGAAGGATGTAATATTTTAATTACTGCCGATTATCAAGAGGTAGGAGGCCGTTATCTATATCGAAACGGTGCCCGTTACGGTAAGTATGAATATCCGATTGGCGAAGATTTTGATATCAGCACGGATTTTCCGATTTATCGTTACGCTATGGTAGTGTTGATACGCGCCGAAGCACTTTGGAGGCTTGATAATGGTAGTGCCGAAGCTTTGATGTTAGTGAATATGGTAAGGGACAGGGCAGGTGTTGAATCTTTAACAGCACTCACGGAGGATGACATTTATTGGGAAACTAAAAAAGAACTGGCGATGGAAAACCATGCCAGGGAAATCACAATTAGGTTTGGCCATTGGGAAGACGACTGGTTCTTAAGGACTGGAAATAAGGAAGAATTCCGAAGAATTTATCCAATTCCTCAAGGTCAGTTGCAGGCTAATCCAAATTTAAAACAGAATCCAGGGTATTGAGTTGTTTGAGTTAGTTTAGTTTTCTGAAGGAGGGTCGGAATAGGATAAATATCGAATATCCTTTTTCACCCTCCTTTTGTAATTCTGAGAAAAGATAAGTACTCCTGATTAAAATGACTATGAGGGTTTAACTATATGATTTACGTCAGAAATAGTTTTTTTGTGTTAAGTTTCCTATTTTTTTTCTCTTGCGGGTCTGAAAATAGAGAAGGCGATGAGACTTTGTTCGTTTCCCTAGACGCAAAAGACTTAGGCATCGATTTCGAGAACCGGTTGGCCTATACAGAGGAATTCAACACTTATTTATACCGAAGTTTTTATAACGGCGCGGGAACGGGATTGGCCGATTTTAACAATGACGGCTTTCTGGATCTTTTCTTTTGTGGCAACCAAGTGGATAATGCCCTTTATTTGGGCGATGGCAAGTTCAACTTTAAAGATATAACGGAGCAGGCAGGCGTTGCGAGTGCCAATGCATGGTCTACGGGAGTCAGCATCATAGATATCGACCAAGATGGATGGTTGGATATTTATATTTGTAAAAGCGGTAATCCGAAAGATGCCAACAGGCGCAACGAGCTTTTTATCAATACCGGTCTGGATTCCAGTGGCATACCCATATTTAAGGAATCCGCAGCAGCATATGGCCTCGATAATTTGGGTTTTTCGGTACATGCCCAGTTCTTTGATTATGACCGTGATGGGGATCTTGATATGTACCTTTCCGACAATTCCATAAATCCTACCGACATGATTATGGATGCTAAAAAAGGGCTACGGGAAAAGCGGGATAAAGGTGGTGGCGATAAGTTGTTCAAGAACGACGATAACTTTTTTACCAATGTCAGTGAACAAGCGGGAATATATAGTAGTGCCATCGGTTTTGGATTGGGAATTGCCATAGGCGATGTCAACAGGGATAACTGGCCGGATATTTATGTCGCCAACGATTTTTTTGAAAAGGACTACCTGTATCTTAACAATGGGGACGGAACTTTCACCGAATCCATTGACCAAGTTACGACCGAGTTAAGTCTGGGATCAATGGGAGTGGATATTGCCGATATGAACAACGACGGTTATCCCGAAATATTTGTGACAGAAATGTTGCCCGAAAACGAATCACGGCTAAAAACAAAAGCCATATTTGATCATTGGGATAAATATGAACTTAAACGTAAAAATGGATACCACAGGCAATTCCCAAGGAACATGCTCCACTATAATAACGGAAATAGATCCAATAAACTAGCCTTTAGCGATATATCACGCTATTCGGACGTTGCGGCAACCGATTGGAGCTGGGGCGTACAAATGATGGATTTTGATCTTGACGGTATCAAGGAAATTTTTGTGACCAACGGAATCGCGAAGGATCTGTTGGATCAGGATTATGTCGATTTTTATTCCAATCCTTCACGAATAAGAAGTATCCTTAAAGAAAAAGGGGAGGTCATAAGGGAATTGATAGACAGCATACCCTCGCAACCCATAGCGAACTATATGTTCAAGCAAAATAAATCATTAAAATATAGCAATGTGGCTACGGTATGGGGCGTGGACCAGAAAGGATTTTCCAGCGACTCGGCTTATGGTGATATCGATAACGATGGTGATTTTGATCTTGTGGTAAATAACATCGACGCAGCTCCCTTTATATACCGGAACACGGCAAAAAACAATGACACTCATTTTGTTTCTATGGCCTTAAAAACGGATAAGGGAACAACAGCCATAGGCACTAAAGTAACCTTGAGTGTTAAGGGAGTTAGATACTATCAAGAACTTTTTCCGATGAGAGGGGTCATGTCGACGGTAGATGATCGACTGAACTTTGGTATAGGTTTAAACACTCTGGTGGATTCAATGGAAATTATTTGGCCCGATGGAACCCGTTTCGTCGAAAAAAACATCCCAATTGACATTTTCTTAACCTATCAAAAGTCCAAAACCAATGATTCTAAACCCATGGAGAAAGAGATAAAAAACGAAGAACTCTTTTCAGAGGTAACCGATTCGTTGGGAATTCAGTACGGGCACAAAGAAAATGATTTTGTAGATTTTGACCGGGAAAGACTGTTATATCAAATGACCTCCAATGAAGGGCCTAAAATGGCCGTAGCCGATGTAAACGGAGATGGCAAGGAAGATTTTTTTATAGGAGGGGCAAAAGGTTCGCCCGGCAGTCTTTATGTTCGGGCAAAAAAGGGATTTCGGTCGACCAATATGGAAATGTTTGAAAAGGACAGATCATCCGAGGATATGGCCGCTCTTTTTTTTGATGCGGATAACGACAAAGATTTGGATTTATTGGTGACTAGTGGGGGGTATGAATTTTCGAATGTTTCGTTTTCCCTTTTAGATAGGTTGTACCTCAACGACGGATCGGGTAACTTTACCAAATCATCGCAAATCTTACCAGTTAACGACCCACAAAGCACTTCAGTAGTTATCAATGCGGATTTTGATTCCGATGGCGACCAAGATCTTTTTTTTGGGGGCAGATTGATACCTTCTGCGTATGGTCTACCGGCATCCAGCAGATTAATGAAGAACGAAGGCAATGGAATTTTTTCAGATGTTACAGATAAAATCGCAAAAGACTTGTTGGACATGGGTATGGTCACCGACGCGGTATGGACCGACTATGATAACGACAACGACCAAGATTTGATAGTGGTCGGGGAATGGATGCCGATTCGGGTTTTTGCCAATGAGCAAGGAAAATTCAAGGAAGTTACCGAGCAGTTAGGTCTAGGAAAAACTAATGGGTTCTGGAACACTTTGGAAAAAAAGGATTTGGATGGTGATGGAAGGGAAGATTTGATAGCAGGCAATTTGGGGGAAAACACATTTTTTAAAGCCTCACAAGATAAACCGGTAACCCTTTATGTGAATGATTTTGACGGGAATGGCCGAATCGAACAGATTATTACGAGATTTAATGGAGATAGAGCATATCCCTTTTCCTTAAAAAAAGACATAACGGCACAAATGCCCTACCTGCTTAAAAAATATTTAAAACACGCCGATTACAAGGAACAGACTATCGAAGATATCTTTTCGCCCGAACAATTGAAAAATTCACTAAAATTTGAGGTTTTTGAAACAAGGTCCGTGGTGCTTTGGAACGATAAGGGAAGGTTTATCGTCAAAGCATTGCCCGAGAAAGCCCAATTTTCGCCGATTTACGGAATTTATGCGGGTGATATAGATGGTGATGGAAAAATAGATTTGGTACTGGGCGGCAACCAGTTCAATGCCCAACCGCAAACGGGAATCTACGCGGCCGATTACGGAACGGTGCTACGGTCCACGGGGGAAAGAACTTTCGATATCATGATGGGATCCGGGTTCTATGTCGATGGACAAGTACGGGATATAAACAAAATAGACATTGATGGGAAAGGGTACTTGTTAACTGCCATAAACAATGATCGACTCAGGATTTTTCAGGTTGAAAAAACAAAAAATGAAGCACGGTAAACGATTTTTTTTGGTCGTTATTTCGATACTTGGGGTGATGCTTTTCTCATGTAACGATAAGGAGATGTCCTATGAGACCTATGTGGCCAAGGAACTCGCTTCCGGGGAGCGCAACGACAGTCTCATTTACGGAATCCATTTTGGAATGACCGAAGAAGAGTTCAAGTCGTATTGTACCGGGATGAACCTTCAAAAACGGTTTATGCCCAATCCAAGAGGTTCGGCGGTTCGGTTAGCGCTTCAAAAAGGTTTTGGCGCGCCGGTGGTGTTCGATTTTTTTCCTGTTCTACATTCCGATAAGCCAATTACGAAGGTAACCGCATCCATGAAATATCGTGATTTTTCATATTACGATAAAACCTACGATATCGGGAACCTTGTTATCGAGGCAGAGAAGTATTTTGAGGACGGTTATGGGGGGAACAAGTTCATTGCCATTCCACATGAAAACATACTCCTAAAGCACATGTACGTAAAAATTGATGGTAATCGTAAAATACTTTTAAAGCCGACTTTTGAGGGTCAAGAACTTCAAATCGAGTTTGAAGACCTCGATGTTGACTTAGAATAATTAAAACGTTTTGGGATAGCTAACAATGAAATGCATTAGAATAAACAAGTATAGAAAAACGGGTGCAACTGGGTGGGTGGCAGTACTGAGCTTAATTGTACTCCTTTCGCTCGGCATATCGTGCAGCAAACCCAAAAAGGTTGGGGAAACTCCTTTGTTCATTGCCTTGGCCCCTGAAAAGACTCATATCGATTTTCAAAATACATTGACCTCCACGAACGATTTTAATATTTATAAATATCGTAATTTTTATAACGGGGGCGGGGTAGGTATTGGAGACGTAAATAACGACGGCCTTTTGGAC
>JAGXIC010000140.1 GCA_024635875.1 Pricia sp.
AGAGGTTTGTTCGTCCAAAAATTTAAAAATCAACTGTGGATCCCGATGTTTGAAAAGGGTTTCGAAAACCCGATGACCGTTGCCATTGTCAATGGCAAGTACATCTAAAAATAACATGTCATAATACCAAAAACGGTTCTTGTAGCTCAGCTGATCCAAGGGTCTGCCTGTTTTCAAATGTTCGACAAGCACGGGCACCTTTTTCGAGCTGCTCATAAAGGTATAGCCGGTGCTGGGTTTGGCCCATCCGCCGGCGGTGCCGATGTAGCGCATGTTCTTGGTGTGGTGTTCGTTGAAATCGTAGCTGGTCATGGGGATGCTTCCCTGTTCGGTTTCCATAATTTCAAAATCGTCGCAGCTGAGCTTGTTTTTTAAGTACTCGCTGATGGCTTTTTTATATTCCTCTTTCGGGAGTAAATCTTTGGAAAACAAAGTGTATTCCACCAAAGCTTCCGTTTCTGAGAACGGCAGTACGTACATGAACCGAGTATTGCCTTTTTGAGGGATGGAAAAATCCATATAGGTGGCCTGATCCTTATCGAAAACAGGGAATTTCGTTTTTACCGTCCATCCTAAAAAATGCTGCTGCAAGACCGGATATTTGTTCTGATGGGTCGCCATTTCGTAGTCGAAGATGCTGTTGAATACCTTTAAGGCACTGTATTGGTTTTTATCCGAAGAAACAAGCACCCGATTTCCGTAATCTTCAACTTGGGTAACGCTTTCTTTTATAAAAGTGATGTTCTGATAGCTATTCAGCCGCATTAGATATTCCTTATAAAAATCCATGCCCTTTATCATTTTATAGGAATACGGATGGATATCGAGCTTTTTTGAAACCTCCTTTCCGCCGAAATAGATGTGATGCCAAGTGTTCGAAACGATAGCATCGAACTGGCCCTCGCCCTTTTCCCAAAAACACCAGGTACGGTCGTTGGTGTTTTTAGAGGCTTTATCCAACAGTAAAATCGATTTTTCAGAAAAGAAGCTATCCTTTCCGAGGGCATCGGCCAACATCAGGCCGGATGCCCCTGCGCCGATTATAATGTAGTCGTACTGTTTCATTGGCTTCGTAATCGGTACAGGATGAATTTCAAAATGAGTTGCTTAAAATCCAATACTTTTACAAAAGTAAAACTTTGCGACGTGACACCTGCAGAAGAAGATTATTTAAAGGCCATCTATCATTTGGGCGAAGGGCATAAGAGCGCGGTCTCCACAAATGCCATTGCCGAGCGGATGGCCACCAAACCGGCTTCGGCAACCGATATGATCAAAAAGCTGGCGAAGAAAGATTGGGTAGAGCATAGAATGTACAAGGGTGTTAGGCTTACGGAAAAGGGCACTTCTATTGCGATAGGCAGTATAAGAAAACAGCGGCTTTGGGAGGTTTTTTTGGTGCAAAAGTTGCATCTTTCTTTGGAAATACTTCCCGCGATAGCCGAACAGATGAAACATATACAAAGCCCGGAACTCATCGATAAACTCGATATATTCCTAGGTTTTCCGCAAATAGCCCCCTCCGGTGAACCCATACCTTCAAAGGATGGCGAGTTCAAAAAGGGAATCAAGAAACTTCTGAACGAATTGCCCGTTGGAGCGTCGGGAATTTGCACAGCAGTGAAGGATTCGTCCCCGACCTTTCTAAAATTTCTGGACAAGAACGGAATAGGTATTGGAAGTCGTATTCGAATCTTGGACAAAGAAGAATTCGACAACTCGCTCGGTATACAGATCGATATCCGTGAAATGCGGATATCAGAGCAGATTGCCTCGAACCTGTATCTTGAGGTCGGGAAAAATTCTTGATTAAAAGGTTAGTGTTGTCAAAGATTTTATTTTTCATAGCTTATAGCTTATAGCTTATAGCTCATAGCTCATAGCTCTTAACCCACCTTTTCCTGAACCTCAATCCACCAAAACCTCATTTTCTTCCCTAACGGCAACCTCGCGTTTCGAAAGAAGGACCTCCATAGCCTTCCGAATCAAATCAATATTCCCGAACAGCAGGTCGTTCTTGGTTATTTTGTTCAAGACGTCCGGTAGAATGCCCAAATCTTCGATTGGTTCATCGTTTTTGCGCAATATGCGCCGTACGGCAACGCTCAGATTGGCTCCTTTGGGCAGGGGCTTTAGCGGATTGGTCCCAGGTTCAACATCATCGAACAGGCTTCTAAGGATTTCATGGCTCCACACATTGGCGCCTCCCGCCCCTGTATTGGCATGCGTACCGATTATTTTACCCAACCCGTGGTCTTGAAAGCCTGCCGCGAACATATCCGCGGCACTGTAACATAAGGCATCGGTTATGAGCACTTTGGGTTTTGAAAATATGCTTTTAAGACTGTCCCTGTCCTTGATTTTTGTGATCGGATAACTGCGGGAATACCGGTCTCCGGTAATACGTGATAAGTCAATGGAACGGGTCCAATCGGATAGGTCGATGACGGCGTTCTCCTTGGTATATTTTTCACAGAGCCTCAGCGTAAGTGGTGAATTGATGAACTGCGCCCTTTGTAACGCTATATCTTTTCCGGTCAAATGCGCCAATAATAGCTCGCTTGCCGTAATAAGTCCGCCGCCGTTGCCCCTGATATCCAAGATAAGCCCGCTAAGTTTTTCCTTTTGTAGGTGCTGCAGTATTTCCTTGAAATCGGCTACAAAGCTTTCGGCGTTCGCCGCGGCAAAACTATAGATACGGATGTAGGCAAAAGCCTGTTCGCTATCCGTTTTTTTAACCGTTCCTTTCATTAGGTCGGGATAATGTGATGGTCTGGTCCAAAGGCTTTTCTTGGCTGGCTCCCCTTTTCGGGATACACCGCCGTAAAGTGTCGCCTTCAACCCATTGACCGATAAGGTATCGTAATCAAAACCATAAGACATTCGGGTCGCGTTGGTATCTTGTTTGTCCAGTTCAAAATGTGGTGGATGGAGCGATACCAGCCATTCAAAATCCATTTCCAAAGGTTGCCCTGTGCTCGGGTCGTAGCAATCCAAGCGTACTTTATGGCCATCAGGCGGACTCGTAGTGCCCAGCGAACGTATCGTAAGCGTATCAAGTCCCCTGGCAATTTGTGCCTCGTTATTGCTACCGGACTGGTTTTTTGAATTAAGCGCAATGGCTTTTTTCATGGGGATGTTGTTCCAATATAAAACTTCGACGCCGGTTTTGTAAGCCGATTTGTCGGCCAAGATATCCTCAAAATAGGTCGTGATGATGTACTTGGGCTCCGTATCCTCCGGTGTGGGATAGTATTCCTCAATAAGAAAGGGCAAAAAGGCAAACCGGTTCCGAAACGGGCGCGGCAGTATATATTTGGTATGCAGATCGCGAAGCGAACTAAAAATATCCAATAGATTTTTATGAAAGGTATGGTCATCCGTCACACTTTCGGGAGCTGTTCTTGCGGCGTAGCCGATATCGCGGATCATCAAATCGATGCGATGTAGCGGATTTACGGCATACATCGATTGTTTCAGTATCTGGTGTACGTACACTTCGCCGAGAACGATTTTTGCCTGCTCCAAAATGCACAGTTTTTCGGTATAGGAAAGATTGCTCGACGATTTAAGAAAGGTGACCAAGGCAATAGGTTCCTCTAACGGGATGGATTTTAGCCCTTCCAGCGTGTAATCGCTGTTAGAAAGCGAAAGCGACGGTCTACCATAGAATCCTGGAAGGCCCTTGCGAATATAATCCGGCAGTGGATGAAATGACATCCTTCGGAAGTGTTCATCGTCTTCGATAACGGTCAATTTATCTAACGGTAAGGGTTCGGCCAGTTCGCTGAACGGAATTCCAGCCCCCCATTCCAAATGTCCTTCCTCCAACGCATGGCCATCGGCATCGAAGTGCAGGTCCGGTACCAGTATCCAATCGGTATCCAAGGGATTGTCGGATGCGGACAATAGGGACCCACCACTGGCATTTTCCAATTGGTTTGCCAATTCGTCCAGGTTCTGCAATCCCGCGGCAATTTTGTTTTGGGAGTCTTTTAAAGAGATACCGTGCAAAATATTTTCGGGGTCGGATTCCTTCAAATAGATGTAACGCGTGACATTTTCGATCTTAAACTTTTCAATGTCGGAGGTGTCGAAGTCGAATTTTTTTAAAATTCGCTTCTGGACACATCTCGGAACCCCGTTTATAAAGACGCCCAAAAGCGACTTTTCGGTCGCGTTGATCAATTTTTTATACGGATCGCCATGATAGCCTCCAACGATAAGTATATCTGCCTTCATCCCGGCTTCCAGTGAACCTAAAGCATTTTCCCAGCCCAAAATCTTGGCGGGATTGCTTGTTGTCATCCGTACCAGTTGTTCATCGGTAAATATAGGCCCGGTTTCATGATTTTTGCTCACCAGATAGGCTACTTTTAGTTCTTCCAGCAGGTTTTTGCTGCCGCTTGGTGACCAATCGGATCCCAAGGCGATCAGCACCTTGTTTTCTTTGGCCGCCTTGACATCCGAAGTACCACCATAAAGGATCAGATTGCTCATGGGCGACCAGGTCATGGAGCCTTTGCGGTCACCGAGCACTTTGTAATCTTCTTGTTGTAGCCCTGTACAGTGGATGCCGTTGAGCTTATCGGTGATGGCCCACTCCGTATCGTTGATCTGTAAATTGGTAAAGAAAGATCTCGCTTTTTCGTCAACGCCTTCCGAGAGATGCAGTAACCTGGTCTTGGTATCCGATAAAGAGGTTAAAAATGCCTGGGCGCCTCCCGGCTTTACGTCCGCAATTCGAGTCAGGGCTTCGGGTAGTTCCTCCTCATTGGTTTCCTCTACATTTCGGATCAGCCCGTGAAATACTTTTTTGGTCAGGGTCGAATTGGCCAAGGTCAGGCCCTGTGAGGTGGTTACACCTCCGACCATAGCTTTGCACTCCACATAGCGCACGATGGCCTGTGGAAATCCGGGCGATTTCCCCAGTGTTTGCATGGGTCCTGTGACATTTATCCGATATTCTTTGATACCGGCCCATTGGGCACGGTTTCGATATTGTTTGTCGGCTACCCAATACGGTAGTATATTATAAGGGAGGTGATTGTGCAGTTCTATCATTCCCGGATATAGGGTGCCGCCCGATTTGATGATATCCAATTTAGTGAATCCCTCGGGATAGCCGTCGTTTTTGGGGCGTATGTCGGTTATCATTCCCTTTTCCACGAATATCCGACCCCTCTTGATGACGGTGGCCGATTTGTCCATGGTAACGATTCTGCCTTCCAAGGCATATTTTAATCCAAAATTGGCGTGTATGGTATTGTTTGGCATATTTTAAATGAAATTTATACGGATTCCCAGATGATGTTTTTTACCTTATCGGCCGGATCTCTCCGGCTGTTGGTACCATTCGTACCGTGCCAAGTGGGAGTGCCATAGGGCAAATCGTATCTTGGGATATTGGTGTAGTGTACGGCCTTGTTCCATCTTCCGGAATAAGGGGTGAGGTCGACTTTAGTGGCATCGTCCGGTTCCAGAAAATCGGCGATTTCGGCGAGCTGATCGTTCCAATTGGGATGCGTCGTGCTTTCTGGTGCCGTTGGATGCACCAGGTGGAAAATCTTCATATGGGTGCTATTTTCCCAATTTTCCGCAGCATGTCTGGCACCGGCCCCGAAGGTCAGGATAGCTTGGATGGGATTTCTTTCGAGAATGGTATCAATAAGGTCATCCCTAAAGTTTTTTAGGGGCGCTTCAAGGGAAATACCTCTCATTTCTGCGTCGAACTGGCCTTTGATGCTATACGCAAAGGTGTTCATAATAGTATAGGAACGGGTAATGCCCACTTTGTTGAGAAATTGCTGTAGCCGTTGTCCTGCCGATCCGACAAATGCCCTTCTGGCAATGGCCTCATCCGTCGAGGGATCTTGGCCAATGACCAATACCCTAGCGGTATCGTCCAATCTTCCTCGGTATAAAACGCCTCCAAATGCCGTTCGAAACCGGTCCGATGGATGGTTTAAAAAATAATCGTCGGACAGACTTGAAAATTTTTGAACCCAAGGAGGTGGCGGACCCAGATCGTATTCGTTTTCGAGATTCGCGCGATAGAGGCTTTGTGCGGCAAGAAAGAACGGGTTCGATCCCAGATCTGAAATGGTTTTTATTCCGAAGGCCTGCTTTAAAAGGTTGGCATCCTTTTCGGATACACCCTTTAGACTATCCACTGGCATTTCGCGCAAGGTTTCGAAGGACGTATCAGCGTGGACTTTATTAACGAGTTTTTCTAATGCGTACGACATATAACCGAATTTTAGGATACTGTCGGGGGAAATCTGAAGAGCGTGGAAAATTAAGTGCTCTGCAAGCTTGAAGCAATGTAGTCCAATTCGTTCAGGGAAGTTATCCCAACTTCATACTTGGTCGTCTTTTTTGTGTATTTGGTGTTGATTTGTGCAATTCCGGTCGGTAAAGATGATAAAATGCCTAGTTGGCTTTGGTTAACCGGCCGGATTACCTTAAACCTCTTGACTACGGAATCCCCTTTACCGATTAATCTCCTCGATCAAGTTGGCCACTAACGCCGTCCATCCGGTCTGGTGGGCAGCGCCAACGCCACGCCCATTGTTTCCATCGAAATACTCGTAGAACAGAATGAGTTCCTTAAAATGTTCATCGGTATATTTCTCTTTGTGTAGTGCATTTACCGGGCGGTTCCCATGTTCATCCTTTTTAAAAATACCGATAAGCCGTTTGCTGATTTCGATAGCTATTTCCCTGAGGTTCAAACGGTTTTCGCTGCCAGAGGGATAAGCGAATTTTACATCATCACCGAAATAGTTATGATATTCTTTGAGCGTACTAATGAATAGATAGTTCATGGGAAACCATATCGGACCGCGCCAGTTCGAGTTGCCCCCGAACATCTCTGTCGTAGATTCGGCAGGTTCATATTGGATACAATAGGTGGTACCGTCGATTTCGATATTGTATGGCTTTTGATGTGCCTTTGAAAGTGAGCGGATGCCGTAATCCCCCAGAAATTCAGTTTCGTTCAAGATGCTCTGCATTAAAATTTTCAGGCGGTCGCGCGGCACCAATGATAAGAGCAGGTCGTTGTCTGGCGAATATTCTTCGATGACCTGGTATTTTTGCGTTTCCGTGCGATACTTCCTGTACCACGCCATACTTGACTTGAACCGCGGCAGTTTATCTAAATGTTCCTTTCTGATATTCAGTACGCCGGTCATCGAAAGCAGGCCCGAGATGGAACGTACCTTAATGGGTAGCGATCTTCCGTTGGGTAGTATTAACTTGTCATAAAAGAAGCCCTCTTGCTCGTCCCAAGAACTTGAAGAATCTGCACTTATTTTGTTCAGGGCCTCGGCGATAAAGACAAAGTGCCCGAAATATTTTAGGCACATATCTTCGAACGTATCGTCGTCCATAGAAATTTCCAAGGCTATTTCTAGCATATTGAGGCAGTATAGGGCCATCCAAGAAGTGCCGTCGACCTGCTCCAAGACGCCCCCACCGGGTATGCCGTTGCTGCGATCGAAGACCCCGATGTTGTCGAGGCCCAAGAATCCGCCTTCGAAAACATTGTTCTCCGAACTGTCCTCACGGTTGACCCACCACGTAAAGTTCAGGGCCAGTTTGTTGAACATTCGCTTTAGGAATTTGATATCGCCTTGGCCCGTTTTGCGCTGTTCCATTTGATAGATCTGAATGGCCGCCCAGGCCTGTACGGGCGGGTTGACATCGCTAAAATTCCATTCGTAGGCCGGTATCTGTCCGTTTGCCGCCATGTACCATTCCTTGGTGAACAGTAGGAGCTGCTTTTTGGCGAATTCATGATCGACCATGGAGAAGGTAACACAGTGAAAGGCACTGTCCCAAGCCGCAAACCAAGGGTACTCCCAAGCATCGGGCATGG
>JAGXIC010000141.1 GCA_024635875.1 Pricia sp.
ACATCATCGTCAGTTCGCGTTCTTCCTCAAAAACCTTTATCTAAGGCTCGTTATAGCGGGCGGTAACGTTCCAATCGATACTGCGCACATCATCGCCGAACTGATATTGCCGAACCTCGCTAAAGGTCATACCACGCCCTTTAAAAGTGGAATGGTATTCCCCACCAAAAATGTGATCGGACAGACGGCGCGTCTTAATCTCGATCTTACGTACTTTCTTAAGTAGTTCTTTGGTATCCATCTTTTCAGTTGGCAGCGGCAGTTGCAGTTTGCAGTATTTTGCTTTGTCGCGACTGCCTACCGCAACCGCGACTGCCTACTTTTATCACGGCACTTCGATCTCGTTAACGATCTTGTTGATGATTTCTTCGGAAGTAATGTTCTCGGCCTCGGCCTCGTAGGTGATACCGATTCGATGTCGCAATACATCATGTACCACGGCACGTACATCCTCTGGCACTACGTAACCCCTCCGCTTAATGAAGGCGTAACATTTGGCGGCGTTGCCCAAATTGATACTTCCCCTTGGGGAGGCCCCGAAACTTATGAGATGTTTCAAGCTTTCAAGATTATATTTTTCGGGATATCGGGTGGCGAAGACCAAATCAAGTATGTACTTTTCGATTTTCTCGTCCATATAAACCTCCCTGACCGCTTTTTGTGCACTTAAAATCTGATTTACCGTAACCACTGGGTTAACAGTATCGTATGCCCCTAAAAGATTTTGACGCATAATCAACTGCTCTTCTTTCATCTTCGGGTAGTCGATGACGGTTTTGAGCATGAAACGGTCGACCTGTGCTTCCGGCAACGGATACGTACCTTCTTGCTCGACCGGGTTTTGGGTGGCCATGACCAAAAAAGGTTTATCTAGAATAAAGGTTTCATCACCGATGGTCACCTGTTTCTCCTGCATGGCCTCTAAAAGTGCAGATTGCACTTTGGCGGGCGCTCGATTGATTTCATCCGCAAGTACGAAATTGGCAAAAATCGGTCCTTTTTTGATGGAAAAATCGCTGAGTTTCATGTTGTAGATCAAAGTACCTACAACATCCGCGGGCAATAGGTCTGGCGTAAACTGAATTCGGCTGAAACTGCCCTTGACGGCTTTGGCCAAGGTGTTTATCGCCAAAGTCTTGGCCAGTCCGGGAACACCTTCCAAAAGAATATGGCCCTGACCGAGAAGTCCGATTAACAAGCGTTCTATCATGTGTTTTTGACCAACAATGACCTTGTTCATTTCGGTTATCAAAAGATCGATAAAGGCGCTTTCACGTTCGATTTTTTCGTTCACCGCACTAATGTCAACGGCTGTATTTTCTTCCATAGAATTTTAGGGTATTTTTGGTGTAGGCTAGTTAACATTTTTTATAGCACGCAAATTGAAAATTTATTACTTGCCCCGCTGTTAACAATTGGTTAAAAAAATTGCTAAGCCCCTATTTTTATGAAGAGTTTAAGGGATTTGTAAGACTTCTTTTCGACATTAGGAGTGCAATCAATGAAACTATCAAAATAAGTAACTTTGAATTGTATAAAAATTAAACTATGGATAAAGAACAGAACAAAAATTCATCAACGAATCGAATTGCCCTTATAACAGGAGCAACTAGCGGCATCGGAAAAGCGACGGCTATACTTTTTGCCGTAGAGGGCATCCATTTGATTCTCTGTGGAAGGCGACAAGATCGGTTGGAGGCACTTCAAAAGGAATTGGCCAAACAGACCAAAGTAACTACCTTGAATTTTGACGTTCGTGACAAAGACAACGTGTTCGAGGCCATCGCATCGCTTCCTTCCGAATTTGCCAACATCGACATCCTTATAAATAATGCGGGTAACGCCCATGGTCTCGACCCCATTCATGAAGGCAGCACGGATGATTGGGATGCCATGCTCGATATAAACGTAAAAGGATTGTTATATGTTTCAAAAGCAGTTATCCCCGGAATGATTGAAAGGAAGTCCGGCCATATCATCAACATCGGATCCACGGCAGGCAAGGAAGTCTACCTTAAGGGGAACGTATACTGTGCCAGCAAACATGCCGTCGACGCTCTGACCACCGGTATGCGAATGGACCTCAATCCCTACGGTATCAAGGTCGGTGCCGTAAACCCAGGCGCAGTCGAAACGGAATTTAGTAACGTACGCTTCAAGGGTGACGGCGAAAAAGCGGATGCCGTGTACAATGGTTTTAAGCCATTAGTCGCCGAAGATGTTGCCGAAACCCTTTATTTTGTGGTTACCCGACCGCCGCACGTGAATATTGCCGACCTCATTATTACGCCTACGGCGCAGGCTTCGGCAACTGTTTGGAATAAGAGCTGAAAGAAAATGTTTAATTATGGACGTCATTGCTAGGAGACGGATGAATTTCGAAGCATTTCGTTGGGTTAGGGCGACGCGGCAATCTGTTCACCGTTCTAGAATGCTCAACAGCTTGCCGCCTCACTTCGCTAGCGCTCCGTTCCTCGCAATTGAGGTTGCTAAAAACATACTAATTAAAGGATGATCAACAAACGCCTGCTCGTCAAAAACCTGCTCGCCCATAACGACGAGAAGAGCTTTTACGACAAAAAACGCTTTATCGACATCGGACAGAAAGAAGGAAAGGCGAAATTCCTGAAACATGTCTGTGCCCTGGCGAACAGCAATCCGAAGAACCATTCGTTCATAGTAGTCGGGGTAGAGGACGAAGACAATAAAATCGTTGGCGTCGACTTTTTTGATGATAGTAAAATCCAGAATCTGGTCAATGCCTATTTGGACAATCCGCCCCTTATATCTTACGAGAACATTCCTTTTCCACATTTGCCGGAAGGGAAAGTAGTCGGTCTGGTTACCATAAAATCAAACGCTAGGGTGTGCGCCCTTCGCAAGAACATCTGGAAATATTATGGCGGTATGGTCTTCTTTCGCGAAGGCAGCATCAGTATGCCAAAAGCATACGATATCGAACTCAAGAATATCAATTCCGAAGCCGTTGCCACCATCGAGCAGCACGCCAAAAACAATATTGAGCTTACCCTTGATGGCGTGATCGACTTTATCAACCACCGCCACCCTGATCTAGAAAGCGATTATAAAGTATTCAAGGAGCAATTCGTGCTCTGCTGGGCCGGAAACCGCAAAAAGGTAAAGGACAAAACCTATTTTTCAAGAGTCGATATCGAATTGATCAATGAGCAGGTAAAGCTGTTTTATTCTACTTTGGATGAAATTACGATTGATTACGATGAACATTCTTTTACTACGAAAGAGTATGTGCAATTAGGGCTTGGCAAAAAGCAGACCTACCATCCCTTGGAGGAAGTTGTCATCACCTTTGAAGATAACGGCACCTATCAAATACAGAGTAAACTGCTTTTTGAGCCTCCCAAGTATGACAAAAAGAGCCTGCATCATATTTTTAATACTAACAATGCGCTACTCCGAAAATTGGAAAAGAATATTGCCTTTACCGCTTCTGAAAAAAAGGATTTGGAACATTTGCCCGACACATATCTAATCTGCTACTTAAACGGTTTTGACAAAGCGAAAGATCGAATGGATGCCGCTCGGCCTTTGTTGAAAAAGTATGATGAGAAAGTATACCGATCGCTCAAAGAAGCGTTACGGATTTTGAGGAAGGTGCAGTACAATTAGCACGAGGAGATTTTATGTCGGGTAGCGAGCTTCATGGTGAGCTTTGCGTTTTTGCCCGCGAAGCCTACCCATTGTCCGTCTACGAAATTCGCGGAACCACGTTTTAGGGTCGATAAGGGTATTACCGAGTTGGGCCTGGTATTTACCGTCCGGTAGAACGCTCAGGGAAACCGCCTCGTACGAAACGCTATTTTTTTTAAAATCGACCTCGTTAACGGTACTGGGTTTCCAGCCTATTTTTTGGGTAATGGCAAGTAGCTTTGTGGATTTCTCTAGAATAATGGCCTTTGTATATTTCAGGGATGTCGAATCAGGTACGGAGCCATCCAAAGTATAAGATACCTCCGCTTCTTTGAAGATGCCTTCGATTCCCATTTCCAATGAATCGGTGAAAAACGTAGTTTCCGAAACAATGATCGGGGCTTCAAGGCTACTGGCCTCGAATATAGCATCACCAATTTTGCCTTGTACCGCGATTACAGGATGTTCGGTAATAAAGATTTTTAAAATAGCGCCGGTCACTTTAGTTTGCCATAGGTACAGGTGGGTGAGGTTGGGCAGTTTTTCTATGCGTTTGAATACTGCATCGGAAATTTAGAAGAAGGATTGTTAAAGAACGGCAAAAAATAGCACAAAAGAATACTAAAGATGTTCCGTTGTCTTTGTAAGGAAAAGAGCAGGTTAATATAGATACATGTATATGACCTTGGGATTTAACATTACAAAATTATCTCTGGCGCTTCAGCTCCTGAATTATCCTATGTGACTAAAAAATGACTATTTTAAGGCAAAATTAATTTAAAGGGTCGACAAGAGGTACAAGACCCGACAAAAACGAAATAGACCTTGATGTACAAGCATACATTTTAAACAAAAAGCTCCTTTGAAATGCGCTTTTCTTATCCCATATTGTTGATTTTGGTTTTTAACATTGCACCTTTTACATCCAATGCCCAAAGAACTGATTCAGGATCCCAAGAACCCAGGCCCAACATCCTATTGATTTTTACCGATGACCAAGGCTACCATGACGTTTCCTATTACGGCACCAAGGATATCCGTACCCCTAACATTGATAAAATCACGGCTTCGGGCATGCGTTTTGACTATTTCTATACAAACTCGCCGGTCTGTGCCCCAACGCGGGCCTCACTGATGTCCGGCCGCTACCCTGATTATGTGGGGGTGCCGGGACTCATCCGCCAAAATCCCGAGAACAATTGGGGATATCTAGACCCCAAGACCATTCTCCTTCCGAAAGTGCTGAAGAATGCCGGGTATCGCACGGCCCATATCGGGAAATGGAACCTAGGTCTCGAACATCCCAATCTGCCCAATGATCATGGTTTTGACCTGTTCCACGGATGGCTTGAGGATATGATGGACGATTATTGGACGCACCGGAGGTTCGATGGAAACTATATGCGGCTTAACGAAAAAACTATCGACCCCGAAGGCCATGCCACTGACCTTTTCACCCAATGGTCCGTAGATTATGTGAAAGAGCAATCCAAGAACAAAGACCCTTTTTTCCTTTATTTAGCCTATAACGCACCCCATTTTCCCGTCCAACCGCCTGAGAAGTGGCTACAAAAGGTAAAACAGCGAGAGCCCGGCATTGATGAAACAAGGGCCAAACTGGTCGCGTTTATCGAACATATGGACGATGGTATCGGGCAGGTAGTTAAGGCTCTGAAGGAAAGCGGACAATATGAAAACACCCTGATCGTCTTTACCAGTGACAATGGCGGCCACCTACCCAGCATGGCTAATAACGGTCCCACCCGCGACGGAAAACAAAGCATGTACGAAGGCGGCCTACGGGTGCCGACCAGTATCGCTTGGCCGGGAAAAATCAAATCGGCAACGGCATCAGATCAAATCAATTTGACCATGGACCTCTATCCCACCTTGCTGCAAGCGGCCGGCGTTAAAATTGATCATACCATCGAAGGCAGAAGTTTTCTGAATACCTTATTGGGCCAAAAACCCGAACACGAAAATCGTTCGCTCTATTTTACACGTAGGGAAGGCGGTCTCCGTTATGGCGGACAGGCGTATTACGCCCTTCGTTTGGGAGATTGGAAATTGCTGCAGAACAATCCGCATCACGCGATGGAACTCTATAACCTGAAAAAAGATCCGTTAGAGGAAAACAATGTGATAGCACAAGAACCGGATATGTATGAAGAATTGAACAAGCTGCTCATGGCGCACATTCAGAAAGGCGGAAAGGTACCCTGGCAGAAGCCCGATTGAACGGTATCAAACAAAAAAGTGCCGGAAAATTTTCGATGCGAGATGACCCCTTGTCAAGCAAAAACATATTTTAATGCCTATCCCCGAATTGGAAATCCATTGAATTCCGGCAATGAACCCTAACGAAACCCGAAATCGTAGTGATGATTCCAACTTTTACCTTTTACGCCTTCGAAAACACGATTAAAAAATGAAAAAAACGCAAACCTGCCTTATTTTAATTCTTTTTGGATTTACGGTCTCCTGGGCCCAAAAAACAAGTAAAAAACCGGCCGAAGAAATAACTGAAAACCAGTCAACGAACACCGTTCATTTTCCCGAAGCTTCTGAACCTATCCAATTGATCGACAACGGAAAAGAACATCTGTTCGCCAGTTATTACGGAATCAACTCCTTTAGTGCCGACCAAAAATATGTTACGGTTCTGGAAACCGATATCAAACACCGCCTAGCTACCGAAAACGACACGGCAACCTTGGGGATGGTCGATTTGGAAACCCAAGAATTTATTCCGCTTACGACCACCCGGGCATGGAATTTTCAACAGGGGTGCATGGCACATTGGTTGGGTACTTCGCCCGATTCGCTGATTATTTATAACGATTTGCGCAAAGGAAAGTTCGTTTCGATAATCATGAACGTGCATACCAAAAAAGAGGTCAAGACCATTCGCTATCCAGTCAGTGCGGTATCCCCTGATGGAAAGGAAGCCGTTAGCATCAATTTTTCAAGACTAAGGATTACCCGAACCGATTACGGGTATGGCGGCGAAGGTCAAGAGGCTCGACCAGACGTTCGCTTCCCCGAGGATGACGGATTATTTTTGGTCGAGCTCGAAACTGGCGAGGGAAAATTGATTCTTTCTATCGCCGATGTCAAGGATGAGGTGCCGGATATATCCCAAGACGGCAAAGAATATTTTAACCATACCCTTTTCAGCCGCGACGGCAGCAAAATTTTCTGGCTCGCACGCGCGACCCCTAAAAGAAATACCACATCGTTTACCGTCAACCGCGATGGCAGTAACTTACAACGATGTTTTCCCGACGGCTGGGGCGGTTCGCATTTCGATTGGCTGAGCGGAGATGAACTGATGATTACTGGCAAATATAAGGCCAAGCAACCGGCCCATATATTGTTTACGGTCGGCCAAAAGAACTACAAACGCCTCGGCAACGGCCTACTCGACTATGATGGCCACGGTACTTTTTCCCCGGACCAAAAATGGATGATTACCGATACGTATCCCTACGGCAACGAGTTTCGCGAGCAAAAAATCTATCTCATGGATATGAAAACGGAAGCCGTTTTGCCCCTTGGAAAATTTCCCCAGCCCGAAGCATTTAGCGGACATTGGCGTTGCGATATCCATTGCCGTTGGAGCCCCAAGGGAGATATGGTCGGTTTTAATTCGACCCACACGGGATCGCGTCAGGCATATCTAATAAAATTCGATTTTAAAAACCCAGAGTAATACCAAAAGATTTTAATAGATCTGACATATCTTTATAACTATTTCAAAGACATGAAGTCCGCTCAAATTTTTATATTCTCCATACTATTGAGTTTTTTTACAACCTTTCCGCCCAAGAAAACAAATGCCAAAACAATACACCGCTGAGAATATTGGGGAAGCCATCAATTTTTATATAGAAGACGCAGCTTTTCGAGGTTGTTGGATATAAGGGATGTTAATGAATTGATTCACCTTAAAGAACTAATGAAACTCCGTGGTAAGTTCTTTCCAAATGTGGGTAGTCAATTTAAAACCAAAAAGTATTCATTCAGAACAAGAAAAGAAAAAATTATGATTTCTAGAAGAAAAGTGATTAAGCGAGTTTCGGCTATCCCTGTGCTAGGTTTTATAGGAGCTAGTGGGATTGGTAGTGCTGCGGCAATGACCGGTACAGAGAATGTATTACACCTGGTAGGTGGAGCAAAACTTGCTATGAAGGAAGGGAAAAGCATCTATGAAAGCTTGGGTGTTCGACCCGTAATAAATGGTCGAGGAACTGTTACCATTATAGGAGGATCCCGAATGCTCCCGGAAGTGGAACAAGCAATGCAGGAAGCTACTCTGGACTACGTTGAACTGGATGAATTGATGGATGGGGTCGGCAAGCGTCTGGCAGAGCTGACAGGTACAGAATATGGAATGGTAACGACCGGGGCCGCCGGGGCAATGATAATGGCTACGACTGGTATTTTGACCGGGGGAGATCCTGATAAACTGTGGCAACTTCCTGATTTAACGGGAATGAAAAATGAGGTGATCATCCCAAAATACTCGTGGACCGCTTATGGATCTTCGGTCAGAGGGGTCGGTGTAAAAATGATTACCGTAGATAGCCTTGAGGAACTCAAGGCTGCCTTGGGACCTCAAACCGCTTTAGTGCTTGTGTTGGCATGTGGCAAATCGATGAGCGGCCCTCTTTCCGTCAAGGAGATTTCCTCGATTACAAAATCGCTCGGAGTTCCCATATTGGTAGATGCCGCTGCCGAAGGCTTACCGGTTCCCAATCCGCATATCGCCCAAGGCGCCGATCTTGTGACATACAGTGGCGGCAAATATTTACAAGGACCGCAATGTGCAGGATTATTAATTGGCCGGAAAGATTTGATCAAAGCTGCTTGGGTCACAAGTTCTCCTCATCATGGTTTTGGACGTGGTTATAAGGTGGGTCGTGAGGAAATTTTAGGAATGCTTGCCGCGGTTGAGATGTGGATGAAAAGAGACCATGTAAAAGAAAGGGAGATATGGACAAGTGGATTGGAATCTATCGCTGAGAAGTTAAAGGATATACCAGGAGTCAATACTAAAATCCACCAGCCGCCATCTGAGCAATTATCAAATCCGAGTCCTTCACTTCTGGTACATTGGGATATTTCCAAAATACCTCTAAGTGGCTATGAAGTTGAACAATTATTATGGGACGATAATCCTAGGGTAGCAGTTAGCGGTTCCGGAAGCTTTCTGCCGTTTCCTCCAAATTTTGAACCTAATATTAGCATAAACACCTCTCAACTTAAAAGCGGTGAAGAAAAAATTATAGCTAACCGTGTTTTTAGTGTATTATCCAACCCCCCAACGATCGAAAAACGGGTTGGCTTGCCAGATTTTAATGTTGGGGGGGTATGGGACGTTAGATTAGAATTTGCCGCCACGATTTCCGATCAGACTTTTGCTTTAGTGCAAAAGGATAACGAAGTAGTAGGTACGCACTATGGCAGTTATGCACCGAGAGAATTAAAGGGAAGCATTCACAGAAATGAAATTTTGGTACGGAGTTCGTACACCTTGGACGGAGTTCGTTTAAATTTTACATTTACCGGGAAGGTAGAGAATGACCTAACAATGGGCGGGAAAGTCAGCCTGGGCGAATACGGGAACGGGAAATGGGAAGCAAGGCGCCGATAGTAAACATTGAACAAGAAGATAGAGGTCAGTAGTTATTTACATATTCTAGTATCTCAACTGTCATTTTTGTGTTCCTTTCCGAGATTTACTCTAATCGGATTACAGGCGTTGCCATGTCCATCACTGGATTTTCATCGTGCCCTTGCACCGTAACTTAGGAACTTGCAGACCTTTGCCCTATTTATTTAAATTTCATTACTTTTCCTATGGCAAAATAAATAGAATAAAGAAGGATTGAAATCACAACAATACTAAACCCGTTAATCATGAAGCGAAGAGAAATTATCAAACGGTTAGGGGTCGTTCCGATCGCCGGTAGCTTTTTGGCCACCGAATCCATGTTCGGCAACACCTTCAAGGAATCCTCCCCAATCAGTTCCGGCACACTATTGGGCGACAAGTCCATCTATGAGGCCATCGGCGTTGAGACTATCATCAACTGTAGGGGCACGTTTACCATCCTCGGGGGCTCCACCGAGCGGCCCGAAGTATTGGAAGCGATAGAGGCGGCATCCGGCTATTTCGTGCAGTACGACGAACTGGCCTTCGGCATCGGCAAACGTCTGGCAGAACTCACCAAGGCGCCTTGGGGCATGATATCCGCCGGTTGCGCCGCAGGACTGAAACATGTGACTGCCGCCTGTGTGTCGGGTGGGAATCCTGAAAAGCTGTTAAGGATTCCGAACCTTTCGGGACTGGAGAAGACCGAGGTGATATCTCCCCGGTATTCCCGCAACGTTTACGACCATGCCATCCGTAATATCGGCGTTACCATGATCGACGTCGATTCCCCCGAAGAACTGGAACAGGCGATAAATCCGCGTACGGCGATGATCTATGTCAACTCCGGTCGGGAATCCGCTACCGGCCAACCCCTTTCCTTGGAGGTAATCGGTCAAATTGCAAAATCTAGGAATGTGCCAGTTTTGATAGATGCCGCCGCGGAAGACCTCACCATCCCGTGCGTACATCTGGAACGCGGCGCTACCGTTGTGGC
>JAGXIC010000142.1 GCA_024635875.1 Pricia sp.
CCGTTGCGGTAGGCTTTATCGGTGGCGCCGAAATGTTGGGCGGTTTGCTTGCAGGTGTTACGACAGCCGGAGTGTTGATGGCCATCTTCTAATCCAACGCCGGTGGTGCGTGGGACAATGCCAAAAAAATGATCGAATCCGACGGCCGTAAAGGTACCGATGCCCACAAGGCCGCAGTTGTTGGTGATACGGTCGGTGATCCTTTCAAGGATACTTCGGGACCTTCGTTGAACATCCTCTTAAAATTGATGTCAGTTGTCGCACTCGTTATCGCCCCCAGTATCGCCATGAGCGAAACCGGAATGGCAGCTACCGGGAACGCAAAGGAGATTCAAATTGAAATGACTACTGACATGGGCGATTCGGCCGAAGCTACAATTGCCTACACCTCAGTTGTAAACGGCGAAAAGGTAACAGAAGAAAAGACCTTCACAGGAACGCAGGCCGAAGTAAAAAGTCAGTTGGAAGCTTTTGAGAACACTACGGTCGAATCTAAAGGTTCGGAGTCCGAGATTACTATTGAAAGTATTGATATTCGGAAGTAGGAGATAATACGACATCATAAATACAGGGAAGCCATCGAAACAAATTTAAGATGGCTTCCTTTTTTTGATATTTGCACGGTGCAAGGTGCACGGTGCGCGATGTTATTGCAGTTGAAAGTTAATAGGTATATTGAACGCTACCTTCACCTTTTGATCCCTTTGTTTGCCGGGTTTCATTTTCGGCAATTTGCTAATGATGCGTCCAGCCTCCGCCTCTAAACTTTTGTCCGGACCTCTGAGCAAAATGTTCCCAATGCTGCCGTCTTTCTGAATCATAAATTGTGTAAACACCCTACCTTCAATATGCATTTCCTGCGCGGTTCGGGCATCCAACATCCCGCATGAAACCTTTTTCATATATTTGAGACCTATGGCGTGGTTCGGTAAAAAAGATAAACTTCAGATCATTGCTTTTCAGAGCTACGGCACCGACGCACATTTTTATGCCCGGGGCAGAACCTTGGAAGATGAGGAAATCGATCTTTCGAAAAAGGGTTTTTTTAATTTGTTGTGGAATTCTTTCAAGCGTTTTGACACGGACGAAATCCGTAACACAGGGGTCACCGTCCGGTTTCGGGATGGTAAAACCCTATCGGGAACTACCGATAATCGCGGCTACTATCTCATGGATACAGTGGTCGAAGGTCTGAGCCAGCTCGCTAACGATGAAGGATGGGTAAACTTCGAAATCTCATATTCGGATACCGCCTTGAAAAGGGAAATCCTTCACCAAAACCGCTTTCCGGGAGAGCTATTGATTCCCTCAAAATCAGCCGACTTTGGCGTCATCAGCGATATTGACGACACCATACTCCATACCGGAGTCGTCTCTTCCCTAAAGTGGAAAGTAGTCTTTAATACCTTGTTCAAAAAAGCCGGACAACGCTCTCCCTTGAAGGGCGCCGCCGAGTTTTACGGACTGCTGCATCTGGGAAAATCCGGCAAGGCCGCCAACCCAATCTTCTACGTAAGCCACAGCCCTTGGAACCTCTATCGCTATCTGGAACTTTTTTTGACCAAAAACAATTTTCCTAAAGGGCCTATCTTGCTACGCAATTTCCCGAAATGGGGCGGTATTGGGTCGCGGGACGAAAAACCCCAAAAACAGAAGGAGATTATCAATATTCTCAAAACCTATCCGGATCTGAAATTTATTTTGATCGGCGATAGCGGTGAACACGATGCTGATATCTATAAAGAAATTGCGGAACTGCATCCCGATAACATCTTGGCGATTTATCTGAGGAGCGTCAACCATAAACGAAAGATGCAGCGGGTAAAAGGGCTGTTCGAAAAATATAAGACAACGCCCGTTCTTTTAGTGGAAGGTAGTGAGCAGGCAGTCGAACATGCCAGGGAAAACGGGTTTATTTAATCAAAACAATCCATTGATTTCCGCATCGATTTTAGTAATGACCGTACCCAGATCTTCGGGTTCGTTCACAAAATTGATGTTGTCTACATCGATGATCAAAAGGTTTCCCTTTTCATAGTTGTGGACCCAAGCCTCATAGCGTTCGTTCAAGCGGCTGAGGTAGTCGATGGAAATACTATTTTCATATTCCCGCCCGCGTTTATGGATCTGGCCGACCAGATTGGGAATCGAACTCCGAAGATAGATTAAAAGATCGGGCGGCTGCACCAGACTTTCCATCAACTCGAACAAGCTTTTGTAGTTGGTGAAATCGCGATTGGTCATCAGGCCCATTGCGTGAAGGTTGGGCGCAAAAATATAGGCATCCTCATAAATGGTGCGGTCTTGAATAGTATCCTTGCCGCTTTCCCTGATTTTTAGGATTTGGCGAAACCGCTGGTTGAGAAAATAGATCTGTAGGTTAAAGCTCCATCGTTCCATTTGATTGTAAAAATCATCGAGGTAGGGGTTGTCTACGACATCCTCGAAATTGGCCTCCCAATGATAATGCTTGGCCAACAATCGGGTCAAGGTAGTTTTGCCGGCACCAATATTTCCTGCGACCGCAATATGCATAGAGAATCAAATTAATGGTTAGTTATAAAAGGGGAGTACAATATACAAAGTATCTCGGGGAAGATGAAAATTATAATGGGAAACCAATAGGCCAAAAATTTTTATTTCTTTTCCAATTATGTATTTTTACCCCAGAAAAAAGGAGGAAGGATTTGACTGATTGCAACCTCTTGCCCTGAACTTGTTTCAGGTCTTGGCTTCAAAAAGGGGCCAGAACCAGGTTTAGGGTGAAAAAATGCTAAAGCAGTTGATAATTTGTCATTATCCCCTACTTTAGGCACTGCTTTCAAATCCGTTTCTACCATAAAAAACGAAAGTTATGTCCTATTTGTTTACATCCGAATCCGTTAGTGAAGGCCATCCCGATAAGATAGCCGATCAGATCAGCGACGCTTTGCTGGACCATTTTTTGGCTTTTGACCCCGAAAGTAAGGTTGCCTGTGAAACCTTGGTTACTACGGGCCAGGTGGTGTTGGCCGGGGAGGTCAAGAGTACTACCTACCTCGATGTGCAGCAAATTGCTCGGGATGTTATTAACAAAATCGGGTATACGAACGGCGAATATCAATTTAGTGGTGATTCATGCGGAGTTATTTCGCTAATTCACGAACAATCGAAGGACATCAACCATGGTGTAGATCGCGAATCAAAAGAGCAGCAGGGTGCGGGAGATCAAGGAATGATGTTCGGCTATGCCACCAAGGAAACCGACAATTATATGCCACTGGCTTTGGATATTTCGCACAAGATACTTCAGGTGCTCGCTGATTTAAGGAGGGAAAAAAAGGAAATCGGATACCTAAGACTGGATGCCAAGGCGCAAGTAACCATCGAATATTCCGACGATAACTTACCGCAGCGAATCGATACGATCGTGGTCTCTACTCAGCACGATGAATTTGATACTGACGACGAAAGGATGCTGACGAGGATAAAAAGGGATATTATCTCAATTTTGATTCCTAGGGTCAAGGCACAGTTGCCGGCGGCCATTCAAGAACTTTTTGATGACCAAATTACATATCACATAAATCCCACCGGAAAATTTGTTATCGGAGGTCCGCATGGAGACACGGGTCTTACCGGCCGAAAAATCATTGTGGATACCTACGGTGGAAAAGGGGCCCATGGCGGTGGCGCCTTTAGCGGAAAAGATCCGAGCAAAGTTGATCGCAGTGCCGCTTATGCCGCCCGTCATGCAGCCAAAAATCTGGTTGCTGCCGGGGTAGCCGAAGAACTATTAGTGCAAGTGAGCTACGCCATCGGGGTGGTCGAGCCTACTTCGATTTATGTGGACACCTATGGTACTTCGAACGTTGATCTAAGCGATGGCGAAATCGCCGAAAAAGTGGCGGAAATGTTTGATATGCGTCCTTTTGCCATTGAAAAACGCTTAAAATTGCGAAATCCGATCTATTTAGAAACGGCAGCCTATGGCCACATGGGGAAAGCGCCCGTTACCGTCAAAAAAGTATATGAATCGCCTTACAGCGGAAGGGTAGAAATGGAAGTAGAGCTGTTTACTTGGGAAAAATTGGATAGGGTCGAGGAGGTAAAAGCGGCTTTTGGATTGTAATTTTATTTCGAAGGCATTGAAGAGGGTTTATAATCAAAAAACCCCTCATAACTCAAGTCCTCATCGATATCCGGCCAATGGATACCAAAGGGCGATAGCTCAAAATTGTTGCGCTGTTTTTCCGTGGCATTTTCAAGGCGTGGAAACCATTCTAAAGGGTGGCTCCCTTTTCTGCCATCTTTAGTTAGAATGCATATATGATTATTTTCGAACCATACTTTCTCTACTATTATCATTTTATTCTCCATGATAATTCTTCCATTTAGAAATGATAATATCTTGATTTTCCCAGATTATCGCTTCTGCCAATTTTAAATCCTTGTTTTTCATTCCCCTATTAGAAATCATCCGAATATTTTCTACTTCAAATTTTGCTTCACCATCACCGTTTTTGACATAAACGTGAATCGGTAGATGCTCGTTCGAATAGAAAAAGAACCGCATCCCAAAAAAATATGAAAAGCGGTGGCATCCTATTTCTTTAAACGAACCCTCGAATTAAGATATTATATCCCTTTATTCTAACACCTCTTTAGACCCGGTTTAAATTTTATCGATGAATATTAGGAAAATCCCATCTCCCATCCTTATATTTGTTTTTCAAAAGTTCAAACACATATTGATCGGTTATCAAGAAAGGTGGAGGGATTAGACCCTTTGAAACCTTAGCAACCCTTTGGCCTCCGGTACCTGTCGGAATGGCTCGGAGAAGGTGCTACATTCTACTACGTACCGCCCCGAAATTTTTTGGGTTTGGGTTACTTGGCAGATAACATAACAAAGTTACTTCCCGTAATTTTCTTTCTTCATAACTTATTGATTTTAGCTATCCTGTTTACATGGGACGGTCTGCCAATGGGCATAGTGTTTTGAATGCTATAGAACAGAATGCTAACAATTAAAACCAAAAATCATGAGTGATCCAAAATTTTCAACGAACGCCCTGCACGCCGGTCATGACGTAAAGGCCCATGGGGGAACCCGTGCCGTGCCGCTGTACCAGAATACCTCGTACGTATTTAATGACTCCGATCATGCGGCCAATCTGTTCAACCTATCGGAAACGGGATTTATCTATACCCGATTGAACAACCCGACCAACGATGTACTCGAGCAACGCCTAGCAGCTTTGGAAGGTGGCATTGCCGCTGCGGTTACAGCCTCGGGTATGGCGGCCATATCGACCACGCTCATGACCCTTTTAAAGAGTGGTGATCATATCGTCGCCAGTAGCAGTATGTACGGGGGTACCTATAACCTATTGAGCGTGACCTTACCGAGATTGGGCATTACAACGACATTTGTGGACCCATCGGATGCCTCGAATTTCGGCAAGGCCGTAGCTAAAAATACAAGAGCTATTTTGGTAGAATCCCTAGGCAATCCCAAATTGGATGTATTGGATTTAAAGGCTATTGCTTCGGAGGCGAAAGCTGCCAAAGTTCCTTTTATCGTTGATAACACGGTCGCTACTCCGGCGCTTTTAAATCCCATCGAACACGGTGCCAATATCGTAATCCATGCCTTGACCAAATATATCAACGGCAACGGAACAGCTCTAGGTGGCGCCATAATCGATGCAGGTACTTTTGACTATGGCAACGGAAACTTCCCTGAATTTACTGAACCTTCGGCCGGTTATCACGGCCTGGTCTATCATGAAGCCTTAGGGCCAGCGGCGTTTATCGCCAAAGCCAGGATCGAAGGGCTAAGGGATTTTGGGGCGGCCGCGAGTCCGTTCAACTCTTGGCAGATCATTCAGGGCTTGGAAACGCTCAGTGTGCGAATGAAGTATATCAGTGAAAATGCCTTGTCACTTGCCGAATGGCTGCAGGGTAGAGACGAGGTGACCTGGGTCAACTATCCGGGACTGAAAACGAGCCCGTATTTCGAACAGGCCAAGGCCTATCTTCCGAAAGGGCAAAGCGGTCTGATAACTTTCGGGGTTAAAGGGGGCTTTGATTCGGCCAAAAAGTTCGTGGATAACACCCATCTCTTTTCGTTGTTGGCCAATATCGGGGATAGCAAATCGCTGATCATTCATCCGGCAAGCACCACCCATCAACAATTGGACGATACCGCACAGGAATCTACTGGGGTTACGAAAGATTTGATTCGTTTGTCTATCGGCCTTGAAGATCTCGATGATTTGAAAACCGATCTTGAAAATGCCTTCGCTTCCATTTAAGAGCGAGGTTTTGACCTAAAAATTTGATTGGTAAAGGCTCCACCCCTGAGATTTGTGCTGAGTGCAGTCGACGTATCGGGTATGGTGTCAGCTTTGCTGGGGGGACCCGCCCGAACGGTACGGGTGGGGATTGACCCCCCTCTGCCCGTGTACTGTTTGCCAAGGAATAATTGACAAACTGAATCCCTCTGTCAG
>JAGXIC010000015.1 GCA_024635875.1 Pricia sp.
AGCGTGGTACCGTAAACGAATGCGGGACTTGTAGGATCCCAAGCGGTGTAACCCCGGGCCTCGAACGTATTCCGAATGCCCCCGCTCGGAAAACTGGAGGCATCTGGTTCTTGCTGTACCAATTGTCCGCCGCCGAATTTTTCCAAAGCCCTGCCATCGGGCAACAGGTCAAAAAAGGCATCGTGCTTTTCAGCAGTAGTGCCAGTCAAAGGCTGAAACCAATGGGTATAGTGAGTAGCCCCCATCGATATGGCCCACGCCTTCATCGCCTCGGCTACCTGATCCGCCATTTTACGATTGATCTTGGATCCGGAAATAATAGCGTTTTGAACACTTTCCAAGGCGTCTTTGGTAAGGTATTGAAGCCTGCGCTGTTCATTGAATACATGTGTCGCGAAGCGTTCAGAGCGTCTCCCTTTTTCTGGTATCCGAATCGGATTTCTTTTTTGACTTTCCGAAATGGCGTCGAAGCGTTGTTTTGGCATAGTTTACCTTATTAAATTCCAGTAAAAATAAGAATTAAGGATTTAACGAAATATCTTCTAAAATTTTAATTTATGACAAATTACCCCCATAAAATTGGGGTCATTATAAATAATGACTAGATTAAAAGCATTTGACCCCATAAAAATTAGGATAATCCATCAAAAAACATATTTTTGTTACTTTTAAAATTTAAAATTAACCTAGCGATATTATGAGCAAAACGAAATTAGAGTATCTATGGTTGGACGGTTACACACCAACTGCAAACCTCAGGAGCAAGACAAAAGTCGAAAACGATTTTAGTGGTAAATTGGAAGATTGTCCGATTTGGGCTTTTGATGGAAGTTCTACAAAACAGGCGGAAGGCGGTTCTTCGGATTGTCTTTTAAAACCGGTCGCCATATTTCCCGATCCTGCTCGCAAAGACGGGTACTTAGTAATGACTGAAGTACTGAACCCCGACAGCACGCCCCACGTATCGAACACAAGAGCTACCATCAACGATCCCGATGATGATTTTTGGTTCGGCTTTGAACAGGAATATTTTATTATGGACAAGGAAACCGGCTTACCTCTGGGTTTTCCCGTTGGAGGATATCCTGGACCACAAGGCATGTATTACTGTTCCGTTGGTGGAAAAAATACCCATGGCAGGGCTTTCGTAGAAGAACACGCCGATCTTTGTATCCAGGCCGGACTCAATTTCGAAGGTATCAACCAAGAAGTTGCCAGTGGCCAGTGGGAGTTTCAATTGTTCGCCAAAGGTGCCAAGATAGCGGGTGATGAAATGTGGGTAGCGCGTTACCTATTGCAACGGCTTACGGAAAGTTACGGGTACTATATTGAATTCCATCCCAAGCCGGTCAAAGGGGACTGGAACGGATCTGGAATGCACGCCAACTTTTCGAACACGGTATTACGTACCTGTGGGTCAAAAGAAGTATATGAGAAAATATGCGAGGCCTTCAGACCCGTTGTTAAAGAACATATTGCCGTGTACGGTGAATTCAATGATCAGCGTTTGACCGGAAAGCACGAAACGGCATCCATCAACGATTTCAGCTATGGCGTTTCTGATAGGGGTGCTTCAATTCGAATCCCCATCATTACGGTCGAAAAAGGTTGGAAAGGTTGGTTGGAAGATAGAAGACCGGCATCTAACGGTGATCCGTACAGCATTGCGGGCAGAATTGTAAAAACCGTGAAATCGGCCAATATTACCGCCTAGTTCATAGTTACCTTTAAGAAAACCGTCTTTGGCAATAACTAGAGACGGTTTTTTAGTTTTTAAATATTAAGAATACGGATAAAGCTCAAACTATACGCTTTAAGCATTACTACTACTATTTTACTATTCTATCAACGATTTCAAAGGGGTATTCATCCAGTACTCGTCAAAATTTCTTGGTTTTGAAATGGGTTGATCGTCAAAGATGGGCTTGTTGTTATTCATGAAGAGTGTATCGTATGGCACCGTGATTTTCGGATTCAATTCTTGCACAAAAAATTCACGGAATTGGTTATAATTCTTATATCGAATCTCGTTTACTAAATTTCCATCAACATCTTCAACACCTTCGATTTTGGTGGTAAGGATTTCAGAAACTTTTTCATGGATATTTTCTTGCTTTTCCGTTTTTAGGATGTCGTTGATTTCAGAAAACATTTTTTTGAGGTTCTTGTTTTCCAACTGTGGATATAGGTAAATTTTATCGTCTGCTACGGTTACTTTTCTGAAAATAACCTTTTCATCACGATACTTAAAATAATAGTTCTTTAAAGAAAGTGCTGATGATTCTTTTATGGGGTTGTTGAAATAAATAACAAAAACTTGCTGTTCTAAATCAACGGTGATATCCTTGATTTGAAACAAGGGTGGTAATAGTATCCGGAAGGTATTGTGAAACGAAATATAATTCAGATAAAGTTTGTCGTAAGCACGCTGTTACTCCGTATCGATCTCAAAAATCGGATAGATAGGCATCATCGATCGTCTTTTGATAGTTTTCGTAGTCATAAGAAATCGATGACGTCGTATCTTGCTTAAAATCAGTATTTAATGCATAATAGTATAATCTAACTTTTGTCGTAGCACTGTCCGATGTATCGAAACCTTGATCAAAAACTTCCAAAATCGCTTCGTTCAGGTTGACATACTCCTTTTCATCCTTTTGATAATCCCGATAATATCCGATTGTGGAAAAAGAATTTTGAGGGTAGTTTTTTGGAATGTTGCGGATGGCACGTCTAACGATCTGTTTGGCACTCAAACCCTTTATTTCCTTTGCCCGGACAATGGCTTCGTTGAGTTCAAAGACACCCGGGGTAAGCCTTAGAATATTTATGTCTTCGGGGGAAAGATTGGTCATACGCCACTGCAACTCCTTATAGCCCATACTCGAAATTTCTAGTGTATCCCCATACGACTTAAAGATTTGTGGAATTCGGAAACCACCGTCCTCGTTGGAAATGACGCCTTTGTACTTTCCCTTAACACGAACAGTGGCAAACGGAACAGGTTCTTCCGTAACCGCATCCAAAAGTTTTCCTCTAATAAATTCTTCTTGGGCACTGACGGAAACAGCCATTAAAAAACGTAAAATAAGTATAGCTTTTTTCACACGAATTCCATTTATTGAAGAAATCTTGAGAATTACCTGTTCAAAACTTATATCAAAGACCACAAGAATTATTCCATATCTCAACAAAAAAATAGTAGTCCTTGCCATGTTAAACTGGAGCGGAATTTATACAAATCGCTAAGGGACAAAAAACCCTGAAAACATCACTAAATTACCCCCGAATTCTTCAGGGGGTGAAAACCGATAGGTTTCGATTTCAAATCAAAGTCGGTTAAAGTTCAACCGTTCGCCCAACGCCATACGTAGATCGCTCTACGCTTTTTTTGTGTACCGTGCATAGCGCAAAGCGAACAGCAAATCACATTAAGGTCGTCGCATATAGGCGAGCATTTTCCCCCAGAACGATGCATTAAAAAACTTGCATTTTTATAAGGCTCAGATAAATTTATCGTACTTTTCCAAGCAGTTGTAGAGATTTCCCAGCTTTGCGGGAATAATAAAAAAACATCGCTATTCATGAAAATTGTAATACTGTCCCAAAATCCGAATTTATATTCTACCAAACGCCTAATCGAGGCCGGAAAGAAGAAAAAGCACGACATGCAAGTGGTCGACCACTCCAAATGCGACCTCATCATTGAAAAGAAAAAACCGGGAATCACCTACAAAGGGGAAGAGCTATCCGGAATCAATGGTGTTATTCCGCGTATCGGGGCCTCCATCACTTTTTATGGTACGGCGGTGGTTCGCCAGTTCGAGATGATGAAAGTGTTCACCGCAGTAGAATCTCAGGCCTTGGTACGATCAAGGGACAAATTGAGAAGTTTGCAGATTCTTTCCAGGGCAGGCCTCGGTCTCCCCAAAACGGTTTTTAGCAACTACTCGAGGGATGTCGGGTCAATTATAGACAAAGCCGGAGGTGCACCTGTGGTGATTAAACTTTTGGAGGGTACGCAAGGGCTGGGTGTGGTACTGGCCGATAAACGAAATTCTGCGGAATCAATACTAGAAGCTTTCAACGGTCTACAGGCAAGGGTCATTGTACAGGAATTTATCAAGGAAGCCAAAGGTGCCGATATTCGGGCTTTCGTGGTCGACGGCGTGGTCGTCGGCGCCATGAAACGCCAAGGTAAGGAGGGCGAGTTCCGATCTAACCTCCACCGAGGTGGTACGGCCAATATCATCGAGCTTTCCGATGAGGAGGAAAATGCGGCCATCAAGGCGGCTAGGGTCATGGGCCTAGGCGTTGCCGGGGTAGACCTGTTGCAATCGGAAAGGGGACCTTTGATACTTGAAGTCAATTCTTCACCAGGGCTTGAAGGCATCGAAGCGGCCACCGGCAAGGACATTGCCGGAATGATCATCAAGTACGTTGAACGGCATGCGGAACAGTAAGAGGCTGATCGGAAATTTATCCAGTGTTTTTTTATGCCCCATTTTGCGCATTTCCTCGTTAAAATTTTAGACGATAGCTCTGCTATCTTCAAAAATTTTGCCTTAAACTGCATCAAAAATGACCTATAAAAATTGCAATGACAAAAATCCGAACAGCCTCTAAAATTGAAATCCTAGGCCAAAGTATTGCGAAAGGAAAAGGGGCATTGGTGAACCTTGATATTGCCAAATTGCATACACGCACGAAGATACAGGTGCCAATTATAATCGAACGGGGCAAAAAAGACGGTCCTACCCTACTCATTACCGGCGGTATACATGGTAACGAGATCAACGGTATCGAAATCGTGCGTCAGCTGATCGCGAAAAAATACAACAAGCCGGAGAGCGGCATGGTTATCTGTATTCCCGTGGTCAATGTTTTCGGATTTCTAAACCAAAAACGGCAGTTTCCCGACGGTAGAGACCTCAACCGCGTATTTCCAGGAAGTCCAAGGGGTTCTTTGGCAAGCCGATTTGCGTATCATATCATCAAAGAAATTGTACCCTTGGCCGATTATTGCATCGACTACCACACCGGTGGCGACAGCCGATTCAATGTTCCCCAAATCCGCGTTGGCGGCGAGGATCCCGAAAGTCTTGCTTTGGCAAAGGTCTTCGATCCCCCTTTTATAATCCGTTCGGCGCGCAAGGAAAAATCCTTTCGGGAGACCTTGTACAAACTGCAAAAAAAGGTATTGCTCTTTGAGGGTGGAAAATCCATACATGTCGATAAAGTGGTAACCCAAATGGGAATTGCCGGGGCATTGCGAATTATGCAGCACTTGGGCATACGGCAATTCGAAAAAGAAATCGAGCAGCTGGTCGTAAAATCCTCCGAACCGGTAATTTTGCAAAACACCCAATGGATACGTGCCAAATATTCCGGAATGTTCCATCCTTTTGTGGATTTGGGGAAAAAAGTAAAAAAGGGAGAGTTTCTTGGAAGTATTTCAGGGCCGTTCGGCTATTTCGAGCGTAAAATTAAGGCACCACACACGGGCTACCTTATTTGTATCAATGAGGCGCCCATTGTCACCCAAGGGGATGCGATTTTTCATATTTCTAAAGACTAAAATACCCCTGAGGATTCGGAGGCTACAAACCGATGTGTTTTAATTTCAATTTAAAGTCGGATAAAACAAACGGTTTTCGGCCAAACGCTTAACGCAAATCGCTCAGTTCCTTTTTTAGCGTACTGTACGTGGTGCAAAGCGAACAACAAAAAAGTCTATAGGCGTGAGACCCCCAATTCTATCGTAATACCCCGTGCTACTCACTAATCAAATGTTCGAAACATGTCGATCATTTTATGTGTATCTTATCAAGCAATACTCAAGACCTTATGAAAATAAAGACACCGAAAATCTCTATAACACCCCCTAATATATCCCGGTTCGTCAAAAAAAGAAAAGAACATATTGGCCTTTCGCCCGATGATATTTCTTTTCGAGGGGAAAAGAAGATGGACGAGGTTATACTCCGCCTAGTCGATTTCGACGCGGAAAACCTAGAAGAAACTAAAATAAAAGCGGTTGAGGATATACTTCCCTATAGGAAAAAATCTACAATAACGTGGTTCAACATCGATGGGTTACACGATAGCTCAGTTATAGAAGCGGTCGCCGAAGGTTTTGAATTTGATACCCTCGTTCTTGCCGAGGTAATGGATATACATGCCAGGGCCAGTGTTCAGGAATTTCAGGATTGTATCGTAATATCTATTAAAATGCTACAACAAGACGGCGATACCAATCATATTTCGGTAGAAAATTTGAGCCTGATTCTAACGGATACGGTTCTATTGTCGTTTCAAGAAAAAAAAGGGGATGTTTTCGAACCGGTTCGTGAACGGATCCGGAGCCAAAAAAAACGAATACGAAATGGGGGCATCGACTATTTGGCGTTTGCACTTTTGGACATTGTAGTGGATAATTACATCTATATTATCGGCGAATTGGGTGAGAAAATTGAAATGCTCGAAGAAAATCTATTATTGGAACCTAAGAAAAGTGTCATCGACAACATCTATTCCTACAAGAGGGAATTGAACTTTTTGCGAAAGAACATTACCCCCGCAAAAGATATGATCATGACCTTGTCTAAAATGGAATCGGAACTGATTACCGAAAGCACACATATACACTTTCAAGAACTTTTGGACAATATCCATCAAGCGACCGACTCATCGGAAACCTATCGCGAAATACTTTCCGATCAGCTCAACATTTACCATACGACCATAAGTAGCAAGTTGAACGATGTCATGAAATTCTTGACCATCTTTTCGGTCATCTTTATTCCCCTTACCTTTATTGCCGGTATTTACGGTACCAACTTCGAAGTTGTACCCGAACTAAAATATGAATACAGCTATTTTATCATGTGGGGCGTGATGTTCGTTGTAGCCATTGGCATGTTGGTCTATTTCAAGCACCGGAAATGGTTGTGAAAACTGCACGGTCTACCAAAAGATGGGCCCGTCACCTAAATATTTCTTTGCAATAGGTTCATAGTAGTCGCGTACTTCATCCAATTCGTATATCTTTTGACTTTTAGTGTAAAGATCGTATTTATTGAAGTCCTTGATAAGCTCTAAATATTTCGCATCGGCATCGTTTAACAGCGTTTTGTAGCTTCCACCCGTATGCCAAGGATAGAAGGAATGGTAGCGTATCATGACCATGGCCTCCGAGGGCAAGTTGTTGGCCGCATGGTTGTTCAAAACTTGGTACAAATATTCATCGTGGCCCCACGCGAGATCCAGACTATCGAGACCGCAGCCTTCTTCGTAGATCCCTGTGGGCGTATTGTAGCGTTCATCGTGCATATCGGGATTTAATTGATTGAATTCGGGATATACGCAGGTATCCGGCAATTCACATCCGACCACAAAGACATCGCCCACCGTACCCCATTGCTCGTCTTGACTGGTACCGTCTTCATCACTGCCCCAGAGGAACATGACCTTCCCCAGGTCGTGGATCAGTCCGGTTAATTGCATCCAATCCGGTCGATTATCGGCACGGATGGCCTCGGCACTTTGGATCAGATGCTGTACGTTCGGCAGATCAAGATCGGGATCGCTAACATCGATTAGGCGGTTTAAATGCCCCATAGCCTCCCAAAGATCCATTGGCTTGTCAAAATTCAGGTATTTATTATGCATGCGCTGCACATAATCGTAGGTCTGGTTTTTACGCATTTTTCGATAATGTTCCTTAACGGCCGCTTTTATGTCAACGGCTTCGTAGTTTCTGAATGTTTTTGTTTCCATGGTGTCAAATTCAAGTTTGATTATGTTCGATGCTCGGTGTTTCCGCTATCTGAATCAGGATTATAAAAATTTCTAGTTAATAGAATCGATGTGTGACAGGCTTCGCATTCTACTAAACATTTCCTAATACAAGGTACAAAATTACGGTGAAAACTACTAGAAACAAACTGAAGCCTTTCGCATATTTCCAAGGTTTTAGATCTAGTTTTCCGGAATCTACCATTTCGAATTTCACTTCCCTAGCAAAGAATCGGGATGCCAAATGCATAATTAGGATGTTCAAAACGAATTCTATACCCCAAATATGCACGAAGTGCAGTTCGACCTGAACCACATAATACATGATGATATAAAATAAAAGTCCGAACAGCAGTCCGATTTTAGCCCCGGCCGCGGATACCTTGGGAAACAGGAATCCAGCAATGATGACACTGGCAATGGGGATGAAAAAGATGCCGTTGAGTTGCTGTAACAACTGGTAAAGACCCTCGGGAGCTTTGGCCACAAAGGGGGCGATGCCTATGGCAAAAATAGCCAGTACCGCCGACGTCCATCTGCCGAGTGAGACCAATTTTGTTTCGGAAGCATCCCTTTGGATATACCTTTTAAAAATGTCGAGACTGAAAACCGTGGCGGCACTGTTCAGGGCGGAATTGAAGGTGCTGAGAATGGCGCCCATCATAACGGCAACAAAAAATCCGGTCAACCATAGGGGCAATACCTTTTTGACCAAAAGCGGATATACATTGTCGGGATTGTCGTAAAGGCTATCCCCAAAATAATAAAAACCGATCAATCCCGGCAAAACAATGACCAGAGGCACCAAAATTTTTAATAGCCCTGTAAATAATAGTCCTTTTTGCGCTTCTTTGAGGTTTACGGCACCTAATACACGTTGTATTATAGATTGGTGCATCGTCCAAAAATAAATTTGGTTGATCATGAGGCCCGTAAACAAAACCTCGAAAGGCAGAATGGACGTGCGTGCGCCTTCCCCTACTCCCGGTTCGTGGCTGATGACATTAAATTTGTCGGGGCTATTTTTAAAAACTGTGCCCATACCATCGAAAAGATTGCCGTCGCCAATGGCCAGAAGGGCCAGAATAGGAACTAAAAGTCCAGCGACGAGCAGGCCGAAGCCATTGATTGTATCGGTATAGGCTACCATTTTCAAGCCTCCGAAAATAGCGTAGACCGCGCCGATGGTTCCGACGACGACGATGGTTATCCATATACCCTGGTCCGTGGTTACGTTCAACAGCGTTGAAATCTCGAAGATAGCCTCAATATTCAAAGCACCGGTGTACAAAACGATAGGTAGCAGGGTCACCACGAACGAAAGAATCAATAGCAGCGCAACAAGTGTACGGGTCAAGCCATCAAAACGTTTTTCCAAAAATTCGGGGATAGTGGTCAACCCCATTTTCAAATACCGCGGCGCGAAATACAGGGCGGCGATGACCAAGGCCAAGGCCGAGGTGACCTCCCAAGCGACAATTATGGCACCGTTTCGATACGATGAGCCGTTCATGCCCACCAAATGCTCCGTAGAAATATTGGTTAACAATAAGGATCCTGCGATTACGATACCCGTTAGGGATCTACCGCCTAAAAAATAGCCGTCTTGCGTATTCAGTTTATCGCGGCGTAATTTCCAAGTAGCATAGAATGCCACGAAACCCGTGAACAATAGAAAGGTGAAAAGTGCCATGGGGTAAAAATAGGAAAAAAGATGGATGTTTAGTGTTTAGTGTTCCGCACTTAATCTTCCGGGCTTTGAAAGAAGTGTTTCAACCCATAAAATACCTGAAAACCACTATTTTTGGTTTATACAGGTTTCAATACATTCAAATCATAATACATCGCAATAACGGGAAACAACCTAAAACAGTATAACCTTGTTTTTAGGACCGTATCGCGTCATGCACGCCCAAGAAAATGATTCAAATTAGTTTTCTCGCTCCGGTAGTCGGTACATCCAAATAATTTGAACAACTACTTGTAATCTTTTTCGCCTATTTCCATCTAGATATTCTTATATTGTAATCAAGTCTGACTGACCATAATGGAACTTGACTACAACCTTTACGCCTTATTCGAAACCGTGGGCTTTATACAAGCGATAACGCTTGGCGGGCTATTGATATTCTTGAACAAGAATAAATATAGGAGTTCCTTATATCTCGGAATTTTCCTGATATTGTTCGGTCTCGAGACTATCCCCATCGTTTTGGATAGCTTGAACGTCTATCTTTTATATCCTAACCTCTACCTGTTACCCTTCGACTTTTTTTGGTTACATTTCCCTATTTTCTATGTATACGTGCACCAAATATGTATTTTTTCCAATAAGAAAACGAAGTATTGGGTGCTTTACCCGGGCATTGCGGCTTTTATTGCACAAATAGCCGTTTTCTTCTTGCCCTATACCACTAAATTAGCCATTACCGCCAGTTGGGGCTACGACATTTATTTTTATTGTAAGGTTGTGTACGGGCTAAGCATAGGCATCTATATATTACGGCTCTTGTTTCAACACAAAATCGAGGTACGCAATTACTTTTCGATGCTCGAGTCTAAAGAATTGACATGGGCCCGTAATTTTCTTTTTTATAATATTTCCGGGTCAATGGTTTACACTATTTTCTCTACAACGATAATTGACAGCTTGGTTGCCAAAATTTTCTTTGCGGCCTTCGACCTGATTTTGATTTATTGGGTATCGTACCACGGGGTCCAACAGCGAAACATTCTGTCCCTGCTTGCCAAAAAAAAGGATTTTGAAGCCATTTCACAAAAACTTTCGACAAAGGCAGATTTGCCGGCCCTATCCGACGACAGTCTTCAGAAGTTGATGCAGCGTATCGATGACCATATGAGAGAAGCTGAGCCTTTTACGGATACGGATTTGACCATTGTCGATCTCGCCAAGGAACTTGACATACACCCCAAGCGCATTTCTACCGCCATCAATATGATATGCCATCAGAACTTCAATGCGTATGTCAATCGGTTCCGGATACGGAAAGCCGAAAATCTACTAGAGAACGACCAATATACCCATCTTAGCATCGAAGGTATCGGTAACGAAGTGGGCTTTCACAGCAAAAGTGCCTTTTATTCCGCTTTCAAAAAATTTACAGGAACTACACCATCAAAGTATAAAGAACACATTATGGTGTGAATTCAGACCCTAGTTTCTAAGGGGAGCTTGCGGTTCTGATTCCTGATGTTGGACTTTTTTTAAAAAGTCACAATTCCTAAAAATTCCCTCAAGGTGTATAAGTATTGTTGCTTTCGTTCGGAATTCTGAATTCCGAACTTCTTCGCATACTAATTTTTAGGATTTCCCTTACAACTTTTCAAATATTTGCACCGCGAATGAAAAACACATCCGTATCGACCTAATCCAAATCTATGAAAAGAGCCGACAAAAAGCAGTGGGTATTGCTGATTTTTATTTGGTCCCTATTCTTTCTTTGGGAGTTTCAATTACAGACCCTACCATCCTTAGGCCAAAATTACGAGGTCAGGTACGATTTGATGGTATTGCCGGTACTTCTGATGATTACGGTATATATAGTGTATTCCCAAATAAAAGCTAACCGAAAAACCCCACGATAATGAAATGCATAGAACTGAACCCCTCTGGCAACTTTGATTCTTGGGAACCGTCCAAATTATTGGAGTTACAAAGAAACAAAATCGATGGGCGTTTAGGCCAAAAACTACTTTTCGAAAACGATACGATAAAAGTGTGGGAAGTCGTACTCTTGCCGGGAGAACGTCTTCCTTTTCGAAAAATCAGCGGCAATTACAACTTCATGTCGATGACCGAAGGAATAGCGATTAGCCGCTATGCTAACGGCAAAATTACTTTGGTGCGAATCAAAAAAGGCGATTCGATGTTCATAAATCATGAAGGCCAAGAGGTCATATATGACTTTGAAAATATCGGCGAGAACATCCTGTTTTTACATGCCATGGAATTCAAGCCCCTATTCGAAAAAATGGATGGTCTAAAAATGGAATCCGAAATTTAATGTGTACTTCATATAGCCTTTTAACCGGGCTTTGGGTTGGCTCCGTAGTTGGTGACTGATACTTTTAGGTAAGTTCCCCCACAGTTTGCCAATTTTTCGGAGTTAATTCAAGAAAACCATCCTTTAACCGGGATGGTTTTTTATTTTTGGGGTATGCGAATCGTTTCTACCAATATCGGTAATCCAACAACTTTTTTATGGAACGGAAAGGAAGAGAAAACAGGTATCTTCAAATATCCTGTTTCAGAGGCGCTGTATTTGGGAAGAACAGATGTGAACAAGGATAACGTTATCGATCGCAAGCACCATGGAGGCATCAACAAGGCTTGTTTTTTGTTCTCTGCGGATGAATATCCTTTCTGGAAAAAAGAATACCCCGAGTTGGATTGGGACTGGGGTATGTTCGGCGAAAATTTGACGGTCAGAGGTTTGGACGAGTCCATCATCCGGGTCGGGGACATCTTTAAGATAGGAAGCGCCACAGTTCAAATTTCGCAGCCCCGCGAGCCCTGCTACAAATTGGGAATTCGGTTCAATGACCAGAAAATCCTTAAAAAATATATCGAACACGGGTGCCCCGGCACCTATGTGCGCGTTTTGGAAGAGGGGGAAGTGAAAAAAGGCGATACGATGGCGTTGATACAGCAATCTAAGAATACCTTGACCGTTAATCAATTTTTTCACCTCTTGTTCGCCAAAAAAAAGAAAACTGAAGTTTTGCGTTTGTTTATGGACAATGATTCGGTACCGGAGTATAAAAAGGAACGAATGAAGAAGTATCTTTGAAGGGGCGATTTGACATGGGATGCTCGCTTTTGGATGCTCAGCGTTGGGGCAGCTTAAGCCATTGAAAAATCATCCTTTATTAAACTTATAAATCAATAAATTAATTTTGAACCTGAACTTCCCCTGGCACCTTTATCTCATGGCGGCAATGTACATCTTTGCGGGCGTGATGCACTTTATTAAACCGAAGGCTTATTTACGGATTATGCCGCGGTACTTGCCGAGGCATAAACTCTTGGTCATTCTGAGCGGTGTCGCGGAAATAGCCTTGGGTATCGGCTTGTGCTTTCCGGCTACGAAAGACCTCTCGATTTATGGCATTATCAGTATGCTCGCGGCGTTTCTTCTGGTCCATTTTTATATGCTTTCGGGCGAAAAGGCATCCGCAGGTATTCCTAAATGGATATTGATCTTGAGGATTCCCCTGCAATTTGGGTTAATGTATTGGGCGTGGTGGTATTTGAGAATTTAAAAAGAGCCCAAAGGAGATACTGAATTACATTCTGCATCAAAGCCTTTGGGCCCAACTCAACTTGATTAAACCATCTGAACTGAACTCTCGTATTGAGTTCCCTATCTATCGTACTACAATACTCTCGTAATAGGTATTATCACTGTCTGTTACGACTACCGAATAACGATCTTTGAAAGCCTGCCTGAAATTAAGGACCTTTCCAATAATCATTTCGTTCTCACGCTTTTCTGAAAAAACAAGACGATTGTTACTATCGTATATATGGATTTTCACATCTTCTTTACTAAGATTCAAGAG